>JBBJMR010000007.1:0-61936 GCA_037720395.1 Polyangiaceae bacterium
ACGTGCGCGTCGGCGCCGCCGGGGTCAGCGTCGGGCTCGGCGTGTACTTCACCGGGTTCGCCGGCGGTGCGTCGTCGAGCACCGGTGCCGGGGCGGCGCCTTCGAGAGCGTCCGCGCCACGAGGCGGCGTGCAGAGCGTCAGCGTGCGCGTGCGCCCGGGCGGGGCCGCGCTGGTGGGGCGCTTCTAGGATGCGACCCCTGCGGCTCGCGCGGGCGGTGGTGGCGGCGCTGGCGGCGGCGGCGGCGCTGTCCGCGCTCGCGTCGTGCCAGGTGTTCGTGAGCACCGAGCCGGGCGCGGGCGTCGGCTCGGCGTGCCGCAAGGACATCGACTGCCAGGCCTCGGAGTGCATCTCCGGGGTGTGCGCCATCCCCTGCGAAGCGGGCGGCGACGAGTGTCCCGAAGGGACGCTCTGCACCAGCGCGCAGCTGTGCCAGCTGCCCATGCGCATCGCCAGCTTCTACCCCGGCGGGGCCGGGCAGGACTGGACGCTGGCGCACGACGATGGATTCAAGGCCGCAGCCAATGCCCTCGCCTATCTGACCGAGGTCGAGACGACATCCAACGTCGCGACTCCCGACGCCGCCGCCGCTGCCGCCGCGGACGCGGTGAGCCGCGGCTTCGACGCGGTGTTCGCGGCCTCGTCGGACTGGAACGGCGCCATGATCGGGCTCGCGCAGCAGCACCCCGGCGTGCAGTTCTTCACCGCCGGTGGGGGTGGGGGTCCAGGCAATCACCACGGCTACTACGCGCGCCTCTACAAGGCCTGGTACCTGGCGGGCGCTGCGGCGGCGCACGTCGAGCCGGCGCCCACCCGGCTCGGCGTCGTCGGCTCCTACGTGACGCCGGCGGTGGTGCGGCACATCAACGCCTTCGTGCGCGGCGCGCGCAGCGTGAACGACGCCATCGTCACCGAGGTGGCCTGGATGCACGAGTGGGTGGATTCCACGCCGACACCGGTCGCATCGGACCGCGAGCTGGCGCTGGCGCTCGTCGCCAACGGTGCCACCGTGATCGCCTATCACGGCTACAGCCGCATCGCGGCGGAGGCCATCGCGGCGGAGCCGGCCGGGACGTGGGTCATCGGCAACAACTACGGCCTGGCCTGCGACGGCAACCCGCGCTGCCTGGGCACCGTCTACTGGACCTGGGGGCCGCTCTACAGCCGCCTCATCGATCAGGCGCACTCCGCGTCGCTGGGCCCGAACGCCGGCGCCAACGACGACATCCACGTGGACCCCGCGCAGAGCGTGCCGAATTTCGCCGTCCACGTCGACACCCTGAAGGAGGCGAGCGATGTGCTGCGCGCCGAGCTGGCGGCCGAGGGCGGCGTGGGCCGGCCGTTCGCGGGGCCGTTCTGCTGGACCGACGGCAGCCCGTGCGTCGAGGCGGGTCAAACGTTGACCGACGGCGACCTGGCGTCGATGTGCAAGTTCGTCGACGGCCTGGTGACGCGCGTGGGTGCGGACGACGAGCCAGCGCTCGTGCCCCCGGAAGGCGACTGCACGCCCGCCGAGTAGCCGGCCGCACCCGCGCCGGCGGCCGCTGCGGTGCGGTCTCGGTGGGACGCGCCCCCGACGCCGAGCCCTCAGTCAGGGCATCATCGAGCTGCGCTGCTCGATGAGGCGTTCGATCTCCTCGGGGACGTATCCGTACGCCTCGGCGGCCACCAGCAGCCCGGAGTTGTGCGTCAGGCCGGTCAGGAACGTCCGCGCGTACGGCGTACCCTCCAGGCCTCGCAGCCGCTTGAGCAGCGGCGGGATGCCGCGCTCCATGGCCGAGCGCGCGCCGCGCAGGTCGCCGACGTCGACGCTGGCGTCGTGCAGCGCCAGGTACACCGGCGCCTCGTTGAGGAGGCTCGGCGCGCCCGCCTCCAGGCGCTCCGCCGCCTCGCGCGCGATCTCCAGCGAGTGCTCGGGTTCGCCGGAGCGCCGCTCGGCCTCGGCCCAGAAGCCGAGCGCCACCGGGAGCAGGTCGTTGTTGTCGGTGGAGCGGTAGGCCTCGGCGGACGTCTTGAGCAGCGTGCGCGCGCGTGGCAGCTGCGAGGCATCGCCGCGCAGCAGCTCGCAGCCGCGGTAGAAGAGGACGCCCAGGGTGGCGCGGTCACGCACCATCCAGACGCCGCTGGCCGCCTCGTCGGCGCTGGCGCGCGGCTCGGCCAGGGCGGCGTCGAGGCGCGCGTCGGCGCCGAACGCCGCCGCCCAGCCGAGCAGGAGCATGCGCCCGTGCCGCACGGCGCCGGAGCTGCCGATGGCCGCCGCCTTGGCGATGCCCGACTCCAGCTCGTGGAGCGCCTCCTGGCGCGCGCCGATGGTGGTCAGCGCAAAGCCGACGTTCATGGTCAGGATGGCCTCGCGCTCCTGCAGGCCGGCGGTGCGCGCCGCGCGCGCGGCGGAGCGGCGCGCCTCCAGCGCCGCCGCCAGCTCGCCGCGCGTCTGCCGGACGATGGCCATGGCCTGGTAGGCGTCGACGGCGGCGGAGACGATATGCCGCGTGTCGGCCAGCGCCAGGAGGTGAGCCGCCTCGCGCTCGGCGTCGGCCAGCGCGCCAGCGTAGGCGTGGCGCAGGGCCAGGGTGGCGGCGCTGTTCGCCTCCTCGTCCACCAGGTCGAGGGCCCGGGCGCGATCGCGAACCTCGACGAGGCGCTTCTCGACGTCGTGACCCGAGGCGCAGGCGTCGTCGTAGCGCGCCCGCGCCCCGAGGGTGCGAACCTCGCTGGCCTCGTCGAAGACGTTCTCGGTCATGGCGCGGATGGCCGAGTCGCGCTCGCTGGAGCGGGCGTCGAGGCGGCTGTAGGCCTGCTCGAGCAGGAGCGCGCGGGCGAAGGCGGTGGGCTTGTCCTCGGCGAAGACCAGGGCCTTGTCGGCCATGATCACCGCCTCGCGCAGCGAGTTGGTAGCCAGCGCGCGGCGCGCCGCTGCCTCCCAGTGCACCGAGGCCTCCACGTGCTTGCCGCCGAGGTCGAAGTGCTGGGCCACCGTGGCCGAGTCCTCGCCCATGCTCGCAAACCAGCGGCCGGCCGAGGCGTGTAGCTCACGGCGCTGGTCCTCGTCCGCGCTGGCGTAGGCCACGTCGCGTACCAGCGCGTGCTTGAAGAGGAACTCTCGCGCCCCCGCGAACCGGCTCTGCGGCTGCTCCACCAGCAGCTCGGCGGCCAGCAGCTTCTTCAGGGCGCCCGGCGTGTCCGGCACGCCGAGCGCGGCCACGCCGGTGTCCCAGACGCTGAGCCCGAGGATGCTCATCTTGATGATCGCGTCTCGCGCCGCGTCGTCGAGCGCGTCGAGGCTGACCTGGATGGCGGCCTCGATGGTTGGCGCGGTGGTGGCGTCCTTGCCGGAGGCGATGACCCGCGCCAACTCCTCGGCGAAGAGCGGCGAGCCGGCGGCCTGCTGGGCGATGCGGTCGAGCATGGCGTCGTCGACGCCGCTGCCGTCGCTGCGCGCGCCGGCCGGGTTCTGCCCGATGATGGCGCGGGCGATCTCGCGGGTGGCGCGGCGGGCCATGGGGCGGAGCTCGACGCGGACGTGGTCGCGGCCGGCGAAACGCTGCGCCTGATCGCGCCAGAACGACGGGCGCATCATGAGGATGACGAAGAGCGCGCGACCGGTGGCGCGGCCCAGGAGGTGGTCGAGCCAGGCGATGGACTCGGGATCGGACCACTGCGCATCCTCGAAGATCAGCGCGCAAGGCTCGCGCGCCGCCGACTGCAGCGCCAGCTCGGTCATCGACAGGTAGAGCGCGTCGCGCGCGCCGCGCGGGTCGAGGCGCCGCTCGCCTCGCGCTTGATCGACGTCCTCCGGGAACGGCTGGTTGGCGAGGAGGTGGGCGAGCACGTCCCCCTCGTCGTGGCGCAGCTTGCGGGAACGGATGGCCTCGATGGCCTGGGCCAGGGTGCTGCCCTTGGGCAAGCCGACCAGGGCGCGGATGGCGTCGGTGGCCACACCGAGGGCCTGGGCGCGGCCGAAGGACTCGCAGCGCACCCCGACCATGCGCGGCGGCTCGGCGCGTGCGGCCAGGCTGGAGACCAGCTCGCGCGCCAGGCGGCTCTTGCCGATGCCCGGGGGGCCGGAGACGCTGACGACCACCGGCGTCTGGTCCTCGATGCAGCGGTCGTACGCCGAGAGCGTGGCCACGAACTCCGCCTCGCGGCCGACGAAGGGGGCCACCGCGCCGCCGTCGCGGCGCCCGCGCAGCGGCTTGCCGACCACCGCCGAGCCGTTCGGCCGCAGCTCGAACTCGAACCGCCCGCGGGCCAGCTCCATGGTGGTGGCATCGGCGACCAGGCGCGCCTGACCGGCGTCGCGCGCCAGCGCCGAGGCGCGGTCGACGACCTCGCCGGAGGAGCGCGTCAGGTCGACGCGCATGCGCCCGGTGGCCACGCCGACGCGCGCGCCGGCCTCGCACAGGCGCCGCCCGAGCTCCAGCGCGCGGGCCGCCTCGTCGCCGTGAGCTCGCCGCGCACCGAGGTGGGCGACGAGCGAGTCGGCGCCCAGCGGCAGGGCGTCGGCGCCCGGCTCGCGCAGCGTGACCAGCTGGCGGTTGCGCTCGTCGCCGGCCCCGACGTGCAGCGCCACCAGGGTGGTGACGAAGCGCTTGCCTAGGACCCCCCTGCTCTCGGTGTCGCGCACCGATGCCCGCGCCACCTCGGCGATGCGCGGGTCGAGCGCGATCTCCGCCAGCTGCCGCGCCACCTCGCGCGCCGACGCCGGGCGCTTGTCGCGGTCGTGCAGCAGCATGCGGTAGACGAGCTCGTCGAGCTCATCGGGGACGTTGGTCATCAGCTCGGAGAGCCGCGGCGCCGGGGTGGTCACCAGGCGCGCCAGGGTGGCGATGGACGTGGGGCCGATGTGCGGCGGCCGCCCGGCGATGAGCTCGAAGAGCGTGGCCCCGAGCGAGTAGATGTCGCTGCGCACGTCGGGGCTGGCGTCGCCGCGCGCCTGCTCCGGGGCCATGTACGCCGGCGTGCCCACCACGGCGCCGGTGCGCGTCAGCCTCACGTCGTCGCTGGCGGCCACACCGAAGTCGACGAGCTTGGTTCGCAGCGGGACGACGGCCACTGGAGCGCGCGGCGGTGGGGGAGGCGGAAGAAGCACGCCGCCAGCGGTCGGGGTGGGTGCGCTGTCCTGTGCCGAGGAGGGCTCGCTCGCCGTTGCGGATGGCACGCCGGGGGCGGAGCCGAACCGCGCGTCCCGTTGCGTCGCATCGAAGCGGGGCTCCTGGCGTGCCGATTGGACGCCCCGTCGCCCTCGCAGGGGATCGACGGTCCGGTCCCGGCGCATGGAATCGACGGGCTCGCTCGGCGCCGGATCGGCGGACGCGCGCCGCGACGCCTCACCGGGCGCGACGCCGGAGACGGGGGGCGCGCTCTCCGTGCGGTCGACGAGGAAGATGTTCGACGGCTTGATGTCGCGGTGGACCACGCCGGCGTCGTGCGCGGCGGCCAGCGCCTCGGACACCTGCCGACCGACCTCGAGCGTCTCGCGCAGGGTGAGCGGTGCCCGCTTCTGGCGAGCCTGGAGGTCCTCGCCCTCGAGCCACTCCATGGCCACGTACGGCGCGCCGTTCTCGAGAGGGCGGCCGTTGCCGTCGACCGCGCCCTCCTCGAGCGCGCCGAAGGCCACCACGCGCACGATGCTCGGGTGGTCGAGCTCGGACAGGATCTGGCCCTCGCGCGTGAAGCGCGCCTGCTCCACCGGGTCGACGCCCGCCGAGGCGATGATCTTCAGCGCAACGTGGCGCTTGGTCTCCTGGTCGAAGGCCAGATAAACGATGCCCACCCCGCCGCGCCCCACCTCGCGCTGGACGCGGAATCTGCCGGCGACGAGCTCTTGGGTCAGAGGATCCACGGTCGATTTCGGTTGGGCTGCGTCCTGCGGTTCCATCGATGCCCGGCCCACCTCCGGCGGCCGCCGTCGGCGCTCCGACGGAAGCCGAGGCGTCCGCAGCGAATCGCCAGCGTACACCGGCACTTGACCCGCCGAGACCGTTTCTCTAACGTCCGGCGAAACGCATGGGTCCCTTCGCGCGACACAAGGGTTTCATCCTGCTCTCCCTGGCGGCCTGCCTGGCCGGGTTCATCGCCTGGCTCCTCACGGACACGTGGCGCGGCTGGGAGTACATCCTGCAGATCGTCAGCAAGGGCGACAACATGCCGATCGCCGGGCTGATTCCGATCATCATCTTCTTCACGTATCTGTCGCTCGACGAGGCCTTCCGTCACGACCGGCTCATCAAGCAGGGTCGCGAGGACGAGGTGCTCGACGAGATGTACAAGTGACCGTCGCCCACCGGCGCCAGATGGCCGCCGCCGCGACGAGCTCCGCGCAGGGCTGAGCAACGGGAGGGCGCCATGCTGGATCGAGTCGCGGTCCACCAGACGCGCCTGCGCACCCCCGGCCTGGGGCTCGACGCCAAGGGCGTGGCGCTCGGCGCGCGTGGCCTGGTGCTGCTGCCTTCCATCGACCGGCTGGTCGCGTTCCTGGCGCTCTTCACACGCGGCGGGTCGCTGGAGGACATCCTGCGCTCCCTGGTGGTCGAGGTGGTGCGCTCCAAGCTGGGCGGGCGCGAGGTGACGCTGGCCTTCACCGCCGAGAGCAGTGACCGCATGGACCGCGTCGCCGAGGTGGCGCGCCTGGCCGGTGGGTACACCTTCACCGGCACCAGCCGGCACTTCGTGCAGTACCGCGATGCGGGTGCGCCCTTCGGGTACGACGTGCCGCAGATCACGCCGACCGACACGGCGCTGGCGCTCTACCACAACGCGTTTTCCCAGTCGTACGACGTGGAGCGCAAGATCGACGTGCGCTCCCTGCTGGTGCGCCTCGAGCCCCACGTCGACCCCTCGACCTTGCGCGAGCCGGGCGCGCGCTGGATCTGCGCCGAGGCGGGGCTGGGGCCGGCGCTCATCCACTACTTCGTGCGCTCGACGGTGGAGGCCGAGGTCGGTGTGGCCGAGTGGCCGCCGGAGTCGAGCTTCGACGAGGCCCCGGTGCGCCGCTACCTCTTCCGCGTGCCGGCGGTTCCCGAGCGCATGGTGCCGCTGCTCACCAGCACGCCCGGGATGGGTGTCTTCGTGCCGGTGGCTCCGGGCGCGGCGGTGGAGGTCGGCTTCCGTCACCCGGTCAACCTGCGTGCCTGCCCGGTGTTCGCCGACACCGGGCTGGTGCTCTTCCGCGGCCGCGGCCAGGACGCGCTGGAGCTCGGCAAGCTGCCCGCGCTCGGCGACGTGACCGCGTTCGCGCGCGTGGAGATGCGCAAGGACGTGGCCACCGCGCGGGCCACGCCGCAGGCGGTGGCACCGGATTCGGTGGCCATCTCTCTGCGCCTGGTGCCCACCTCCGAGCCGTGGCGCTCGGTCACCGCGACCTGGATACGCGCCGAGGAGATGCCCATCCTGCGCCACGTCGCCTACGCGCTCGGTCCGGACACGCTGCGCCGCGCGCGGGTGGCCTTCACCGCGCAGGGCGCCTTCCTGCGCCAGCCCAACGGCATCGAGGGCATCCCGGTGGGCGAGTTCTTCCGCGAGGTGCACCCCGGACTCTACGTGCCCGCCGGCTACGACGCGGTCCCGGCGGTGGCGCCGGAGGTGCTGTACCGCGCGCTCGGCGCGCCGGCGGGGCAGGTGCTGTTCATCGCCCGCGACGGGCGCGCCGTCGGCGTCCCGAGCGAGGCCTTCGTCCCGCTCGAGGCCGCGCTGCTCGAGGCCCAGGATTGGACCGGCCTGGCCTCCGAGGCCATCGACGACTCGGCGCTGCGCACCGCGCTGCCGCAGGTGGTGCTGCCCTCGGTCGGCATCCGCCCGCTGCGCGATGTCGGGGTCGTCGAGGGCCCCGCCGATGGCGGCACCGACGAGGCCTGAGGTGGCCGGTCTCGACCCCGCATACGTGGGCGAGCGCGCCGCAGAGCTCGGCGAGCGCGTGCTCGGCCCGCTGTTGCTGGGCGGTACGGTGAGCCCGGTGAAGCCAATGGGCGCGCGGCTGGCCCTGGCCATCGGTCCCTTCGTGCTCCCGGACGGCGACCTGCGCTCGCAGATCGACGTGGCGCGCGTGCGCCGCGCGCGGCGGCTGGCACCCGTCGACACCTTGCCCGACGTCTCCGCCTCGGAGTGGGCGCTGGTCGCAGCGCTCAACGATCTGGTCCAGGTGAGCAATCACGAGCTGGCCAGCGGCCTGACGCGCAAGCGACACCAGCGGCTGCTCGACAGCGTGCGCTCCCTCTGCGCAGAGGTGCCGGCGCCGCGCGATCTCGGCGAGGCCCTGGCGCGGCATGCGACCTTCGCAGCGGCGCTCGACCTGACCCGCACCGACACCACCGTGCGCTGGTGGACGGGGCAGGCCACCTTCCGTGGCCAGCCGCCGGCAGGCCGGTTGCTCAGATGGCGCGAGCTGCGCCGGGTGCGCGTGGAGGAGCAGCCGGTGCGCCTGGTGGATATGTGCGAGGGCATCGCCGCCATCAGCGCGGGCAGCTTCGAGGAGGTGCTCGGCTCGTGGCTGACGCGCTCGCCGCTGACCGACCTCGCCTCGCTGACGCGCACCCGGCCGCAGTTCGGCTGGTCGGCCTCGACGCTCTCCCTGCTGGCCACGGTGCCGGGGAGGAGCTTCGCCTGGCGCGCCATCGCGCCCTTGCCCGCCGTCCAGGTCCAGGAGGCGCTGCGGCGCGCCACCGCGGAGGTGCCGGCGGCGTTTGCGCCGGCGCGCGCGCTGGCCGAGGCCTTCGAGCGCGAGGTGGCCGAGGGGGCGGCCGCGCGCCGCACCGCCCGCGCTTGAAGCGACGCGCGGCGCTCGCCGGCGGGCGCGCTAGGGCCGGCGGCGGCGCCGGGTGATGGGGATGGGGCCGGCGCTGCGAGCGGGCCGCTCCCGGCTACGCTCCGTGGCCACCGGCAAGAAGCCGGCTGCGGTCAGCTCGGGCACGCCGATGACCGTGCCGGTGGCCGCGCGCGCCGCGCGCAGGAGCAGCGCTTCGAGCTCGACGTCGTTGCCCGGCCAGGCGTGCTCGGCGAGCAGCGCCAGCGCCGGCGGGTCGATGCCCAGCGGCTGTCCGGAGAGCCGCACCCCGATGCGCGCCAGGTGATCGAGGCACAGGCCCCGCAGGTCCTCGCCGCGGTTGGCGAGCACCGGCAGGGCCACGGCGCGATCGCCGATGCGGTCGGCGAGGCGCTCGTCGAAGCGGCCGGCGGCGACCAGGGAGTCGACGGTGGCCGGCACGCTGACCACCAGGCCGGTGTCGTCGGGCGTGGCCGCAGCGAGCCAGCTCTGCACCGCACCCGGGAGGGCGTGTGCATCGAGGACGCCCAGCGTGCCGCCGCTGGCCACGCGAAGGGGCGAGGCATCGTCGTCGCGCCACCGCGTCAGGTCGTGATGCGCTGGATCGGTGCCGTCGACGAGCACCAGCACCCCAGCGCGTCGCGGTGATGCCAGGTGCACCAGCGCCACCCAGGCGGCCACGTTCACGCCGGGCGCGGCCAGCAAGGTCACCGCGCGGGCCGAGGCGGCGAGACGCTCCAGCTCCTCCACCGCGGTGCGCGCCGCGGGGCCGTAGGCGGCGGCGCGCGCCGGCCTCTCCAGGGCGCGGGCCAGCGCCTGGAGGCGCGAGGTCTGCGCACCCAGGCTGCGCGCCGCCTCGTCGGCGCGCACCCGCTGGGCTTCGGCATCGGCCCGCGCCTCCGCCTCGCGCTGGCGCGAGCGCGAGAGCATGGCCGAGACGCCGAGCACGGCGGCGAGGCGATCGGCGAGCGCACGCAGGGCGCGCAGCTCCTCGAGCGTCAGCGGCGCGGTGCGTGCGCCGCGGGGCACGGTGAGCATGCCGATGGGCCCGCTCTCGTCTCCGAGCAGCGCGGCCACGGCGACGTTGCGCTGCTCGAGCCAGGCGAGCATCGGCCGGACCTCGGGGCGCCGCACCTCGACGGCGCGCAGCGCCTCGGCGGAGACCACCGCCTCCGGCTCGCCCGTGCAGAGGTCGACGAGCCGCTGCGGCACGGAGGCCTTCTGCAGCTGCATGTACCCGGCGCGGTCCATGCTGACCCTGTCGCCGGAGACGATCCGGTAGAGCGCTGCGGTCTCCGGGGGCGCGTCGGGGTCGTGCGGCATCACCGTGGCGATGGCGCGGCGCGAGGTGCGCTTGCCGCGCTCCGCCTCCGCCTTGCGCGGTGGCAGGCCCCAGGGGCGAGCCCGGAAGATGCGACCCGAGGCGTCGCGTAGCTCGGACAGCGCCGCCTCGAGCGCCGCGTCCGGATCGGGGTTCATGGCCGCGCGGGTGGCGGCCTCGAAGGCCGAGAGCCAGCGCGCCGCCTCCGGTGCGAACCAGCGCGCCAGCAGCGGCGCGGCCAGGCCGCCGAGCGCGGTGCCGGTGCAGGCCAGGAAGACCACGGCGCCTGCCTGCGCCGGCGCCTGCGCGGCGACGTACACGGCGAAGAGCGCCAGCGGGGCACAGAGCATGGATACCGCCAGGGTGATCCGGAGGCCACGCGACACCTGCGTCGGCTCCGGGCTGGCCACGGTCAGGACCACGCTCGCGGCCGAGGCCAGCGCCGCCAGCGGCAGCACCCGCTCTGGCGGCAACACGCCGACAACTGCACCGCCGATCCCGATCGAGGTCGCCGTCAGGGTGAGACAGAGCGCGGCCCAGGCGCGATCGCCGACGCCGGGCTCCAGGCGACGCAGCGCGCGTACGCGCGCGGCGCTGGCCAGCTGCAGCCCCAGGGTGCCCAGCGAAGCTGCCACGGTGGCGCCGTCGAGCATCAGCGGGTCGACGGCCCGGGCGCGCTCGCTGGACGCGGCCACCACCGCGGGCAGCGCGGTGGCCACCGTCCAGAGCAGCGCCGAGAACGCAGCCGCGTCCAGGCTGCGCGCCTGCGGGGGAGGCTCCACCATGCCCCGCGGGCCGGTGATCCGGCCCAGCGCCACCAGCGAAGCGAAGGCCGTCACCCCGACGCCCGCGTTGCCCAGGGCGCCGAGCAGGGCGTCGGGGGGACCGGTGCGCGCGGCGACGGCGATGGCAACTCCGGTGGCTGCCGCGCGCCGCGCTCCGCGCCGCACCGGCCACGTGGCGCATCGGCGGGCGCTCGCCATCGGTGATCGTCCACACCACTGCCAGGAGCGCAGGCATCAGCGCCAGGGCCAGGACGGCCAGGGCGCCCCGTGCCGGGGAGCCGCCCGAGGCGCGCAGCGCCGCGGAGGCGGCGTACGCCACCACACCTACCGATAGCCAGAAGGAGCGCGCCCGCCAGAACATCCGGGCAACAGTCTACAACGAGGGTGACCGGGCTCGCGGGCCTGCTGCAGGACCGTCACCACGCCGAGCGCAGCGCGTGCCGGACGCGGCACCCGACCAATTCCCGAGCCGCGCCACCGGCGCTCTGGCATCATGGACGGATGCTTGGCAGGACCCGTTCGGCGGAGCGCTGGGTACGGCTCGGTCTGGCGTTCGCGCTGCCGGCGGCCCTGGTCAGCCCCTTCGGCGGATGCGGGCTCGACACGCAGGGGTCGGCGGCGCAGTGCAAGCAGGACGTGGACTGCGTGAAGGTCGACCAGCCGTGCCAGATCTGGCGCTGCGAGAACCTCGGCTGCGCGTCAGCGTCTCAGCCGGATGGTCGGGCGCCGACGCAGATCCCTGGCGATTGCTTCCAGGCGATCTGCGACGAGGGCATCACCAGGCAGGTGTTCGACGACAACGATGTGGACGACCTCAACCCCTGCACCACGCGCAAATGCGTGAAGGTCGGAGACGGCGGTGAGGTCATCTCCACGAACGTCGACAACGGCGAGAAGTGCAAGCTCGGGCAGGCCGACGGGCTTTGCAAGGACGGCGTGTGCGAGGTGATCTGCGAGACCGGCGGTGACTGCGACGACCGCAACCCGTGCACCGACGGGCAGTGCAACGAGGGCAAGTGCGACTTCACCGGCAAGCACGCCTTCGTCTTGCCCGACAAGAATCCCCAGGACTGTTTGCAGGACATCTGCAACGGATCCGTCGAGGCGACCGTCCCCAGCCTCAGCGAGACCCCCGAAGACGGCAACGAGTGCACGGACAACGTGTGCGTCGACGGTCAGCCCACGTTCCCAGCGCGCACCGGCCAGCCATGTGGCGACAGCGACGGTGAATGCAACGATCGGGCTGTTTGCGTCGGCTGCAGCGACGCCGACGACTGCGGAGAGGACACCGTCTGTCGGACGCCAAACTGCAAGGAGCCAGAAGAGGAGTGCGAGCTCATCAACGAGCCGGTGGGGACGATCGTGACGCTGGACCCGGCCGGGGACTGCCAGGCCATCGTCTGCGACGTCAACGGCAACGAGGTGTCGGGGGCCAACGACGGCGACCTCCCCGGCGACGGCGACCGGACCGACTGCAAACTACCGAACTGCTCCGGTGGCGCGCCGGTCGAGGTGAATCGGGCCCTGAACGACTCCTGCAGCGCCAATGGGGGGACGTACTGCAACTCCGCCGGGAGCTGCGTGCAGTGCAACGACACCGCTCAGTGCGGCATGCCCGACGTGTGCACCACCAGGGCGTGCACCAGCAACATGTGCATCGTGACGAACGTGCCTGCCGGGCAGAACCCCGGCGCTTGCCCCGGAGCGACGTGCGTGGGCGCGACGTTCACCCCCGGCAAGACGTGCAACGGCAGTGGCCAGTGCTCAGGCGGCGCGATGAGCACCTGTTCTGGCAACTTCAGCTGCAACTCCGCGGGCAACGCCTGCAATACCAGCTGCGCCGGGAGCGGCGACTGCCAGGCCGGCTACGCCTGCGCGCCCAATGGCACCTGCCGGGAGGCGCCGGGCTCCTCGTGCAGCGGTGGCGGCGAATGCGCGAGCGGCAACTGCGTCGACGGCGTCTGCTGCACCACCTCGAGCTGCTCCACGTGCGCGAGCTGCAACCTCAACGGTAACGGGACGTGCCAGAACCACTCGACGGGCCAGCAAGACCCGAGCAGCTGCAGCGGCGCCGGCATGGCCTGCGACAGCGCCCAGCAATGCAAGAAGGTCAACGGACAGACGTGCGGCACCGGTTCGGAGTGCGTCAGTACCTTCTGCCGGGATGGTCGCTGCTGCGTCTCGCAGTGCGACACCGATTGCCTCGACTGCGACGTCGCCGGCCACTTCGGCGAGTGCTACTTCACCCCCGATGGCGTCGACGATGGGTCCTGCAATGGCCCGAAGGACTGCAACGGCGCCGGCATGTGCGAGTGAGTCGCTGACGGCGCCGAGCTGCTTGGGCCGCTCTGCCCCCTCGATTCCGGCGCAGTCGTCCGTCGGTGGCCGTCGCTCAGCCGCCGCCGCTGCCGCCCGAGCCGCCACCCGAGCCCGACCCGCCGCCTTCGCCGCCGGAGCCGTCGCCGCCGGCGCCGCTGCCCCCGCCGGCGCCGCCCTCCAGGCCGGCGATCCACTCCAGGACGCACGCCAGCTCACCGTCCGTGAAGTTGTGGTCCATCTGGTTGAACGGCATCTGCGAACCGCACGCCCCACCTGCAAGGCGGATGTAGAGGACGCTCGCCTCCGGGTCGGCCGTGTTGACCAGAGGGTCGCCGATGCAGGTGCCCAGCGTTGCACCCCCTTGCAGCCGCTCCACCAGGTCCGGCGCCGTGAAGTCGAAGAAGGTTGCGCTGTCGTGGCAGCTCATCGTGGCGCAACCGGCCGGCTTCGCTGTGTCCAGCAGACGCTCCTCCATGTCGAACCCGGCGATGGTGCACCCGGCAGCCGAGCCGCCCGTGCCGGTCGCGCCTCCGTCGGTGAACTGGTCGGGGTTCTCCAGCGTGCCGGCGCAGCTGGCCATGGAGACCACTGCGCCGACGAGGGTGAGGGGGACAACCGCGAGCGCGATCTTCGTGAGCAACGTAGTCCTCCTAGTAAGCGTAGGCCACGCCCGCGCCGACGCTGAAAATCTGGTCGAGAGCGCCGCCGGCGACGTACGTGTCGCCGACCTGCGGGGTGAAGGAATAGAAGAAGCGCGCATATTCGCCAACCAGCCGAGCCTCCAGCCCGTCGGTGAGGCGGATGCCGAGGCCGAGGCCGAAGTCGATGCCGCCGACGCTGGCGTCGGCGCCCGTTCCGTTGCCCTCCTGCTCCTCCGTGAAGCGATCGTACACGTCACGGCCGGCATCGCCGGCGCTGAGCACGGCCAGGTACCCGAACGTGGGGAGCAAGGCCACCGGACCGATGGGGATGCGCGCGTCGATGGCCGGCCGCAGGTAGGTGTAGGAGCTGCTCGCCACCTCGCCCTTGATGGCGTCGGAGGCGGCCTGCTGCGCGGCGTCGTCCCCCTTGGGCTCGAAGGTGTAGTTGACGAAGCCGAAGCGCGCGCTGATGCCGATCACCGCCGCGTTCTCGTCCGCGAAGCGGATGCGGTAGCGCAGCCCCGCGGCGAACTTGTTGAAGGAGGTGCCGAACTTGCGCGGCGGCTCCTCCTCGGTCTGCGACGAGAGGCCGAGCCCGTGGCCGTACATGGCCACGATGCCCAGGTCGCGCACGAACGTCATCTTGGTGCCGGCGGCCGGGTACACCTCGCCATCGATGACCAGCGTCGGGACGCCGAATACGGAGTAGGGGCGCAGGTTCTGGGTGATGGGGTCGCTGTACTCGAAGTTGCGGCCGCCGAGCTCGAAGCGCAGACCGATGGCGAAGATGTCGCGACTGAAGTCGTTCTTCTTGCGGTCGCTGGGCTCGTCGGGCTCGTCCGCCGCGTCCTTGCCCTCGTTGTCGGCCTTCTTGTCGTCGCCAGCAGGTTTGGCCTCGGCCTTCTCCTCGGGCGCCTCCTCGGGGGCGAGCTGCGCCAGGGCGTCTCCCACCGCGGCCTTGATGGCGGCGTCCTTGTCCTCGTCCTTGCCCTTCATGCTCACCGCCTCGTCGACGGCCAGGTCGCCCGGGATGGGGTCGACGTAGAGGACGTAGAGCTCGGGGACGCCACCCTTGCCCTTGCGGGTGCGCGCCACGATGGCCGCGTCGGCGCCGACCTTCTCCAGCGCGTCGCGGACGGCCTTGAGTTGCTTGTCCCTCTTCTTGGGGAGCCACATGGTGATTCCCATCTGGCCCTTCTGGCCCGCGTCGCTCAGCGCCTTGCTGAACTTGTCGGGGTCGACCACATCGAGGTTCTTGGGAACGACGGCCAGGACGCGCTCGCGCGCGGCCGAGGCGTCGGGGCCCTCGACGTAGACGACAAGAGACTTGTTGGCCGCCCATGCCGGAAGCGCCGCAAGCATGACGACGCAAAGCGCGAGGGCGGCGCCCACCAGCGCCCGGAGCGTGTGCAATCGCATCGGGGGCCAGACTAGGGAACCGGATCGTCGAAAAGCAAACGGGTTCGCACGCGCCGCTGCGATGTCGTGCGCTCCGCGCGAAAGACAGTGCGCATAGTCTGGAAAAGTTTGGTTGAGCGGGATCGCGGGCTCGTCGTTGGCACCGAAAAGGCTGGAGTGATCAGGCGCGCTGTGGTGAGCGCGGTCGTCGCTCGCGCGCCACAGCTGGTCACCGAGGCCGCAGGTAACCCCTTGGGCCAAGCGTAGCTTCCGAGCGGGCCCGCGGTGACCTAGCGAGGGGCGGCGGGCGGGGGAGCCACCGCGCGGAGGAGCAAAACGGGTACCCCGTCGGCGCGAGCGCCGCCGGGCGCTCGCGTCACGGCCAGGTCGGCTTTGCTCCGAGCACGGTGGCTCCCCCGCCCGCCGCCCCTCGCGGGCAAGTGGGTCCCCGAGGTCGCGGAGCGCATCCTGGTCGGGTGTGCAGCGGGCGGGCGTGGGTGGTTGCGTCCCGCGGGGCGGGCTGGCATGTGGTGGCGCCGCTGATGAAGTTCCGGTTGTCGGCTTGGGCGCTCGGGGCGCTGGTGGGGCTCGCGGCCTGCAAGGGTGGCGCGGGGGCCGGCGCGGATGCGGGTGCGGAGGCCGGCGCGGATGCGGCGCCGGCGCCGGCGGGGTCGCAGGGGGCCAGCTCGGTGCCCGCGGTGCTGCCGCCCTCGACGCCGATGCTCGGGATCACGGCGTTCGTGGCCACGGTGTATTCGGAGCCGCGGGACACGTCCAAGAAGCTCGGGTACCTGCGCGTCGGGGCCAAGGTCGGGCGCAAGGGCAACGAGCCGGCGGGCAAGGCGGGGTGTCCCGGTGGGTGGTGGGAGATCTTCCCGGCCGGGTACGTGTGCGGGGACCAGACGACGACGGAGCTGGAGAGCCCCATCCTGCGCGCCGCGGCCAGGGGGCCGAACCTGAAGACGCCGCTGCCGTACCGGTATGGGTTCGTGCGCGCGGTGCTGCCGCTCTACCTGCGCATCCCGACGGCCGAGGAGCAGAAGAAGAGCGAGTTCAAGCTCGACGAGCACCTCGACTGGTTCAAGGACAACACGGCGGACGTGTCACGCGTCATCCTCGGTGCCAACGACGTGGCCATCGACGAGCGCGGGGTGCCGCGCTCGGAGAAGAAGCTCGGCGAGCTCGGGCTGGAGAAGAACTCGCTGGAGACGCCGCTCGGGGTGCTGCTCGGCGGCGACAGTGACGTCGATCCCCCGCCGTTCTGGCTCGCCGATGGGAAGCGGGCCATCCCCAACATCAGCGACTTCGAGGTCGGGCCGACGAGCGTCTTCGCCGACCGCGCCCGGCGCAAGACGGGTCTGGCGCTGATCGGCTCGTTCCCGACCGGGCCCGAATCGCTGGAGCGCCGCTTCGCCATCACCACCGACCTGCGCCTGGCGCCGGCCTCGAAGGTCAAGCCGGACACCGGCTCGCCGTTCCACGGCACCGAGCTCGACGCGGAGCTCACCTTGCCGCTGGCCTTCGTCCGTGCGCAGGGCGCGCGGCTCTACAAGATCGTCAAGGGCAAGGTGACGCCGAGCGGCGAGGCCGAGCATCGCGGCGCCTACGCGCTGACCGGCAAGATGCGCACCGTGGAGGGCGTGAAGTACTACCGCACCAAGGACAAGCGCTGGCTGCACCAGCTCGACGTGGGCCTGGCGGTGGCGCCGGCGACCTGGCCCGAGGCGGCCAACAAGGGCGAGAAGTGGATCGAGGTCTCCCTCGGCAACCAGACGCTGGTGCTCTGGGAGGGCAAGAAGCCCGTCTACGCCACTCTGGTCTCCACCGGCAAGGCGGGGATCGCCGATCCGAAGACCACCACGGCCACGGTGCAGGGCACCTTCCGCATCCGCAACAAGCACGTCACCGCGACCATGGACTCCAACGAGGCCAGCGTGGTCGGCGGGCAGGCCGACACCACCGCGCGCGGCGACGACGAGGACGACGAAGCACCGACGCGCAAGGCGTCGGCGCCCGCCGCCGACGCGCCGGTGGCGAAGAAGGACGACGGCAAGGGCAAGGCCGCCGCGCCCAAGGCCAAGACCACGGCGTCGAAGGACGCGGCAGGCAAGGGCAAGGAGAAGGGCAAGGACGCCAAGGGCAAGGATGCCAAGGCGAAGAGCGGCGACGCCAAGGCGAAGAACGGCGACGCCAAGGCGAAGAGCGGCGATGCCAGGCCCGCCGAGAAGCCGAAGGCGGCCGCCAAGGGCGCCGAGCTGCCTCACGAGGACTACGTGCCCAGGAAGGGCGACGGCCTCTATGGCGTCACCCGCCGTCGCGGCGAGGGGAAGTACGTGCTCCGTGACGTGCCCTACATCCAGTACTTCGCCAGCGGCTACGCGCTGCACGCCGCGTACTGGCATGACGTCTTCGGGACTCCGCGCAGCCACGGCTGCATCAACCTCTCGCCGGTGGACGCGCACCGCGTCTTCCTCTGGACCGAGCCCGCCGTGCCCGAGGGGTGGCACGCCATGAACACCGGGCCGGAGCTGGGCGAGGGGACGGTCATCGTCGTTCACGAGTGAAGAAGCTGGCGCTGGCTCTGCTCCTCGCCTGGCTGCCGGCAGCGCCGGCGCTGGCGCGCGAGCCGCGTCTGGAGCTGGGGCAGGCGTCGCTGGCGCTGCCGGCGGGGCGCTCGATGGTGCGCGTCGACCTGCCGGCGGGGCAGCTGGTCTCGCTGGCGGTGCTCGGCAACCAGGGCGCGCTGCTCGGCTTCGACCTCACCGGCTCGGCGCTGGCGGCGAGGGTGCGCGCCAACGGGTCCCTGGACGAGGACGGCCTCTTGCCGCGCGTGACCTCGCTGCGCGTCCCCGTGGACGAGCGCACGCTGCTGGTGGTGGTCGACGCCGCCGAACCGGTGACCCTGGCGCGCAGCTTCGCCGACCCGGCGCTGGTCGAGGCGCCCTCCGCCAAGGCCCTGCGCACCGGCATCGTCGCGCCGCGCGCGCTGATCGGCATGCCGGCCCCGGCCGGGCTCGAGGACGGCTACATGCTGCAGTCCCCGGCGCGCTACCAGTTCGTGCGAGTCGACGTGGCCATGGCGTTGACGGCGGCGTTCCGGCAGACGCGCCTGCGCTTCAAGCGCGACCCCATCGCCATCGCCGACGCCAGCCAGTGGGACGGCGTCCGCCCGGCCACCGATGTCGGGCGGCCTCGCCACATCAGCCACGAGGGTGGGCGCGACGTGGACGTCGCCTTGCCCGCGGCCGACGAGTCGGCGTCCACGGTGCGCGCGCACTGCACCGGCGTGCTGGTGGAGCAGGACGTGCAAGGGTGCGCGCCCGGCACCGCGCGGGGGGTGGATGCCCTGCGCCTGGCCTACCTGCTCAGCTTGCTCATCGAGGGTTGGGGCATGCCCGAGCCGCCGCCGAGCAAGGTCAAGCTGCCGCCGGTGGCGCGCCTGGAGCGCATCTTCACCGATGATGTCTACGTGCGCGAGATCCGCAAGGCGGCCGACAAGCTCCGCGAGCGACGCTGGATCAAGGACTGGGTCTACGAGACGCTGCTCGACGAGAACCTGCTGCGCCCCTCGGCGTGGCACACCGACCATGTGCACGTACGCTTCGTGGGGGAGGCGGGGCGCGCCTGGTTCCAGGCCATCGAAGCGCCCTGACCCCTGGCGATTCCGGTCCGTAGTGGCGCTCGCGCCGCGGCGCGCTTGCGTCCAGTGGGCGAAGGAATCTAAAGCGTCCCGCGCATGCCGACCCTCCGCCGCTACCAGGTGGTCCCCGTCATCCCCGCGCCGCTCTCCGGTCTCGTTCGCCTCGCGCGCAACCTGCACTGGTCGTGGGATCGCGCCACCCGCGCGCTCTTCGGCGACCTCGATCCGAAGATCTTCGCCGACTTCGCCCAGAACCCGCTGGCGCTGCTGGCCAGGCTGCCCGCCGCGCGCCTGGAGGCGGCGGCCGCAGACGCCTCGTACGTGGCACGCATCGAGCAGCGCGTACGCGCGCTGGAGAGCTACCTGCAGGGTGAGCGCTGGTTCCCGCGCGAGCACGGCGGTGAGGACATCGGTCGCATCGCCTACTTCTCGATGGAGTTCGGCGTGCACGAGTGCCTGCCGGTCTACTCCGGCGGTCTCGGCGTGCTCGCCGGCGATCACCTGAAGAGCGCCAGTGACCTCGGGCTGCCGCTGGTCGGCGTGGGCATCGCCTTCTCGCTCGGGTACTTCCGCCAGAGCCTGGACGCACAGGGCTGGCAGACGGAGCACTACCCGCCGAACGACTGGCACGACCTGCCCGTCGAGCTGGTGCGCGACGAGCGCGGTGATCCGGTCAGCGTGCGCGTCTCCATGCCGGCGCCGGCCGCCGCCGGCGTTGCCGCGAGCACCCGCGAAGTGACGCTGCAGGCGTGGCGCGCCGACGTGGGCCGCGTCCCGCTCTACCTGCTCGACGCCGACCTGGACGCCAACGTCGCGGAGGACCGCGCGCTGACCAACACCCTCTATGGCGGAGATCGCGGGCACCGCATCCGCCAGGAGCTCCTGCTCGGCGTCGGTGGGGTGCGATTGCTGGCCGCGGTCGGGGTGAAGCCGACGGTCTGCCACATGAACGAGGGACACTCGGCGTTCCTCGCGCTGGAGCGCGTGCGCGGCTTGATGGAGGGCGGGCGGATGAGCTTCGAGGTGGCCAGCGCCGCCGCCTCCGCCGGCAACGTCTTCACCACCCACACGCCGGTGCCGGCCGGCAACGACGCCTTCGCCGCCGACCTGGTGGCCCCGTACCTCGAGCTGCTCGGCCAAGGCATCGGCAAGACCGTGGAGCAGGTGATGTCCATCGGTCGCGCCGAGGCCAGCAGCGGCGAGTTCAGCATGCCGGTGCTCGCCATCCGCATGGCCGATCGATACAACGGCGTCAGCGTGCTGCACGGCCGCGAGGCGCGGCACATGTGGCGGGTGCTCTGGCCCGGGCTGCCGGCGGAGGAGGTGCCCATCGGCAGCGTCACCAACGGCGTGCACATCGGCACCTGGGCGGGGCGCGAGATGGCCGCGCTCTACCGGCGCTTCATCGGGGAGGACTGGGATCAGGCGGGCATCGATCCGGCGCGCTGGTCGCTGGCCGCGGTCCCCGACGAGGAGCTGTGGGCGGCGCACAGCCGCGGCCGGGCGCGCCTGGTGGCCGAGCTGCGTCACCGCTTCCGTGCCCAGGCGGCGCGCAAGCACCGCCGCGAGGAGGCCGAGGCCACCGAGCGCCTGCTCGACCCGCAGGCGCTGACCATCGGCTTCGCGCGCCGCTTCGCCACCTACAAGCGCGGCACCCTGCTGCTGCGCGATCGCGAGCGGCTGGAGCGGCTCCTCGGCGACGCCTCGCGGCCGGTGCAGCTCGTCTTCTCCGGCAAGGCGCACCCCCAGGACTGGGGAGGCAAGGAGCTCATCCAGGCCATCGTGCGTGCTTCGCGCCTGCCGGGGCTGCGCGGCAAGGTGCTGTTCGTCGAGGACTACGACATGGCCGTGGCCCGGACGCTGGTCTCCGGCGTCGATGTCTGGCTCAACACGCCGCGCCGCCCGCTGGAGGCCAGCGGCACCAGCGGCATGAAGGCCGCGCTCAACGGTGCCCTGCACGCCAGCATCCTCGACGGGTGGTGGGCGGAGGCCTGGGCCGGCGACAACGGGTTCGCCATCGGGCACGGCGAGGAATACGCCGACGCCGAGCACGGCGACCGCATCGAGGCCGAGGCGCTCTATCGGCTGCTCGAGGAGGAGCTGGTGCCCCTCTTCTACGATCGCCAGGGCGGGGGAGTGCCCCGCGGCTGGGTGGCGCGCATGAAGCGGAGCATCGAGACCTGCGCGCCGGTCTTCGACACCGCGCGCATGGTCCGCGAGTACACCGAGCGCGCCTACGTGCCCGGTGCGCGCCGCGCGCTCTCGCTCGCCGAGGCCGGCGAGAAGCGCACCCGCGAGCTGGTTGGCTGGCAGGAGCGGCTCAAGGCCACATGGAAGGACGTGCGGGTCGAGCACGTGCACGAGCACGGCGAGACCCTGGCCGTTCCTGCCGGCGCCGAGCTCGGGGTCAGCGCCGAGGTCACCCTCGGCGCGCTGGTGCCGGCCGAGGTGGTGGTCGAGCTGTACTACGGCCGCCTCAACGGCGCGCACGCGCTGGGCACCGGCGTGGCCGCGCCCATGCGCTGCACGGGTGAGCTGGGCCCGGGTCGATTCCGCTTCGAGGGAGCGCTGCCGGCGGCGGAGTGCGGAGAGCACGCCTACGCGGTGCGGGTGATGCCGCACCACGAGCTCCTCGGCAACCGCTTCGCCACCCGGCTCCTCGCCTGGCACTGAGGGCGCTGGCGCGGAGCCCCTCGGGCGCCGCTCACCTCTGGACGACGCGGCTCCACATGGTGAGCAGGTTGCGGACCACCGCCCCGTCCGGCGTCTGCGCCACGGGCGGGATGTCCACCGAGATGCCGTACTGCGCCAGCCGGTTGAACGGGTTCTGACCGTCGGGCGTCTTCACCGGCACGCTCGGGTCGCCGGGGCGGAAGCCGTGCGCAAGCGCCTTCTCCTGCACCGGCCGGCTGTGGAGGTGCGTCATCCACAGGCGCGCCGCCTTCTTCTGCGCGTCGCTCGACCAGTCACCCTGGAGGATGGCAACCGGGTGATCGCTCCACAGCGTGGTGGACGGGTAGTGCACGCGGAGGTTGCCCCAGCGGCCCTGCGCGTTCTCGATCTGGGAGATGGCCAGGTTCTCGTAGACCACGGAGATGTCGTACTTCGACGGCCCGAAGCGGATCATCTCCGTCATGAAGGTGCCGGTCGAGGCCTCGAACTTGCCGACCCCCTTCTCGATCTCCTGCACGAACGCCTGGTACTTGGGGTCGAGCAGCTCGCTGACCTGGAGGCCGTTCGTCTTCTGGTAGTACTCGAGCGTCATCAGCAGCAGCGCCTGCAGCCCGGAGTTGGAGCGCGTCGGGTCGGTGTGCCCGAGCTTGACGAAGCCCCACTCGGCCTTGCCCCCCACCGCCGGCCAGCCCTTGTTCGAGGTCACCGCCTTGTGGATGGACCTCCACGAGATCTTGCCGTCGCCCGACCTGGCCAGGGCCTGGCCGCGGTCCTCCCAGGCAACGAAGACCAGGGGCGTGATGAGCTCCGACTCCGGCGCGTAGTCGCCGTCGTCGGCGATGAGCGCTGCGCCGTTCTTCGTCTGCCAGTCGACCTTGAGCAGGTTCATGATCAGCGAGTCGGAGGGGCTGAAGAGCGTGGGCTTCTCCTTGCCGTCGAGGATGGCCTGGGCCCCCTCCAGTGAGCCGATGCCCTTGAGCGTCAGCTTGACCTCCGGGTGCAGCTTGCGGAAGTCGGTGGCCGCCGCCTCCAGCCACTCCTTCTTCTCGGTGCTGTAGAGCATGGAGATCTCGGTCACCGGGGCTCCAGGGGACGGCGCCCCGGCGCTGGGGCCGGGCTCGGCGCTGGCCGAGGTGGTGCCCCCGCCGCTGTCCGGCGTGCGACCGAAGGACAACCAGAGGACGATGGCCACCGCCAGCAGGAAGCCGGCGATGATGACGGCCTTGGTCTTCATGACTTCGTGTTCTCCACCAGGTTCTTCAAGGCATCCTCGAACGACTGGATCTCGCCATTCACACGCTCCAGCTTGTGGTTCATGTCGCCGAGCAGGGCATCCATGGCCTGATCGTCGAGCACCCGCATGCGCACCACCTGGGCCGGCAGGCTCTCCATCGTGGCCACGATGCGCGAGAGGTTGGCGACGATGCGCTCCTGCGCGTCCTCGATGTCGCTGATGGCCAGCAGCTGTCCTTCGCGGGCAGCGCGCGCGCTCTCGTACTGGGAGCGAGCCTCCTCGTCGCGGGCGCGCCGCGCCTTGTCTGCCAGGCGCTCGACGTCGGCGCGTACCGGGCCGGCGTCGGCAGTGCGCAGGTATCCAGCCATGGCCTCGGCACGGTGCACCAGGCGCGCGGCGCGCTCCTCGAGCTCGCGCAGCGTGGAGAGGACGACGGTGAGGTGCTTCAGGATCTCGGGTGGCGTTTCGGCGAGCACCTGTTCGAGGGCGGCCTCGGCGGCGCGGATGGCGCGGACGGCCTCACGCGTCGCCGGGTCGCCGAGCTTCTCCGGGTCGGGCAGCGGCGAGGCCGTCCCGCCGCGCCGTGACTTTCGCCAGAACTCCGGGGTCACCATGTCCCAGGCCACCAGAGCCGCGTAGGCGGCGCCCCCGAGGGCGAGCACCGGCCAGGAGTGCAGCGCGGCGGCGCCGACGGCCGCCGCCCCGGCGACGCCGAGGTTGACGACGCTGGTCGTTGCCCTGCCGAGGACCCTGCCCAGGTCCTTCGGCGTGCTGCGCTTCTCGTCGGCCACGCGCCCCTATCCCTCGGTTCTCAGAAGAACGCGCCCATGTCACGGAACACGGAGACGATTGTCTGTGGGGTGCCCTTCGCTGTCGACCCCTTGGCGGCCTCGGCGATCTGTGTCAGCACTGCCGGGTCGGCGCCGTCGCCGTAGGCGATGGTGAAGACCTTCACCGGGGCGCTCTCGTCGCTGAACTTGCCGCGCAACTGCTCGAGCTTCAGCTTGCTCCCCTCGTCCTTGCCATCGGTCATCACCACCACCGCGTGGATCCGGTTGGGGCTGGTCTTCACGCGCTGCTGCGCGAGGTCGTAGGCGCGCGCGGTGGCGTCGTAGAGCGCGGTGGCGCCGTTGGCCACCACCCCGTCGAAGCGTCGCAGCAGATCCGAGCGCCCTTCACCGAGCTTCACCGGGCCGTGCGGCGGATACACCGTCCCGTCGAAGAAGATGGCCGTCACCTCGTCGCGGTCGTCGAGCATCCCCACGAAGGCCTTCGCCCCTTCCTTGGCCTCGCTCAGCGGCTGACCCTTCATGCTGCCGGACTTGTCGAAGACGATCACCACGTCGGCGGCCTTCTTGGTGCCGCGCCACAGGTCGAGCAGCTTGCGCAGGGTGGCGACATCCGGGACCTCGAGCAGCGTCTGCGGTTGCTTGGGGTCGACGCCGTGCGCCGCGTCGACGGGTGCCCCGATGGCCATCGAGGCATCTGCCGGGCGGAACCCGAGCGCCAGGGCCCGCTCCTGCTGCGGCTTTGCGAGCAGGAAGGCGCCGAACGCCTCGGCGGCCCCGCGTGCTTCGGCGTCGACCCAGTCGGCGTCGAGGACGGACCACGGGTGGTCGGACCAGAACGTCCCCTCGACGGGATAGATGGCCACCAGCGGAAGCTCGGGCTTCTTCGGTCCACCGTAAGACTCGATGACCAGGTTCTCGTACAGCACGGCGCCGGAGAGGTAGGAGGGCCCGCGCTCGACCATCTTCTCGGCGAAGAAGCCGGTCGACTTGCCGTAGTGGATCATGGCGCCCTCCACGCCCTCCACGAAGGCGCGCACCTTGGCGTCGTACAGGTCCGCAGCGGAGAGGCCACGCGTCTTCTTGGCGCCGGCGTAGGCCTCGGCGAGCACGGCCAAGAAGCCGGAGTTCGAATGCTCCGGGTGGGTGTGCCCGAGCTTCATCGCGCCCCACTCGGGATGGCCCAGCGCCCCCCAGCCCTTGGGATCGGTGGAGACACGCAGCAGGTCCCCCCAGCCGATGGACTTGCCGGGCCAGCCGAGCACCTCGGCCATTGGCCTCCACATGGCGACGACGATCGGCGACAGCACCAGCGCCTGCCCCGGGGGCGCGAGCGCCTTGGTACGACCGGGGCTGGCCGCGAGCCAGCGCTCGTTCAGCAGCGGGACGTAGACGCCGGAGGCCGGGCTGAAGACGTGTGGCTTCACCTCGCCGACGGCGATGGCCTGCACCGCCTCGCCGGAGCCCATGGCGCGGGCGTCGATGCGGATCGGGCGGCCGGCGCTGGTGCGGGCGCCCGAGGCCTCGAACTTTTTCGCCTGCTCCTCGAGCCACGTCTTCTTCTCGCTGCCGTAGACGACGGTCAGCGTGAAGGTGTCGGCGGCGGGCGCCGCCGCGGACACGCCGGGAGCAGCGCCACCCGGGTGATCGCGGCTGGGCGAGCTATCGCAGCCGAGGATCAGCAAGCAGGCCAGCAGCGGCACCCAGCGTGCTGTCGCGCTGCGTAGCGCCATCGCAGGGCGGACACGGGGGGCGCGCCGGGCGCGCACGGAGCTCGGGGTCGAGGTGAGCATCTGCGTCGCCGAAAGCTCGGCTGCGTCGGTGTCGTTCATGTGTCAGTTCGGTGGCGGGAAGCGGCGCAGGCGCTGACCGGGTCGTCCGCCGAGGCGGAATCGCCGCGGCGTGCCTCCTGCGCTCACGTTTCGCCGGCGCCCCAGCTCGGCCCGGAGAGCACCACCTCCACCGCCGCGTCCGACAGCTCGAGCGTCGGCTGCAGCGCATCGGCCACCCGCCGCTGATCGTCGGGGTCGAGCGGCGCCAAGCCCAGGCGCACACGCACACCGGCGGCGCGGATGGCGAGCCCGAGCGGATCCCGGTAGCCCTCGATCCAGGGTCCCCGCGCGAGCTCGGTGGCCAGGCGATGCATTCGCGCCAGGAACGCGTCTCGCTCCTCGGCCGGTCGAGCCGTGGGCAGCCAGTGGTGCAGGTCCGCCGCGCGCTCCGCGGCGGCGGCGGTGCGCTCGAAGTCTGCGCGCAGCGCGGCGAGGACCGGCGCGAGCCCCTCGCGGCGCAGCAGCGCCCCGTCGAGGCACATCTCCCAGACCACGTGCGCCAGCAGGCTCATGCGCCCGGCGGTCGTCCCGGCAGCGCGGAGGCGGTCGCCGACCAGGCGCTCGCCCTCGGTGAACACCGGCGCGCGGTGGAACCAGGCGTCGGCGCGGAGGTGGTGCTCGACGCCCTCCATGACCTCGCCGACGATGCCGTCGCCGGGCGCCGGCCGCGCCTCCGCCAGCGTGGTGCGCCGCGGTCGCACGCGCCGATCGGCCATCCGCCAGAGGTCGGGGAGCATGGCGCCGATGCCGGCGGCACCGGACCCCAGGTCGCGCACGGCGAGGTGACGATGGAGGAGGAAGTTCATCGCCCGGCGGCCGCCACCGGCGGCGAGGAAGAGGTGGCGCGGGCGGCGGGGGCCGCGGGAAGCTCGACGACGAAGCGGCAGCCGTGGCCCAGCTCGCTCTCCACGGCGACGCGGCCGCCCATGGCCTCCACCAGGTGCTTGACGATGGCCAGCCCCAGCCCGGTGCCGCCCATCTCGCGCGAACGACCGGGGTCGGCGCGGTAGAAGCGCTCGAAGATGCGCGACAGGTGACGCGGCTCGAGGCCCGGACCGTCGTCGGCGACGGAGATCTCCAGGCGGTCGGCGCGGCGCTGGCCGCCGATGCGCACGGTGCCACCCGCGCGGCCGTACTTGAGCGCGTTGTCGACCAGGTTCTCGAGCACTTGCTCGACGCTCGCCGGATCGCCGAGCGCCACGGCGTCGGTCGGGATCTCCACCCGGATGTCGGCGTCGGGCGTGCGGCGGCGCAGAAGCGCGGTCTGCGCCACCTGATCGGCCACCGCTCGCAGCGGCACCGGCTCGCGCACCGCCTCCTGCGCGTCCATGGCCTCCAGGCTGGAGAGGCGGAGCAGGTCCTCGAGAAGGCGGCCGACGCGCTGCGCGTGGCGGTGGATGGTCTCCAGGAAGCGGCGCGTGGTCGCCGCATCCGCCGTGCCGCGCAGCACCGTCTCCGCGTAGCCCTGGATGGCGGTCACCGGCGTGCGCAGCTCGTGCGAGACGTTGGCCACGAAGTCGCGGCGCATGGTCTCGAAGCGACGCAGCTGGGGCATGTCGCGCAGCACGGCCACGGTGCCGCCGCCGGCGCCCTGCGCCAGCGGGCGCACGTAGACGGCGAGGTGGCGGTCCCCACCCGCCGGCCCCTCGGCCTCGCGCGTCTCGCCCCCGCGCGCGGCGCCGTCGAGCACGTCGCGCACCCAGGGCTCGGGCACGGCCTCGGCGATGGTCCGACCCACCAGCGCTCCGTCCTGCCGGAGGATGGCGGCGGCGGCCGGGTTGGCGACGATGACCTGCCCGTCGCCGCGCGTCACCAGCACGCCCTCGGCCATCCCGGCCAGGATGGCCGAGAGGCGATCGCGCTCCGCGGTCAGGTCGCCGATGCGGCCCTCGAGCTGGCCGGCCAGCGACGCCAGCGCGCGCGAGAGCGCGCCGAGCTCGTCGGGCGAGTCGCTGGCCACCGCGATCTGATAGTCGCCCTCGGCGATGCGCTCTGCCGAGCGCGTCATGGCGCGCAGCGGTGCGGCGGCGACGCGCGAGGCGACCAGCGCCAGCGCCAGGGCCGCGGCCGCCGCCAGGGCGGCGGCGAAGAACAGTCGCTGCCGCATGCTGCGCACCGTGGCCTGGATGCCGGAGAGCGGCTGGCCGAGGCGCACCACCAGGTCGTCGCCGGCGGGCACGGCGACGTAGGTCATCTCTTCGCCGCTGCCGGGCGAGCGCCGGGTGGCGCGGCCGGTCTTGCCCGCGCGGGCGGCGGCGACCTCCGGTTGCTCTCCCTGGTTGCCGGTCTCGTCCGGCGTGCTCCCGTCGGGCGCGGCGTCACCGATGACCGCGCCGCTCTGGTCGACGATGGTCACCTGCGTGCCGACGATGGCTGCCAGGCGCCCGGCCAGGCGGTCGGTGTGCCGCCGCCCGCTGCTCACCCACTGCGCAGCCCCGATGGCCTGCTGCTCGAGGCGGTCATCGAGCTGGCGCAGCAGATCTGCGCCGAGCGATCGGTTGAGGTCGACCACCGCCACGGCGACCACCACCACGACCAGCACCAGGTAGCTGGCCAGCAGCTTGCTGCGGAAGCCGAGGCGCACCGGCGCCTCACGCCTCGCGGAGTCGGTAGCCGAAGCCGTGCACCGTCTCCACCGCCTCGCCGTAAGGCCCCAGGCGCTCGCGCAGCCGCCGCACGTGCGTGTCCACCGTGCGGGTGGTGATGTCGGCGGTGATGCCCCAGACCTCCTCGAGCAGCTCGCCGCGGCTGAAGACGCGCCCCGGGTGCTCGAGGAGCATGGCCAGCAGCTTGTACTCCAGCGGTCGCAGTGACAGCTCCTCGCCGTCGGCGAAGACGCGGTGGCGTACCGGATCGATGGACAGCCCGCGCCAGCCGAGGCGCCGGCCCATGTCGACGCGCGACTGGGCCTGAACGCGCTCGTGCGCGCGCCGAGCCAGGGCCTTCACTCGCATCACCAGCTCGCGCACGCTGAATGGCTTGATCACGTAGTCGTCGGCGCCGACCTCGAAGCCGAGCACGCGGTCGTGCTCGTCGCCGCGCGCGGTGAGCATGAGGATGGCCACGTCGCCGAGGTGTGGATCGGCGCGGATGCGGCGGCAGACCTCGGTGCCGGGCAGATCGGGGAGCATGAGGTCGAGCAGCAGCACGGCCGGCTTCTGCCGTGCCGCCGCCTCCAGGCCAGCGGCGGCGGTGCCCACCGCCTCCACCGTGAAGCCGGCCTCGCCGAGATTGAAGGCCAGGAGCTGCAGCAGGTCTGGCTCGTCGTCGACGAGCAGGACGCGCTCCTCGCGGCGCACCGCGGGCTCGGCTTCGGCGGGACGGCTCGATGCCTGCGGCCCGGTCATCCGGCCGAACGTATCAGTGTGCGGCGATGTCAGGTACCGGCGTGGGAAGGCACGCGGAGCCGGCGGTGATCGGCGAGCGTGCAGCGATCCTGCACCACGTCGAGCCCTGCCTCGATGAGCTGCTTCGCCACCTCGTCGTTGCGGATGCCGAGCTGGAACCAGATCACGTGCGGGGCCGGCCTCATGGCCAGGATGTCGGCCACGTGACCGGGCAGCGCCTGTGAGCGGCGGAACACGTCGACGAGATCGATGCGCTCGCCGGCCAGGTCGGCCAGGCTCTTGCGCACCGGCTCGTCCCACAGCGTCTCCCCGGCGAGCATGGGGTTGACGGGGATGACGCGGTAGCCGTTGTCGCGCAGGTAGTCCGGCACGTAGAAGGCGGCGCGCCCCGTCTCCGGGTGTGCGCCGAGCACCGCGACCACGCGCGCCTCGGTGAGCACGCGCCGGATGTCGTCGTCGTGGGTGAGCTCTGCCATTTGCGGCAGCATAACCTCCGTCGTCGGCGGCGCCGCCGAAACTCCTGCGCGCTCAGACGATGGCCAACGCCAGCGGCAGCGAGACGGTGAAGCTCGAGCCCCCACCGAGCGAGCTATCGACCTCGACCCGACCGCCGTGCGCCTGCGCCGTCTGCTGGCAGAGCCACAGGCCCACGCCCAGGCCACCGTAGTGGCGCGCCGACACCGCCCGCTCGAAGCGCTCGAAGATGCGCGCGCGGTCCTCGGGGCCGTTGCCGATCCCCTGGTCGCGGACGGTGACCCGCGCGGTGCCGTCGCGCTCGTCGACGTCGATCTCGATCGGCTTGCCGCCCCCGAACTTGACGGCGTTGGTGAGGAGGTTCTCGATGACGCGCTCCAGGCGCGCGCCATCCCAGTGGCCGACCGGGCCGCGCGCCGGGGTGCGCACACTGATTGCCGAGCCGGCGCCGCGCGCCACCTCCTCGATCTCGGCGCACACCTCGCGCGTCAGCGCGCCCAGGTCGACCTCTGCCAGCTCCATGGCCGCGCCGCCGACGATCCGGCTGACATCGAGGAGCTGACTCACCAGACGCTCGAGGCGGCGACACTGCCTGTCGACCACCCCGAACTTGGCGCGCAGCACCGGGATGCTGGGGTCCGGCCGCTCCAGGGCCCGCGCCAGCTGCTGCACGCGGAGGTGCAGCGCGGTGAGCGGCGTCTTGAGCTCGTGCGAGGCGACGGAGATGAATTCGTCGCGCACGCGCACCGCGTCGCGCGCCTCGTGGAAGAGGCGCGCGTTGTCGAGCGCCAGCGCGGCGCGGCGCGCCAGGTCCTGGGCCAGCGTCAGGTGCCCCTGCTCGTAGCGGCGCCCCGATTCGGCCATGAAGAGCTGCAGCACCCCGATGGGCCGGGTGCGCGCGATGAGGGGAATGATCAGCGAGCAGCGCGGCCCGAGCGCGCGCAGCGTCTCGAGGTGATCCGGGTCGCGGGCCATGCGCTGCAGGGTGGCGTCGTCGAGATCGTTGTCGAGGATGGCGCGGCCCGACCGCACGATGGCCATGATTCCTTCGCCGCCGTCGCGCGGCGGGGTCACGCACCCGAGGCGCTTCGCCCACTCGCCGTTCCTCGGATCCGCGCACACCGCCACCAGCCGGCGCAGGCGCGGCGCCTCTCCGGTGACCCCGGGCGGCGGCAGGTCGACCACGTCGACCGCGCAGCCGTCGGCGAGGCGTGGCACCAGCAGCGCCGCCAGGTCGCGCAAGGACATCTCGTGATCGAGCGAGCCGCTCAGCGTCTCGCTGACCTCGAGCAACAAGGAGAGGTGCTCGCGCGCCACCAGCAGCTCGTCGACGTGGCGCGCGTCGCGCGGCGGTTCATCGACGAGCCGATCCCGGCGCGCCTCGACGACGACCGGCTCGCCGCGCAACGTGCGCGCACCGTCCGGCCGAGACGGCGGCGCTGGCCTGTCGTCGGCCCCGGCGCTCACCGCCGCGCTTTAAGCACGGTGACCGCGCAAGGCCGATGTAGGCAGGCGCGGCGAGCGCGGGCCCGAACGAAGCCGCTCAAGGTTCGCGCCCGAGGACCGAGATCGGTGCCTGCGGCGCGCACCGCGCCCGCGCAGGCGTGCCGCGGCGCGCGGTACGTGCCGGCAGGACGGCAAGAGTGTCACGTTGAACGAGACTGTGCGACAGCCCCGAACAGCACGACGACGAGCGTGGTCGATTGGCCATTGGTCATCGGCGAAAAATGTATACTCACAGGCTCACCCCGAGATGCGCTTCGCGTCGGCGGAGGTCGAAGGCTCCTGATGAGCATCTTCTCTCGTCTCTTTCGCAAGGGTCAGGAGGGTGGGGACGGCGACGATGCCGCCGCGGCCTTGAGGAAGTGCGCCAAGTGCGGGGCGACCTCCGAGGCAGGCGCCGCGTTCTGCGGTGAATGCGGCAACCCCATCGGTCCTCAGCCAGCTGGCGCGGCGCCCGCCGCGGGCGCGACGGCGACGCAGCAACCGGTCACGGCGAGCACCGCGGGCCGCTACTCCTTCACCAGCGACGCCCCGGCGCGCGATCCTGCCGCTCCCGCTCCCGCTCCCCGCTCGCCCTCGTCCTCCGCGCAGCTGCGGCCGAGCCTCTCCGACGCTGCGCTGGCCGAGCTGTTCGCCCCCAACGAGACCTGGACCTCGCCTCAGCCCACCGCACAGCGGCCCCGCGGAACCAAGGAGCCAACGCTGCGCAGCGCGCTCGGGCAGCCGCCGGCGGTGCCGCCCGTGCCGCCCGTGCCGACGGGCGGCAAGGCGCACCGCCGCGACCAAGGGCGACGCGCCCAAGACTGTCGCCAAGAAGCCGGGCGCGCCGCCGAAGGGCGCCGCGCCGGCCAAGCAGCCGCCCGCCGGCGCCTCGCCTGCGCCGCCAGCCGCCGGCAGCGCCGCGCCTGCATCGGCCGGCAAGCCGCCCCGGCGCCCGTCGCCACGTCTCAGCAACCGCTGACCATGGCGCCGCTCTCCGAGCGGCAACCGCGCCACGACGCGCCGACGCCGCTGGTTCCGCAGGTCAGCGCGCTCGACGCCACCCCGCTGGCACCGGCGGGCGCGAAGAGCAGCGGCGACAGCGGGTTCCAGAAGATGCTCGACGACCTCGACGAGGGCTTCGACAGCATCGTTCGCTCCGATGTGCTCGGGGGACCGAACGGCGTGCCCTCGGTGCAGAGAGGCATGGCCGCGCCCGACGTGCGCGAGCTGTTCCTCGAGCTGGCCGCGGAGTTCGCGCGCCCGGTGCGCGACTTCATGATCGAGATGCGCTGGAACGACCCGCGCCGCGAGTGGCTCGCCATCTGTGTGCCGGCGGTCCGCTCGTTGAAGCGTTCGGCGGAGACGATGGAGATGGCCGACCTCTCCGCGGCGCTCGGCGGATACCTGACCGCGCTCGAGGAGGCGCAGACCAGCCCGGCGGCGATCCTGGACGAGGCCGAGCGCGCGCCCCTGCTCAGGGCCTACCAGGACCTGGCCAAGGTGATGCCGGACGGCTTCTCGCTGGAGGCGGAGCGCGACCGGCGCGAGCCGATCATCGTCCAGTCCCTGCTGCTGCAGGTCCCCGAGGTGCGCAAGGTCACCCTGGACAAGCTCTACGCCGCCGGGCTCACCAACCTCTCGATGTACTTCGCGTCCAAGCCGGACGACATCGCCTTCGCCGCCGGGCTGGACACGGCGCTGGCCGCGCGCATCGTGGAGCGCTTCCACCGCTACAAGCGCGAGCTGGAGGCGCCCCCGGACGAGACGCGCAGCCGCGAGCGAGCGCAGCTGGCGGAGCTGACCGAGACGCTGTCGCAGCTCACCCAGGAGTACGAGCGCGCCGCCTCCGACTGGTCGAAGCAGGCCACCGCCGACAAGCGCCGCCTGCGCCAGGAGCGCGAAGAGGTGCTGCTGTCGGTGACGCTGCTGCTGGCGCGCCTCGGCGAGGTCGATCGGGTGCGGGCGCTGGAGACGTTGCCCTTCCAGGCCAAGGTGAAGGACTTGCAGGCGTACCTCAACGAGTCGGCGCAGCGCGCGCGCGCCTCGGGGCGGCTGCAAGCAGGCGACGGGAGTGCCCGTCCACAAGCGGGCGACGGGAGTCCCCGTCGACAGGACAAGGGCGCGTGAGCGCCCGGAGGATCTGACATGGCGGCCCTGACACGCGAAGAAGTCCTCAAGAAGGTGCAGCTCGGCGAGTCGTTCGAGCGCGCCGACCTGCGGCACCTCGACCTCTCCAACGCCTCGCTGGAGGGCGCCAACCTGCGGCGCTGCGACCTGGAGGGCGCCAAGCTGGAGGGCGCCAAGCTGCGTGGCGCAGACATGCGCAACGCCAACCTGCGCGAGGCGTACGCCGCCGGCGCCGACCTCACCGAGGTCAACCTCGACAAGGCCGACCTGGAAGCGGCGAACTTCGAGCGGGCTCGCCTGGTGGGGGCGAACCTCTCTCGCGCCAACCTCGAGGGCGCCAACCTGACCAACGCCATCCTCGCCGGCGCGCGCCTGACCAACGCCACGCTGGAGTCCGCCAACCTCGGCGGTGCGGACCTCGACGGGGTGCTGGCCGCGCACGCCGAGCTCACCGAGGCGTACCTGGGCGGCGCGCGGATGCGCAAGGCGGAGCTCAAGAGCGCCAACCTCGACGGCGCCAACCTGGAGGAGGCCGACCTCACCGGCGCCAACCTCGACGACGCCGAGCTGTCCGGCGCCAAGGCGCGCGGGGTGAAGCTCAACGGGGCCAGCGCCGCGCGCGCCAACTGGTCGAAGGCGGTGCTCAGTGGCGCCGACCTCACCGACGCCGACCTGCGCCACGCCAACTTCAGCGGCGCCTCGCTCGACGGCGCCACCCTCACCGGCGCCAAGGTGGCCGGCTTCCAGGGAGAGGGCGCGGCGCTCGACCAGATCATCGCCGAGTGGGTGGACGGCAGCGCCGACGGCAACGGCACCCAGCGCGTGCCCCGCGCCGCCGTGGTGGGCCTGCTCAGCGGCCAGATCGATCCCGCCGCGGCGTCACCCGGCAAGCGCTACTTCGGCCAGGGTGACGTGCTGCGCAACGCCACCCTGGAGTTCGGCGACGGCGCCAGCGTGGAGATCGAGAGCCGGTTCGAGGACTGCTCCATCGCCCTGGGCCGGGGCACCGAGCTGATCGTCGGCAAGAGCGGGATCCTCTCGCAGTGCCGCATCACCGGCGCTGGCAACATCACCATCCACGGCCAGTTCTTCGAGCGCGACAGCCCGGGGATCGTCGGCCCGAACCAGGTGGTGGTCAGTCAGCACGGTGCGCTGGTGGGCTCGGTGGAGCAGATGCCGGAGGCGACGCGGTTCGCCTTCGAGCCGGGCTGCAAGCTGCGCATGAAGATCATGTCGGCGCGTACGACCGGCGAAAGGTGAGGTAACCAAAGATGGCGGATCCGAAGAGCATGAAGCAGACGCTGGTCGAGGAGGGCACGGAGCTGCGCGGCTCGCTGACCTCGAGCTGCCCGGTGCTGGTGCGCGGCCGAATCGAAGGGGAGATCCAGGCCCCGTCGCTGTCGGTGTCGCTCTCCGGCTCGGTGCAGGGCAAGGCCAAGGTCGGTGAGATCCGATCCGAGGGCGAGCTCGCCGGCGAGTTCGACGCCGACCTGGTGCAGCTCTCCGGGCGGGTGCGCGACAACACCGTCATCCGCGCCAAGTCGCTGGAGGTGAAGCTCACCCCGCAGAACGGCAAGATGCAGGTCGTCTTCGGCGAGTGCGAGCTCGACATCGGCGACGCCCCGCGCAAGGCCGAGGTCACCGCGCCCAAGGGCGACAAGGACGCGGCCAAGAAGCGGGTCGCCAAGGAGGCCCTCGGCGCCGCCGGAAACGGCGCGTCCCAGCCGCCCGGTCCGGGCGGCACCATCCCGCCCCCCGCCGGCGACGAGGTCGCCAGCTAGGCCGCCCGCACGCCCGCGTTCCGCTCCGTACCGCGCCGTCGCACGCCACGGTACGGGGGCCCAGCACGGTTGGCTCGACGCGCGAGCGCGAGGCAAGCCGAGCTCCCGGCGTGGAACTCCTTGACATGCGGGCATGTGCGAGTAGGCTTTCCCGCCCGTAACCACGGGTTTTTCGGGGATCGTCTAATGGCAGGACGCAAGTTTCTGGCACTTGCTATCAAGGTTCGAATCCTTGTCCCCGAGCCGCCTGGCGAGTAGTACGCGCCGGCACGAAACGCAGCACTGGTCCCATCGTCTAGCGGTTAGGACACCGGCCTCTCACGTCGGTAACGCGGGTTCAATTCCCGCTGGGATCGCCCCTGTTCCGTCGTGAGAACGGAACGAAGCCAGCGCTCACTGCGCCTGCGTGGACTGCCGTCCACTCCAGCTCGATTCCGTTCGACTCCGCTCAATTGCCGCTGGCGTCGCCCGTCGCGTCGGTTTCGTGAGAGAAGCCGATCCGAATGCGCGCGCGAATCGCTTCGCTGGTCCTCGCCATCCTGTTGCCGGCGTGCTCCGGGCGCGACGTGCCAGCCGCGGCCACCCCGACGCCGGGCGTGGCTCCGCCGCGACCCGTGCCTGCGGCGAGCGCGACGGACCCGCTGGCACCCGTGGCACCGAGCGCGGTGGCCGAGGCCATCGCCAGGCTGGAGGCCAAGCATGGCCAGGCGCACGCCGCCGCCATCCGCGCCGGGGTGGCGCAGGCCGCCTCGCTGTGGCGGGCCAGCGACGGTGACTTCGCGGCATTCTGCGAGGAGCAGCTGCTCGTGGACCCGGCGGCTCGTGACGCCCTGTTCGCGCGACTGCAGCTGGCCGTGGAGCAGGTCCGCGGGCACGTGGTCGAGATCGGCCGCGCCATGCGCTGGGGCGTCGAGGTCGAGGACGGCGCCGCGCTGCCCGTCGACCCGCTGCTGGCCCAGGTCGACCTGCGCGCCCACGTCGTCGACGACCTCTTCGACTCCAAGGTCGCCTTCGCCATCTTGCTCAACTTTCCGCTCACCACGCTGGCGCAGCGCAGGGAGGGCGGCGCCGGTTACAGCCGGCGCGCGTGGGCCGAGCGGCGGTTGACGGGCCTCGTCGACGCCCGCGTGCCCGCCGCGCTGGCCCAGGCGGCGAACGCGGCCGAGGTCGCCGCGGACCGGTACATCTCCGGCTACAACCTGTGGATGCATCACGTCCTGGCGCAGGACGGTGCGCGCCTGTTTCCGTCCGGCAAGCGGCTCATCAGCCACTGGAACCTGCGCGACGAGATCAAGGCCGCCTACGCGGACAAGGACGGCCTCGCACGTCAGCGCACCATCGCCCAGGTCATGGACCGCATCGTGACCCAGACCATCCCGCGCGCGGTCATCGACAACCCGCGCCTCGACTGGGCGCCTTCGTCGAACCAGGTCGCCGTGGCCGCGGTGGGCACCGTCGAGGCGGACGCGCCCAAGGACCGACCGTCATCGCCGGGTTTCGCCAGCGGCGAGGCGGCGCGCGAGCCGGACACCCGCTTCGCCCAGGTGCTGGCGCACTTCGTCGCGGCGCGCGCCATCGATCGCTTCGCCGACGGCCCGACGCGCCTCGACCGCGCCTTCGAGGAGGCGGAGCTGCCCGAGGCGCGCGTGCGCAAGGTGCTCACCGAGGTGCTGGAGTCACCGCTGGCGACGCAGGTCGCCAGGAAATCGAGCGCCGCCTGGGCCGCAAACTCGAGCCCCACGACCTGTGGTTCGAGCTCCGCACCGGCAACACGGCGGAGGCCGAGCTCGACGCCATCACCCGCAAGCGCTACCCGACGGCGGCGGCCGTCGCCAAGGACCTGCCCCGCATCCTGCGCGACCTCGGGTTCACCGCCGCGCGCGCCAGCTACCTCGCCGACCACATCGCCGTCGATCCCTCGCGGGGCGCCGGGCATGCGCTGGGCGCCGAGCGGCGGGGCGACAAGTCCCATCTGCGCACCCGCATCGAGCCCAAGGGGATGGACTACAAGGGCTACAACATCGCCGTCCACGAGCTCGGGCACAACGTCGAGCAGACCTTCTCGCTGCACGACGTCGACCTCACCCTGCTCGCCGGCGTGCCCAACAACGCCTTCACCGAGGCGCTGGCCTTCCTCTTCCAGGCCCGCGACCTCGAGCTCCTCGGCAGGCCGAGGCGGAGCGCGGCCGAGGAGCGCACCCGAGTGCTCGACACCTTCTGGAAGACGCGCGAGATCGCCGGCTCGGCGCTGGTCGAGATCGAGGTCTGGCGCTGGCTCTACGAGCACCCGGCGGCGACCGCGGCCGAGCTGCGCGAGGCGACCGTGCGCGTCGCGCGTCAGGTCTGGGACCGCTACTACGCGCCCACGCTGGGCGGGGAGGGGACGCCGCTGCTCGGCATCTACAGCCACACGGTGGCCATCCCGCTCTACCTCTTCAACTACGTGCTCGGGCACCTCATCGCCTTCCAGATCGAGAGGCACGTCGAGGGCAAGGACAAGGCCACGTTCGGGCGAGAGTTCGAGCGCATGTGCCGCATCGGCGACGTCCTGCCCGACGTCTGGATGCAGCAGGCGACGGGAGCGCCGGTGAGCTCGGCGCCGCTGCTCGACGCCGTGGCCCGGGCGCTGCAAGCGCCCTGAAGGCGTGTCCGGGCGCGGCGGACCAGCGGGCAACCGTGCTGTCCGTTTGGGGTTGACGCTCCCCGGGGTTGATTTAGGTTGCGCGCCGGTTTTGGCCACCGGAGGGTGCGAGTGCCAACGGCTCGGGATTTCGCGAGGTTAGCCCGCGCGAGCCCGGATGGTGCCGGCGGACCCGGCGCTCGCCAAATGGGCTCGGAGCCGGTGGCAAACGCGGAGGAACGACCATGAAGATCAGGCCGCTGCAGGACCGAATCGTCGTCAAGCGTCTCGAGGGCGAGGCCAAGACCAAGGGGGGGATCATCATCCCCGACACGGCGAAGGAGAAGCCCATCGAGGGCAAGGTCGTCGCCGTGGGCAACGGCAAGGTGCTCAAGGACGGCAAGGTCCGCCCGCTGGAGGTCAAGGTCGGCGACACCGTGCTCTTCGGCAAGTACACGGGCACCGAGATCAAGCTGGACGGCGTGGAGCACGTCCTCATCCGCGAGGACGACGTCCTCGCCGTGACCGGCTGAGCGGGAGCGAACAACCATGAGCGCGAAGCAGATCGTCTTCAGTCGCAAGGCGCGTGCAGCCATCCTGCGCGGCGTCAACACCCTGGCCGACGCGGTCAAGGTCACCCTCGGCCCCAAGGGCCGCAACGTGGTCATCGAGAAGAGCTGGGGCTCCCCGGTGATCACCAAGGACGGCGTCACCGTGGCCAAGGAGATCGAGCTCCACGGCAAGCTCGAGAACATGGGCGCGCAGATGGTGCGCGAGGTGGCCTCCAAGACCAGCGACAGGGCCGGAGACGGCACCACCACCGCCACCGTGCTGGCGCAGGCGCTCTACACCGAGGGGCTGCGCCTGGTCGAAGCCGGCCACAACCCGATGGACCTGAAGCGCGGCATCGACGCTGCGGTCATCGCCGTCCTCGACGCGGTGAAGGCCTCGGCCAAGCCGACCAAGGACAAGGCGCAGATCGCCCAGGTGGCCACGGTGAGCGCCAACGGCGACGAAGAGATCGGCAAGATCCTCGCGGATGCCATGGACAAGGTCGGCAAGGAAGGCGTCATCACGGTCGAAGAGAACCGCAAGATGACCACCGAGCTGGAGACGGTGGAGGGCATGCAGTTCGATCGCGGCTACCTCTCGCCGTACTTCGTCACCGACCCGGAGCGGATGGTGACCGTGCTCGACAACCCGGTCATCCTCGTGCACGAAAAGAAGATCGGCGCCATGGCCGATCTGCTGCCGCTCCTGGAGCAGGTGGTCAAGGCAGGCAAGCAGCTGCTGATCATCGCCGAGGACATCGAGGGCGAGGCGCTGGCCACCCTGGTGGTCAACAAGCTGCGCGGCACCATCAAGGTGGCTGCGGTCAAGGCCCCGGGCTTCGGCGATCGCCGCAAGGAGATGCTCAAGGACATCGCCACCCTCACCGGCGCCACCGCCTTCATGGAGGACCTCGGGCAGAAGCTCGACGGCGCCACCCTGAAGGAGCTGGGCACCGCACGCCGGGTGGAGATCGACAAGGACAACACCACCATCGTCGACGGCGCCGGCGACAAGACGGCCATCAAGGGCCGCGTCGAGCAGATCCGCAAGCAGATCGAGGACACCAACAGCGACTACGACCGGGAGAAGCTCCAGGAGCGCCTGGCCAAGCTCGCCGGTGGCGTGGCGGTGGTGCGCGTCGGCGCGGCCACCGAGGTGGAGATGAAGGAGAAGAAGGCGCGCGTAGAGGACGCGCTCCACGCCACGCGCGCCGCGGTCGAGGAGGGCATCGTCCCCGGCGGGGGCGTCGCGCTCCTGCGCGGTTCGGCGGCGCTCGACAAGCTGAAGTTCGGCGACGAGCGTGACGTGGGCGTCCGCCTGGTGAAGCGCGCCTGTGAGGCGCCGCTCCGTCAGATCGCCCAGAACGCGGGCGTCGACGGCACGGTGGTGGTCAGCAAGGTCCGCGAGCAGGCGGGCAACCACGGATACAACGCGGCCACCGACGTCTACGAGGACCTGCTCGCTGCCGGGGTCATCGACCCGGCCAAGGTGGTGCGACACGCGCTCTCCAACGCGGCCAGCGTCGCCTCGCTGATGCTGACCACCGAGGCCTTGGTGGCCGACAAGCCCAAGAAGGAGGCCCCCAAGGCTGCCGGCGGCGGCGGCGGCGGGATGGGCGGCATGGGCGGGATGGGTGGCATGGGCGGCATGGGCGGCATGGGCGGTATGGGCGGGATGGGCGACTTCGATATGTAGCGCTGCGCTCGCCCCCTCACCCCCGACCCCCCTCTCCTCCGGGAGTGGGGGGTTTTCTTTTCTTCGCGTGCGGCGGAGCGAGGCTTTGTTTTTGGGGGGCTGGCCGGGGTGAGGGTAAGCTTGTGGGGTACCCGATGTCGGACCCGCTCTTTGCCCGCTTCGGACGCGAATATCGCGCCGGGGAGGTGCTCTTTCGCGAGGGAGAGTTGGGTGAGGTGATGTTCGTCGTCCAGTCCGGCGCGGTCCGCATCACCAAGGACGTGGCCGGTGAGGAGCGCGTCCGGGCCACGCTCGGGCCCGGGGTGTTCCGGGGAGAGTGGCCAATCCTCAACGGCAAGCCACGCACCGCAACCGCCACCGTGGTGGCGCCGACCCGCTGCCTGGTGATCGAGGCCAAGACGCTGGAAGCCATGGTGGCGCGCAACGCAGAGATCGCGCTGCGGCTCATCAAGAAGCTCGCCAAGCGCCTGGACTCGGCCGACACCCTGGTCGAGATCCTCATGCACAAGGACCCGAAGGCGCGGGTCATTCTGGCCCTGGCGCGCCACGCCGACGCCTTCGGGGAAGCTGCCGAGGACGGCATCCGTATCCGCACCACGGCCGATGACATCGCCCGCGAGGTGGGGGTGAACCCGTCGGTGGCGCGCGACGTCATGGACCGGTTGGCGCGCCTGCGCCTGGCCAAGGAAGAGGGCGGTGCGGTGGTGGTGGCCGACGTGGCGCGGCTGCACGACTTCCTCGAGCTCCTCGAGATGCCAGCCAAGTTTGCGGGAGAGGGTTGAGGATGGAGCTGCGGGTCATCGGCTGCCACGGCGGGGAGACCCCGCGGCACCGCACCAGCGCGTTCATCATCGACGATCGCCTGGCCATCGACGCCGGCTCGCTGACCAGCGGCCTGGAGGTCGACGAGCAGGTGAAGCTCGAGGCATGCCTGGTCAGCCACGGCCACCTCGATCACATCCGGGATCTGGCCACCATCGCCGACAATCGCTGTCAGATGGACTGCGCCCCGTTGCTGGTGGCGGGCACCAAGGACACCATCCGCACCTTACGGAAGCACTTCTTCAACAACCATCTCTGGCCGGACTTCTCCACCATCCCGGACACCAGGAGCCCCACCATCCGCTACATCGAGCTCCAGCCGGACAAGCCGACCCTGGTCGCAGGGTGGAGCGTGCGCGCGGTGCTCGTCGACCACACCGTGGAGAGCGCGGCGTTCGTGGTCACCGGCAAGGACGGCTCGCTGGCCTACAGCGGGGACACCGGGCCGACCGACAAGCTCTGGGAGGTGCTCGGCGCGCAGAAGGACCTCAAGGCCCTGATCATGGAGGTCAGCTTCCCGAACCGCGAGCAGAAGCTGGCCACCGTCAGCGGCCACCACACGCCGCGCACCCTGGCCGCCGACCTCGCCAAGTACGTGGCCCCCAAGGACCTGCGCACGCTGCTCTACCACATCAAGCCGGTCTTCCAGACCGAGGTGGAGAAGGAGTGCGCCGGCCTGAAGGGCGTGGACCTCACCGTCCTGCAGCTCAAGGACCAGATCGAGCTCTAGCCGCGCCGCTGCCCACCGGCATCGGGCGGCGGCAGTCCGCGCACTCGCGGCGGCTCGAGCTTCAGCCCTTCTTCTTCGGGCGCTTCCTGGTGATGGCCTGCGCCTTGCGGACGGCCTCTGCTCTCTCGGTGTCCGCCGCCCCCTCGGCCTTCTCGGCCTTCTCGGCTTTCTCGGACGTTGGCTCCTGGAACGTGGCCGGCTTGCTGGGGGCGGCGGTCGGGTCCTCGCCGGCCTCCACCTTGGCCAGCACCACGGTGATGTTGTCGCTGCCTCCGAAGAAGTTGGCGCGCTCGATGAGCGTGACGCACGCCGTCTCCAGGTCCTTGGCGTTGACCACCACCTCGTGGATCTGGTCGTCGCTCACCAGGCCGGTGAGGCCGTCGGAGCAGAGCAGGTAGACGTCGCCGACGCGCGTCTCGTCCGTCACCAGGTCGACGAGCACGTCCTCGCGGATGCCCAGGGCGCGGGTGATGACGTTGGGTGGGAGCTGGCGAACCTCCTCCTCGCTCATCCAGGGTGCCATGTAGGCCGCGTCGCTGATGAGCGAATGATCGCGCGTCAGCTGCAGGATCTCCTCGCCTCGCAATCGATAGCAGCGGCTGTCGCCGACGTGCCCGATGGTCACCCGCTCCGCGCCCTTGCAGAAGAGCGCCGCCACCGCGGTGGTGCCCATGCCGAAATCGGCGGTGGTCTTGAGGGAGCGGTCGAAGATGCGCCGGTTGGCCAGGCGCAGCCCGGTGACCACGTAGTTTTCCTCGTCGGTGAGGTTCGGGTCGGCCGGGAAGGGCCAGGTGCCGTCGCGGCCGACGGTCATGGAGAAGAAATCCTGCAAGGTGCCCACGGCCATGGCGCTGGCCACGTCGCCGGAGCGGTGCCCGCCCATGCCATCGGCCACGGCCACGACGCGGTACTCGGGCATCACGAGGAAGCTGTCCTCGTTGTGATCCCTCTGGAGCCCGACGTCGGTGTTCCCGGCGAACCGGGTTCTCATGGCAGCGAGTTAACGCGGGCGTGGGCAAAGAGGCAAGGACGACGATGGGTCCCGAGCCACAAGCGACGGGCGACGGGCTCACCGAGCCACGGGAGCTGGGTCGACGGCGCCGGGTCAGAGCCAGGTCGGACCGAGGTCGAGCGAGAGCGGCGCGGCCAGCGCCTCGGCGGCGCGCACGCCCCGCGCCTGCGCCTCCTCGAACAGAGCCATGCCGGTCTGGTCGACGTGCGCCCAGGCGATCCGCTCGCCGAGGCGCGGCTCGGTGTCGAACGGCTGGGCGCCGAGGAACCCGGGCACCGGGCGGGGCATGGCGTGGCCCCAGACCATGAGGTCCATCCGGGCCAGCTCCTCACGAAGGTCGGGGTGGGGCGCGGTCAGGTCGGCGAGCACCAGGTCGGCGAGCTCCGGCCAGGCCGCGCTGGCGAGCCGGGTGCGGGCCGCGGAGACGTCGGCGCCGCCCCAGGCGCGGTAGTAGGTGAGCACGGTGCGATCCGAGGGCGCCGTCCGCTGGTGCCCGGCGTCGACATAGCCCAGGCCGGCGCCTTCGTGGAGCACCGAGTCCCAGGCCAGGTCCGGATCGAAGGGGCGCTCCACGTGCAGGTTGGCGACCAGCCACGGCGAGGCCACGCGGGAAGGCAGGCGCGGTGCGGCCTCGGGCACCAGCCGCCGGCAGACGAAGGCGGGCACGGCGAGGACCAGGGCGCGCCCCGCCAGGCGCCGGTTCCTTCCGGAGGCCAGGTCCAGCCAGTCCACCGCCACCTCGCCCGGGCCCTGGTGCACGGCGTGGACCAGGGCGCCGGTCTGCAGGCGGGCGCCGGACCGGCGCGCCATGGCCTCGACCAGGAAGCCGTTGCCCTCCGGCCAGACCAGGAAGTGGCTGCCTTCGAGCTCGGGCGTGCGCACCTTGCGCGACGCGAAGTAGTGCAGGCCGGCCCAGGCCGAGACCTGCGACGGCTCGCCGCCGAAATCGTCGAGCAGCGCGTAGCGCACGTACCAGCGCAGGAACGGCGAGCGGAACCCCTCGCGCTCCAGCCACTCGGCCATGGTCATGGTGTCGAGCGCCAGCAGCTCCGGGTCGCGCGAGGAGTCGGAGACGGGGATCTGGAAGGCAGCCCTCCCGTCGCGACCGACGCGCTCGGACAGCGCGCGCTCCACGGCGTGGAAGCGCTCGACCTCGGCGAGCTCGGCGGGCTCGAGCGCGTCGGCGGGCACCAGACCCGCGTGCCACGCGCCGCGGTAGAAGAGGCGCTCGTCGGGCGCGTGGCACAGGACGCGCGGATCGAAGCGCGGGTTGCCGGCGGCGTCCCATCCGCGCAGCACCCCGAGCTCCTCGAGCAGGCGCAGCGCGGCGCGCGCGCCGGGGTTCGGCGCGGCCAGGTAGTGCGCGCCCCACGGGTAGGGCACCACGCCGTCGCGCCCGGCCGCGCTGGTGCCGCCGAGGAAGGGCTCGAGCTCGAGCACACGCACGTCGAGGCCGGCGGCGCCGAGGCGCCAGGCCGCGGCCAGGCCGCTGACGCCGCCGCCGACGATCACCACGTCGGCGCGCTCCGATGGCTCCACGGCAGGGAGGGCGGCGCCGTCACGAAGGCGATGGCCGGCTTGCATCGACGCGCCGACGACCCGGCCTGCGATGGCGCGCCGCCCGGGCAGGACCCCGTCGAGGAGCCACCCGCTGCCGACGGCGGTCAGGAACGCGCGCCGCTGCATGGGTCCTCTCAGCGCCCCCAGGCGCCCCATTCGCGCGTGTAGATGGTCACCAGCTTCTGCTCGTTGAGGCGGTTCACCGGCGCCTCGACGCGGCCGATGTCGCGCGGAAAGCGGAAGAGCTCGGGCAGCATCCCGGCCTCGAGGAAGGAGAGGTCGGAGGCCTCCGGAGGCAGGCTGGCCGGTGCGGTGAAGCCCGGACCCCCTGCGAGCACGAACCCCCAGTCGCCGAAGCTGGGCACGTAGACATGCAGCGGCGCGGTGACGAAGCCGGCGTCCTCCATGGTGGTGACGATGGTCCAGAAGGACTCGCGCGCGTACTGCGGGCTGGTGGCCTGCACCACGGCCACCCCGCGCACCCCCATCTTGCGCCGCAGCAGCTGGTAGAAGGCGTCGGTGTAGAGCTTGCCGACCGCGTAGTTCGAGGGGTCGGGGAAGTCGACGATCACCACGTCGAACGAGCCGTCGCTCCGGTCGAGCCAGAGGAAGGCGTCGTCGTTGATGACGGTGACGCGCGGATCGGTGAGCGCTCCGCCGTTGAGCCGGGTGGCCAGCGGCAGGGTGGAGAAGGCCTGGGTCATGGCCGGATCGAGGTCGACCAGGGTGACATGCTCGAGGCTCGGGTAGCGGAGCAGCTCGCGCGTGGCCAGCCCATCCCCGCCGCCGAGCACCAGCGCCGTGCGCGGCGCGCGGCCGAGGGCCGCCACCGCCGGGTGCACCAGCACCTGGTGGTAGCGGTGCTCGTCGTCCGAGGAAAACTGCAGGTTGCCGTTGAGCCAGAGGCGCGTCACGCGCGGCGTCTGGGTGATGACCAGGCGCTGGTAGGGTGACTGGGCGCTGTAGACGATGGGCGCCCCGAAGTAGAGCGACTCGGTGCGCTCGATGAAGCGCCCGGCGAAGATCGAGCCCAGGCCGATGGCCAGCATCACCGCCAGGGACATGGTGCGCAGGCGCCAGAGCTTGGCGGCGGATAGCGGCACCAGGAAGGTGGTGGTCATGGCCACCGCCGCGTTGAGGAAGCCGAACAGCAGGCTGGTCTGGTGCAGCCCGAGACGCGGCACCAGCACCGCCGGAAACATCAGGCTGGCGACCAGCGCGCCGATGTAGTCGAGCCCAAGGACGCGCGCGACCAGGTCCTTGAGGTCGAGCGAGAACTTGAGGATGCGGATGAGCAGCGGGATCTCGAGCCCGACCAGGACCCCGATGACCCCGATGCTCAGGTAGAGCATCGGCTTGAAGGCGCCGCCCGAGGCGTAGACGCGGAAGAGGAGCATCGAGGAGAAGCCGCCGGCGAGGGCCACGCCGAGCTCGATCTCCACGAAGCGCGCCAGCAGATCGCTCTCCAGGAAGCCGGAGGCATACGAGCCGATGCCCATGGCGAACAGGTAGATGCCGATGACCAGGCTGAACTGGGTGACCGAGTCGCCGAGGACGTAGCTGGCCAGGGTGCCGGCCACGAGCTCGTAGACCAGACCGCTGGTGGCGATGACGAACACCGAGGCCAGCAGGGCCGGGTGCACCCAGCGGCGCGGCGCTGCGGCACGGGCCGCCGCGGCGCCGCTGCCTCCAGTGGCTGATCCGCTGGGACTGCTGGGAACCGCGGTCATGGCGCGGCGCAGTCTAGTCGGCTTCGTCTGCCGGTGTCCGCCGGGCGCCGGTGTACTAGGATGCGCTCTCGTGGAGCGCTGGCGGCGATGACCAACCCGTTCGACCGGCAGGCGCAGTGCCCGTCGTGCGGCGCCCCCATGGTCTTCAAGTTCGCGGGGGCGCGCGCGCAGGTCTGCAAGCACTGCAAGTTCGTCGTCGCCCGCACCGACCGCAACCTGGTCGCCGTCGGCCGCGTCGCCGATCTGGTCGACATCCCGACGCCGCTCCAGGTCGGGGTCACCGGGCGCTGGGGCGGCGAGCCCTTCGTCGTCGACGGGCGCGTGCAGCTCGATCGCGCGGGCGCTCCGGGCGCGCCCTGGCAGGAGATCTTCATCGCCTTCCCCGCCAGCGGGCGATGGTGCTGGGTCGCCTCCGCGCAGGGGCGCTGGTACTCGACGAGCGAGGTGCAGGCGCAGGCCGGTGTCTGCCCGCCCATCGGCGCGCTGCGCCCCGGTGCCACCATCCAGCTCGGCCCGTACGGCGCCTGGCAGGTCGCCGAGGTCGGCCGGCGCCGCGTCGTCTCCGGCGAGGGGGAGATGCCGGCGGTGGCCACGCCGGGCGTGGTCACCGGGTACGCGGACCTCGGCGGGCCCAACGGCGCCTTCGGCACCATCGACTACGGCGACGGGCAGGAGCCTCCGCGCCTCTACCTCGGCCGGCAGATCGACCCGGCGGTGATGGAGCTCGACGGCGGCGCGCCGGTGGAGGCCGCCGAGGCCAAGTCCGAGGCGCTGGCCTGCCCGAGCTGCGGGGGCAACCTGCCGATCATCGTCCCGGGCAGCGCCGAGCGCATCGTCTGCCGTTACTGCGGCACCGCCAGCGATCTGGCGCAGGGCGCCTTGCGGGCGCTCGGCCCTTCGCCGAAGCCGCCGCATCCGCCGTTCGTGCCGCTCGGCGCCGAGGGCACGCTGCGCGGCAACCACGTCATCTGCATCGGCTTCGTCATCCGCGGCTGCACCGTGGACGGTGAGCGCTACCGCTGGCGCGAGTACCTGCTCCATGCCGGCACGCGCGTCGGCTACCTGTGGCTGATGGAAGAGGAGGGGTCCTGGCAGCTGGTCACGCCCATCCCGCCCGGCGAGGTGCAGGTGTCGGGGAGAGCGGCCAGCTACAAGGGCAAGCACTACTCCTGGAAGCAGAGCGTGCAGGCGCAGGTCGAGCACGTCATCGGCGAGTTCTACTGGAAGGTGGAGATCGGTGAGACCGTCACCGCCACCGAGTACCAGGGGCCGGGCGGCAAGGTGAGCGTCGAGCAGGCGCCCACCGAGGTCACCTACTCCTTCTGCGAGCGCCTCGGCGCAAAGGAGATCGGGCAGGTCTTCGGCATCGCTCCGCCACCGAGCTCGGTGCTCGGCGGGCTCGGCGGCAGCGACGACGGCGACTCGATGCCCAGCACCGCCGCCAGCAGCCTGATCACCATCGTGGTCATCGTGTTCGTGGTCATGCTCCTCATCGGCATGGCCAGCTGCGGCAGCTGCGTCGGCGGCGGCGGCGGCGGCTACGGAACCAGCGGCGGGTTCGGCTCCCCGAGCTTCGGCGGAAAGTAGCCAGGCCACCCCGCGGGGCGCGCGTCAGCGCCGGGGGGCTCGCGGCGGCGGTGCCGGCTTGAGGGCCGCGGACAGCGAGCGCCACAGATGCATCACGGCGTACGAGCGGAACGGCCGCCAGGCGAGGCTCGCCTGCTCGGCCTGCCGCGTCGAGCACGGCGCGCCGTGCAGGCGCGCCAGCGCGTTGCGGATTCCCAGGTCGGCGGCGGGGAAGGCGTCGTGCTCGCCGAGCGCGCGCATGGCCACGTAGTCCGCCGTCCAGGGCCCGATGCCACGCAGGGCCAGCAGGCGCCTCCGCGCCTCCTCCCAGTCTGCGCCGGGCTCGAGCAGCAGCTCACCGCGCGCGGTCGCCGCCGCCAGCGTGTGCAGCGTGTCGATGCGCGCGCCGGTCAGCCCCATGGCGTCGAGGTTGGCCGTGGCCAGCGCGCCGGGCTCGGGGAAGAGGTGCGTCAGCGCGGCGGGACCGTCGCCGGACGACGCCAGCCAGGCGGCGATGGGCGCGGGCAGGGGAACGCCGTGACGCGCCACCAGCCGCGCGGCCAGGGTGCGCGCGCCGGCGACGGTGACCTGCTGGCCGAGCACCGCCCGCACGCCGAGCTCGAAGCCGTCCCATGCGCCCGGCACGCGAAGCCCGGGCACCGCGCGCACCGAGGCACCGACGAGCGGATCGCGGCCGAGCGCGGCGACGACCCGCGCCGGGTCGGCGCCGAGGTCGAAGACGTGTGCCACCCGGTCTCGCAGCGCGGGCGGGAGGTCGGCGCGCGCCGGCCACACGGTGACGGCCAGCACCGGCCCGCCGGCGCGGCCGGCGGCGCGGTGGCACACCGACAGGAGGGTGGCCTCGCCCGCGACGCGCAGCGTCCTCCAGTAGGCGTCCTGGTGCACCTGCTCGACCCCGGGGATGGCGCGCGTCCCCAGGAAGGCGAGCAGGCCCTCCCAGTCGAACGGCTTCCGCAGCGCGAGCTCGAAGCTTCGGTCTCTGCTCGCCGCCTCCGACGCCCGGGCCGGGGCGGGCGGCGATTGGTGTACTATCCGTTGCGACTGCGGTTTCTTCGCTGGCGGGCTCTTCGAGGGCGACATGGCGAATCGACGCGAGGCCAAGACGGTTCCGGTCCACGAGCTACCGACGGTGCTCATCATCGGCTGTTCGCGGGAGTTCGTCGAACGCTGTCGGGAGGGCGCGGCCAAGATGGGCGCCATCGTGCGCACCTCCGAACCGACCACGGTGGAGGCCATGGCCGGCACCTGCAAGCCGCTGGCGCTGGTGCTCACCGAGGCCAGCTACCAGAGCGCGTCGGCCACCTACGACGGCCTCGCCGAGCGGGTCCAGTCGAAGCTGGTCACCGTGGCCGGCGAGGACATTGCCCGGGACGCGCTGGAGGCGCTGGTAGTCGACGCCGTGGCCCACGTCCGCCGGATGCGCAGCAGTATCCCGCCCCGCTGAGGCGGGCGCGCGCTACGATTCCCCCGTGGCCCCCGCACCGCGCAGGCAGGTCGTCCCGGTGGTCCTGGTCGTCGGCTCCGACGAGCTGGCCGAGCGCTGCCGCCTCGCCGTCGGCGACGTGACCATGGTCGTGTCCAGCACCGCCGGCGACATGCGCTTCGCCGCCACCGCCTGGCTGCCGAAGGTGGTGGTCTGCACGCTGGCCACCTACTCCACCGATCCGGCGGACATCGAGGCCACCGTACGGCGCATCCGGGCCCGCCTGGTCAAGGTGGTCGACGAGGACGCCCCCTACACGGAGCTCGTCGACCGCATCGCCGGGTCGATGGGCGTCTCCGGGACGCGCCGCCGAAGCTAGGGCCAGGCCGCCCGCGTCAGTGCCCGCTGACCAGCTCGATGATCGAGACCAGGCGTTCGTGCGCCACCGGCTTCTCGATCCACGGCAGGGGGGTGTGATCGAGGAACTGCTTCGACGCCATGGTCATGGCGCCACCGGTGGCGAACACGAAGCGGTCGGCGAGCTTCGGCCATCGCCTCTGCACCAGCTTGTGGAACTCGATGCCCGACATCTTGGGCATGCTCAGGTCGCAGAGCACCACGTCGAACTCGCGGCCCTCCTCGATGCGGGCCAGGGCTTGCTCGGCGCCCTCGGCCATCTCCACGTCCATGGTCTTGCCCATCATCCGGCGGTAGGCCTTGAGCAGGAGCACCTCGTCGTCCACCACCAGGACGCGGAGCCGGCGCGGCGAGGGCGGCGCCGCGGAAGGGATGCGGACGCGCTGCTGCGACGCGCGGATGGCCTGCGTCGTCGGCAGGCGGACGCGGACGGTGGTGCCATTGCCCGGCGTGCTCTGCACGGTGATGGTGCCGCCGGCCGCACGGACGATGCCGTCGGCCACGCTCAGCCCCAGGCCGGGGCCGCTGCCCCGGGCCTTGGGGTCGAAGAGGTGCTCGAAGGCGGTGTTCGCAGCGTCGGCCGGCAGGCCCCGCCCGTTGTCGCTGATCTCGATGGACACCGCCCCCGGCTCGTCACGCGTGCTCACCCGCACCTTGTTCTTGCGGTAGTGCCGGTGGTCGAGGGTCTGCGCGGAGCGGGAGAGCAGGCTGATGAGCACGTGCCCGAGGCGGGCCGGCGTGCAGCGCGCCAGCCGCGTGGCGCGCAGGTCGCGCTCCACGCGCGAGCGGTGCCGCAGCTCGGCCTGCACCATGCCCAGGCTCGACTCCACCGCGGCGTTGACGTCGGCCTGGGGCGCGGTCCCCTCGTCGGCCTCCATGAGCGAGCGCAGGTCGCGCACCAGGTTGTGGATGCGCTCCATGCCCACCGCGCACTCGGCCAGGATGACATGGGCCTCGCCGACGAACTCGTCGACGACCAGCGGCAAGGGCGCGACCGAGGCCGGGTCGGACGCGATGCCGGCCAGGATCGCCACCGAGTCGGTGAGCGCGCGCAGGTTGTGCATGACAGCAGCCGAGGGGTTGCTGATCTCGAAGCCGACGGCGGCGGCCAGCGCGCCGACCGAGCCCAGTCGCTCCCGCTCGATGGTCGCCAGCTCGCGGGCGTTGTCCGCCGTGCGCTCGCGCACCGTGACGCGCACCGTTCCCTGCTGGCGCTGCGCGCGTGCGGCCAGCAGCTTGCCGTCGATGCTCAGCGTGCGCTCCTGCGAAATCTCCCCGACGGCGGCGGCGGCCGTCTCGCGACAGAACGCAGTCAGGCGCTCCGCCATGGCTGGCGTCGCCACCAGCCGGTTGCCGAGCGCATTGGCAAACAGCACGCGACCTTCGGCATCGACCAGCAGCAGCGCATGATCGAGCGAATCGAGCAGAGATCGAGTGAGCTCCTCCCCCGGATACAACTCGCCCACGCATGAAGCGTCGCGCATCGGGCGTCTCGTGGGAAGCTCCCTGGCGTCTGCATGGCGAGGTCATCCACTGCCTCATCTAGGGCTTCGCCTGAGGTCCTGTACCGCGCGTCGTTGCGCACACGCTCCCACGGTGCCTCCGTACGAGAAACCAAAGCTCGCCCCAACGCCGCCGCTGTCCCCTTGGTCGGCGGGCCCTATACTGCGATACCGCCACTGGGTCGTCCTCGATGTCAGGTCCCGAAAGCCGCTCACCCGACAGTCGTAGGAGACTCGAGCGCGGCCATCTGCAGCTCGTATCGAGCGCAGCCGGCGCTGGAGGGGCGGGCGAAGGCGGCGCCACGGCAGGCCACCAGAGCGCCGCCATGAGCGCCAAGATCCTGCAGCCGTTGCTCGCCTACGCGACCGACCACCTGCGTGGCGACGCGCTGGAGGCGCTGGCGTCGGCGGCCCGCCTGAGCCCGGAGGTGCTGGCCGAGCCGTCCACATGGCTCTCCGGCGCCCAGATCGCCGCCATCTTCCAGGCGGCGCGGTCGCGCATGACGAGCGACGAGCAGTTCCTGGAGGCGTGCGCCTACGGCATGGGGTCGTACGGGCCGCTGCTGTGGGTGCTGCGGGCAACGTCGCCGCGCAGGGTCTACGAGCTGATGGCCAGGACGACCCACCTGGTCAGCCGCGTCAGCAAGTACTTCGTCGTCGAGAGCTCTCGGGCGCGCACGACGCTGCGCTACGAGACGGACATCGAGGACACGCGCCTGATGTGTCTGTCGCGGCAGGCGCAGCTCAGGAGCCTGCCCGGCATCTGGAAGCTGCCCAACGCCAGCCTCGTCGAGCAGAAGTGCCTGAGCCGCGGGGATGCGTGCTGTGTCTACGAGCTGCGGTGGTACGAGCCGAACAGCATGCTGCCAGCGACGGTCGGCGTCGCCATCGGCGCGCTGTTCGCGTGGGTGGCCGGGCAATTCACTTTCCTGCGCGGCCTGGAGTTCTTGACCCTCCCCCTCCTGGGCGCCGCGTTCGGGCTCCTCTACGAGACGCGCCGCACCGGGCGCGCAAACCTGGCATACGGCGAGGAGACGCACCGCGCTCTGGAGGGCCTCGGCGCGGAGTACGCCAAGGCGACCACCGGGTTGCTCGACCTCTACTACCGGCAGCAGGAGTGGAATCACGTCGTCGAGGAGCGGAGCGTCGAGCGGCAGCGCGCTCTCGATGCCACCCTCGAGCGCGTCCAGCGCCTGGCGGAGTCACGGAACACCACGCTCCTCAGCCTCTCTCACGACATGCGCAGCCCGCTCGCGGTGGTCAAGGCGAACAACGGGATGCTCCGGGAGTTCATCTCCGGCGAACCGGACGCGCTGGAAGCGGTCGAAGACAACCAGCAGGCCATCGAGAAGGTCGAGACGATCCTCCGTGAGATCCTGACGCTCAGCAAGAACGACGGAGGGCTCTTCGACGTCAGGCCGGAGCGGATCGAGATCGGTCCGCTGCTGGAGACGATCCGCGGCATCCTGCAAGCGCTGGTGATCCGCCGTGACATACGGGTCAGTGTGTTCGCATCGAGGCACTGTCCGCAGTCGTTCGAGACCGACCCGTTCCTGCTCGGGCGCGTCATCGACAACATCCTGACCAACGCAGCGAAGTACACCGACCGCGGGAGCATCGTGGTCGAGGTCGACGGAGCACCCCGCGGGCTGTGCTTCAAGGTGTCCGACAGCGGCCGCGGCATCGCGCGCGACAAGCTGGAGAGCGTGTTCACCGCGCAGGCGGCCGACCCGAGCCCCTACGTCGGCGATAGCCACGGCCTCGGGCTTCCCATCGTCATCCGCCTGCTCGACCAGCTCGGCGGCAAGCTGGAGGTGGTGTCCAAGCTCGAGGTCGGCACCACGTTCTGGGTCTACCTGCCGCTCACCGCTCCGAGGTCTGGCCACCAGATGCCCGAGCTCGGCGATGGCCCCGAGTCGCTCGAGGACATCCGCGAGCGAGTCGTCGTCATCCGCAGGAGTGGCGGCGATCCGGTCAGGTAGCAGCGTGGCCAAGCAAGCGCGGATGGTCGATGTGTTCCTGCGTTACATGCAGGCGGAAGGGGCGACCGTTGTCTTCGGCGTCCCGGGCGGGCTGCTGCACCCCTTCTTCGAGGCCGTCGAGGCCAACGACGAGTTTCGCCTCATCGTGACCAAGCACGAGGAGGGGGCGGCCTTCATGGCCGACGGGTACGCGCGGGTCGGCCGGCGCCTGGCGATCTGCGCCGGCACCGCGGGGCCAGGCGCGACCAACCTGCTCACCGGCGTGTCGGTGGCCTATGCCGACGGCGTGCCGCTCCTGGTGGTGACCGGACAGGCCGCCACCTACGGGCTGGGCAAGGGAGCCGCTCAGGAGACATCGCAGGAGTACATGGACACGACGGCGATCTTCCGACCGGTCACCAAGTACTCGGTGACGGTCAACGCTCCCGACAAGCTGTCCCTGCATCTGCGGCACGCCTTGCGGCTCGCGCTCATGGGGCGCCCGGGCCCGGTGCACCTGAGCGTGCCCGTCGACCTCTGGGAGCACCCCATGGCGGAGGACTGGTTCGATCCGACGACGTATCGTCCCGAGACCCATCAGTTCGATCGGCACGCCGTGCAGGCCGCCTCGCGCTTGCTGATGGCCAGCAAGCGCCCGGTCCTGCTGGCCGGCGCCGGGGTGGCCACCTCGGGCGCCCAGAAGCACCTGGCCACGCTCGCCGAGTTGTTGCCGGCGCGCGTCGCCACCACGCCGAGAGGCAAGGGCGTCTTCCCGGAGGACCATCCGCTCTCGCTCGGTGTGCTGGGCTTCGCGGGGCATCGCGGCGCCCGCGAGGCGGTGCTGGGGAGCGAGGTCGACGTCCTGATGACCGTCGGCGCCTCCCTGAACGAGACGACGACGTTCAACTGGCACGCGGGGCTCAAGGGCGGCAAGGCGCTCATCCAGCTGGACATCGCGGCCGACCGGGTGGGCCGCAACTACCCGGTGGACGTTCCGCTCGTCGGCGACGCACAGACGGTGCTCATCGAGCTCATCTACCACCTGCATCGCGCGCTGCGCGAGGACATGCGGCCGGCCTCGGTGTGGCCGCAGGAACCGCCGCCGCCCGAGGGCGACGCGCGATACTCCGATCCCGAGCTCCGCCGCAGCGAGCAGCTTCCGGTCACACCGCAGCGCTGGCGCGCTGAGCTCTCCGACGTCCTACCCGACGACGCGGTGGTGTTCTCGGACGTGGGCGGTCACATGCTGTTCAACATCCATCACCTCATGATCCGCCGGGATCAGCAGTTCGTGCTGAATCTGGGGTTCGGGTCGATGGGCCACGGGACCGCGGCCCCGATCGGCGCCGCCCTGGCGCTGGGAGCGCGCTGCGTGGTGGCCATCATCGGTGACGCGTGCTTCACCATGAACGGCATGGAGCTCCTGACCGCAGCGGAGTACCAGATACCGGTGATCTGGATCATCGAGAACAACCAGATGCACGGCATCACCTGGCACGGGAGCCACCTCGTCGGCAGCAAGCGGCCCATGGATGCCGTCGTCTACCGCCGTCCTCTGGACATCACTTCCATCGCCCGCGCCATGGGCCTCCTCGCCTGGACCGTCGAGAGGCCGGGCCAGCTCACCGAAGCGATGGCCTCCGCCATGCGGGCAGGCGTACCGTGCGTCATCGAGGTGCGCGTGGACGGCCGCATCCCACCTCCGATCGGAGAACGGGCGCGGTCGATCTCGGGGTTCTCCGCGGAGTGACGCATGACCGTCTTTCGAGGCCCGATCGAGGACACCGCGTGGCCGGCTGCGCTCGTGGCCAGAGTCAGCGACAGCGCGGCATCGCCGACCCTCCACGGCTACGCCATCGAGACGGACCTCGCGCGGCACTACCGGTTCGGAGAGACGATGCTGCTGGCGCTGACCGGCGTCGCACCGACCGAGGCCGACGGAACGGCCTTCGAGGTGGCCATGATCTTCGCGAGCGCCACCGACATCCGCGACGCGCCCGTGCACGCCGCGGCGCTGGCGCGGCTCTGCGGAGCACGGCCCGCCAACGCCCTGGCCACCGGCCTGGTCGGACTCGTCGAACAGGCGCGCTTCGAGGTGGCGTCGGCGCGGCCGGCGGCCGGCGGCCATCCAGCGCCGACCGAGGCGCACCCCGCGGGCGTGGACGCGACGGGTGGGCCGACCGGCGCCGCGCTGGCAGAGGCGCTCGCACATCGGGCCGCCACGGTGCCGCATGGGCTATCCCAGCTGCCGATGCTCCATGCCATCCTGGCGGTCCTTCGTGAAGTCGGGCTCCGCTCGGAAGAGCAGTTGATCCCGGCGCTCGTGCTGGCGCGCCTGGCTCCGCTCGCCGCCGAGGCATCCGCCGCCAGCGCCGGCAAGCTGCGCGACTATCCGATGGACGTCCCACCGTTCCAGTACGAGCCGCCGCGGTGACGGAAGCGCTGCGCACCAGCGTCGGTCATGGCGGTTACGGCGACAGCCAGTACTTTGGCTACGCGCTGCTGGCGGAGCTCGCGGGTCGCGATGGCTTCTTCAGCGTGCTGGCGCTGGCGCTGGGCGGGCGACGCCTGACGCGCGACGAGGAGGCGCTGCTCGACGATGCGTCGACCTGTGCGCTCTCGCCCGACCCACGGATCTGGCCCCTCAAGATCGTGCGCCTGGTCAGCAGCTTCGGTGGCACGCTGGCCGGCCTGGCGGCCGGCGTGGCGTGGCTGGAGGGGGCCCGGGTCGGGCCCTGGCCCGCGGGCGATGCCGCCGAGCTGCTCCGCGAGCTGAAGGCGATCGCGGCGGGGGAGGAGAGCGCCAGCGCCTTGCGCGCCGCAGTGCAGGCGCGGCTGGACGCGGGAGCACGGTTCCCGGGCTTCGGCGTGCCGTTCCGCGACGAGGACGAGCGCGTGGTTGCCCTCGGTCGGTGCGTGGATCGACGCGGCTTCTCCGATGGCGCCCACTGGCAGCTGGTGATCCAGCTCGACGCCCTGATGGTGGAGGTCGGGGGCCCGCGGCTGAACATCGACGGTGCCATCGCCGCCGTCGCGCTCGACCTCGGGATGGCCGCCGAACAGGTGCGGGTCCTGACCACGGTGCTGCTGCTCAACAACCTGGTCGCCAACGCGGTCGAGGGTGCTGCACAGCGGCCCGGCGTCTTGCGCCGGCTGCCGCAGGACGCCGCCACCTACGCCGGGCCGCCGCCTCGCCTCAGTCCGCGCGCGGCTCAGGCGCGCGACGCCGCTCGATAGTGCAGGTTCGTCAGGTACTCGAACTGATCGGGGAGGGCGCGAGCCAGCGTCTCGGTGTGCGCGGCGATCCGCGCCAGCTCCCGCTGTCCGACGCTCGGGTCGAGGTGCTCGAGCAGGGGGTAGGGAGACTTCGGCAGGCGCCGCATGCCGGCCAGGATGCAGCCGTAGTTGCGCGCCCGGAACACGGCGAACTTGAGGCCGTCGGTGGTGGGAAGCGTGGTGGCGAAGAAGTCCAGCTTCTCCTTCAGCGAGTCGGGCACGACGGTGTCATGTTGCACGGCGTTCCAGAACGGCGTGTCGTCCCGATCCGTCGTGCAGTAGTGCATGACGACGAAGTCCCTGAGCTCCTCGTAACAGTCTCCGATGGCCTCGTTGTAACGGCGGATGCGCGCTTCGTCGAACGACCGATCGGGGAAGAGCGTGAGCAGCGTGCTCAGCTGGTACTCGACGATGAAGATCCCCGTCGACTCCAGCGGCTCGATGAAGCAGCTCGACAGGCCGACGCTGACGCAGTTCTTGACCCACTGGTTGCGGTTGCGGCCGGTGCGGATGCGAATGTGGTTGGGCTCCATGCCCTCCGCCCGAGGCCCGAGGAACGCGCGCAGCTCGGCCTCTGCCTCGTCGCGCCCGAGGAACGCGCTGGAATAGACGTAGCCGCACCCGTTGCGATGGTAGAGCGGGATGTCCCAGACCCAACCATGCCCGAGCGCGGTGGCCTGCGTGTAAGGCGGGATGCCCTCGCGGCCGGGATCGTTCCTGGCGGAGATGGCGACCGCGGAGTCGCAGAGCAGGGACGGGGTGTCGCTGATGAACGGCTCACCGAGCGCCTGGTTGATGAGCAACCCACGGAAGCCGGTGCAATCGAGGTACAGGTCCGCGGTGAGCGACAGGCCGTCGGCGCAGATGACGGCCTGGATGGCGCCAGAGGTATCGAGCCGCGCCTCGGCGATGTCGGCGACAACGTGCTTCACGCCGCGACCCATCGCCAGGTCGCGGAGGAAGCCAGCCAGCAGGCCGGCGTCGAGGTGGTAGGCGGACGCGATCTCGTGCTCCGGGCTCTCCCGGAAGCGCGGTGACTTGCGCAGGTCGCAGAGCCGCGGCCCCGGGCTGCAGGCGTAGGCCATCGGCGCCTTGGCCACGCCCTGCAGGTGCTCCCGCAACCAGTAGTGCATGATCGAGACGCCTTCGCCGAGGACGGGGAAGTACGGCTGGTCGAAGGCGGCCACCAGCTTCTCCGGCCGCTCCGAGAAGGGGTGGTAGTAGACGTCGGGCGTGCCTGCTCGCGCGGGCTTGGTCCAGTTCACGAAGCGGATGGCCGTCTTGAAGGTGGCGTTGCACTTCGGCATCCACTCCTCTTCTTCCGCCCCGAGGAAGCGCATGGTGTTGCGCAGCGTCGGGATGGTGGCCTCGCCGACACCGATGCGGCCGATGGCGGTGGACTCGACCAGCGTGATCTCCACGCCTGGACCGAGCGCCCTGTTCAGGTAGGCGGCGCTGAGCCACCCGGCGGTGCCTCCGCCGACGATGAGGATGCTGCGGATTCGGTTGTCCATGGTGGTGGCCTCGCCAGCGCCGTTCCCGTGCGCGCCGCCAGCCCGCGGCGCCGGGGCCCACCTCTACACCGGACAGCGCCGGGAGCGAGGCCGCGCGCACCCGGTCGCCCTCCATTCTTGACGGCGATCATATGCATGGCTATGCATATGAGCCACGATGCAAGCGCTGGACGTCTTCCAGGTCCTGGCCGATCCCACCCGCCGACACATCCTGGAGGCGTTGAGCGCCGGCGAGCAGCCGGTGAACGACATCGTCGACCAGGTGCGCGTGCACCAGTCCGGCGTGTCGCGTCACCTGCGCATCCTCAGCGAGGCCGGCTTCGTGCGCATGCGTCCGGACGGGCCGAAGCGCCTCTACTCGCTGCGGCCGGAGCCGTTCGCGGAGGTCGACGCCTGGGTGGCCCGCTATCGGCAGCTTTGGAGCGCTCGCCTCGATCGATTCGGCGCCGAGCTGATGCGCCGGCAGAAGGCGCGCGGCACGCGCCGCAAGGAGACCCCGGAATGAGCAAGGAACGACGGCCCGAGCGCAAGCGCGTGACCATGGAGCGCACCTTCCGCGCCACGCCCGCCGAGGTCTGGCAGCTGTGGACCACCAAGGAGGGCATCGAGTCCTGGTGGGGCCCGGACGGTTTCCACGTCGTCGTGGAGCGGCTCGAGCTCCGGCCCGGCGGCGTGCTCGAGTACACGATGAACGCCGACGGCGAGGAGCAGGTCGCCGCGCTGAAGAAGGCCGGCATGCCCGCCAGCCATCCGGCGCGCCTGACCTTCGAGGAGGTCGTGCCCGAGACGCGCCTCGCCTACCTGCACGTCGCCGACTTCATCCCCGGCGTCGAGCCCTACGACGTGGCCTACCTGGTCGAGCTCTTCCCGCAGGGCGACGAGGTGCGCATGGTGGTCTCGTTCGAGGCCATGCACGACGAGCGCTGGACGGGCATGGCCAAGGCGGGCTGGGAGCAGGAGCTCGGCAAGCTGCAGAGGCTTCTGGAGAGCCGACACTAGGACCGACGGTCAGGAGAGGAGACGAACATGCAGAAGATCACCACATGCCTCTGGTTCGATCACGGCAAGGGCGACGAGGCCATCGAGCACTACATCTCGATCTTCCCGGACTCCGAGGTCGTCTCTGTGACGCGCAACGGTGAGGTCGGCGCGGGGCCGAAGGGGAGCATCCTCACCGCGACCATCCGCATCGCCGGGCAGGAGGTGATGATCCTGAACGGCGGGCCGCAGTTCCAGCTCAACGAGGCGATGTCGCTGAGCGTGCGCTGCGAGTCGCAGCAGGAGATCGATCGCTACTGGGAGAAGCTGCTGGAGGGTGGCGGCGAGGCGTCGCGGTGTGGCTGGCTCAAGGACCGCTTCGGCCTCTCCTGGCAGATCGTGCCGGCGGTGCTGACCAGGTTCCTCGCCGACAAGGACCAGGTTGCGCGCACTCGGCAACTCGGAGACGCCAACGCGGGGTTGGCAGGGCGCGGCGCGCGGGCCGCGCGGTGCTATGCGATCGCCGCAGGTGCCGGTGCCCCGCGAGGACGAGTGGTTGTGGGGCTGGGATCCGACGCCGGGCATCGTCTCGGTGTGGGCGGAGCCGGATGGCCGCGCCTGGGTGTGGCGGCGAGAGCGCGGGGTGGCCGCGGTGCGCCGCGACCAGGACTCGTTCTCGCCCTGGCTCCTGCTCTCGTCGCTCGAGGACCTGATGCACCTAGGCGACCGTCTCTCTCCGGACGGTCGAGCCGGCGGCCCGCGGAGTGTCAGCTACCGTGAGCTGGCCGGTCCCGGCGCGCTGCGCTGGCTGGTCCAGGCCGACGACGCGCGCACCCTGGCCTCGGCGGTCCTGGCCGGCGCGAGCCGGCGGTTCCGGCGTCGCATCGACAGCCTGCGCGAGCTCGATCGAGCCACCGTGCTCTCCCTGCCGCTCGAGGAGCAATACCTGGTGGCCACCGGGCGCACCTACTTCCGCGGGCTGGTCTTCGACGACCTGAGCCGCATGCAGCTCGACCTGGAGACCACCGGCCTCGACCCGGAGCGCGAGCGCGTCTTCCTGGCGGCGCTCCGCGACCCCGCCGGCGAGGTGGAGGTCCTGGAGGTGGAAGGAGAGGGAGATGCCGCCGAGGCGGCGCTGGTGGCGGCCATCGGGGAGCGCATCGCCCGACACGATCCCGACGTCATCGAGAACCACAACCTCCACGGCTTCGACGTGCCGTTCCTGGCGCGGCGTGCGCGCCGCCTCGGCGTCCCGCTGGCGCTGGGGCGCGGCAACGCGCCGGTGCTGCGCCTGCGTCCCGCGGCGCGCGGCGCACCAGGCATCCACCGCGCCGACGGCGCGGGCGATCCGCTGCGGCGCGCCCGCTACACCGTGCCCGGGCGCGAGCTCATCGACAGCATGGACGCCGTGCTGCGCCACGACTTCGCCGCCCGGGACCTGCCGGGCCACGGGCTGAAGGCGGTGGCCCGGCACCTCGGGCTGGCCGCCTCGGATCGTGTGCACGTGCCCGGTGCGCGCGTGCACGAGACCTGGGTCCGCGACCCGGCGCGGGTGCGCCGCTACGCCGCCGACGACGTGCGCGAGGCGGCGGCCCTGGCGCGCACGCTGGGCGGCGCGGCGTTCGCCCTGGCCGGGATGGCACCACGCCGCTACGAGCGCCTCGCCGACGCCGGCCCGGCGACCGGCGTCATCGATCCGCTGCTGGTGCGCGCCTACCTGCGCGAGGGCGCGGCGCTGCCTGCGCATTGCCCCGGCGACGGCACCCAGCACGAGGGCGCGGCGTTGCACCTCTTCGCCGCCGGGGTCGCCGAGCGCATCGTCAAGGCCGACGTGGCCAGCCTCTACCCCTCGCTGATGCGCCAGTACCGCATCGGGCCGGCCCGCGACCGGCTCGGCGCCCTGCTGGCCCTCGTCGATCGCCTCGTCGATCATCGTCTCGACGCCAAGGCCAAGGCGCGCGCGGCGCCGCGCGGGTCGCCGGAGCGGCACGCCCACGAGGCGGTGTCGGCGGCGATGAAGATCGTCGTCAACTCGGCCTACGGCTATCTGGCCGCCGGAGGGCTGACCCGGTTCTCCGACGTCGACGCCGCCAACGAGGTCACCCGGCGCGGTCGCGAGCTGCTCGACCTGCTGTGCCGCGAGATCGCCGCGCGCGGTGGGACGCTGCTCGAGGCCGACACCGACGGCGTCTACTTCGCGGTGGCGGCGCAGGTCACCGAGGAAGACGAGCGGCGCCTGGTGTCCGAGGTGGCGGCCCTCCTGCCGGAGCGGGTGCGCCTCGAGCTCGACGGCCGGTACCAGGCCATGCTCTCGCACGAGCCCAAGAACTACGCGCTGCTCGGGTACGACGGAGCGCTGCTCCTGCGCGGCGTCGCCTTCCGCTCCAAGCGCGCGGAGCCGTTCGGGGAGGCGTTCCTGCGGGACGCGCTGGCCTGCCTCCTGCGCGGCGATCTGCCCGGCGTGCGCCGCGCCTATGTGCGTACCGCCACGGCCATCCTCTCGCGACAGCTGCCGACCCGCGAGGTAGCGGCGCGCGTCCGGCTCACCAAGACGCCAGCGGCCTACCTGGCCATGCGCGCCGAGCGCCGCGAGCTGACCTACGAGGCGTTGCTCTCGGCAGGCCGCGCGAGCTGGGCCACCGGCGAACGAGCGCGTGTCTACCGCGTCCAGGGAGGGCGGGCAGGGCTGCTCGTGGAGCGAGGAGAGCAGGACGACGCAAAGCGCGCCGCTTCGGGAGAGACGGCCGAGGAGGCGCCGCGGGACTACGACGTCGACTACTACGCCCGCTTGCTCCGGGAGACGTTCGCGGCGCGGCTGTCTCGGGCTCTGGCGCCCGACGACTTTGCGGCGGTCTTCGCCGACCCGCGCCAAGGCTCGCTGTTCGAGGTGCGACTGGCGGAGGCGCGGCCCATCCTCACGCCGCGGCGCCCGCCCCCTGCTTGAGATCGTTCACGTTGCCGCCGGGTGCAGGTGTCTGCGGACGGATCGCTCGGTCGGCGCGGGCGACGGGGAGTACTCGACTTCCTGACTGAGGTAGGGAATCCGCTGATCACACGTTGCTCCGTTGTGCGGAGTGACCGCAACGCGTTGACGGTCTAGGAATCCAATGCCGTGGCCGTGTGGGAGCGCAGCACGCACGAGCCTTGAGGAGACGACTCGATGACGCGACATGCACCCTCCAGCTCGGATGACGGCGACTGGGCAATCGTTTCTGCCAGGCAGCCCTGCACCGTCTGTGGTTCAGCCGAAGGCTGCCGGGTGGGTTACGACAAGGAGTTCGCTTGCTGCTCCCGCCGGCCCTCCCAGTGGCCGGTGACCACCGGCGGCTGGATTCACCGGCTGGAAGCGATCGAAGTGGAGGTCTCGCGGGTCGCTTGAGTCGGTTTGCCGCGACGGCGCGGCGCTGACGGGTTACCGCCGGGGACCGTGTTTCCGCGAGCATGACGGCGCCCTCGACGCCACAGCCGTCCAGGACGGTGCCGACTCCTTCGGACCTGGTCCCCCGCATCCGCTCCTTTGCGGGGGTGGTGCACGAGGAGGCCCAGGATGGGCCGACGCGCGGTGAGCTCTTCAGCGCCGACCGTCTCGTCGAGCACGCGCGCCAGCTCGCGGCCGCACATGGCGAGCCCTCGATCACCATCCCCGTTCGGCCGCTGCTGGCGACCTTCGAGGCCACCAAGCATGCCATCGAGCGGGCGTACCAGGGGCTCGAGGACGACAAGCGCGACCCGACGCCGGGCGAAGAGTGGCTCTTCGACAACTCGCACGTCGTCGACGACCAGCTGCGCGAGATCCGGGAGGACCTGCCACGCGGCTACCTGGCCGAGCTGCCGCGGCTCACCGGCGGCAGCCAGGTGGGGCTTCCGCGCGTCTACGCGCTGACGCTCGACTTCGTCAGCCACACCGACGCGCGCATCGACCTCGACACCCTCGTCAAGTACGTCGCGGCCT
>JBBJMR010000148.1:0-20684 GCA_037720395.1 Polyangiaceae bacterium
GCGCGGCCAGCGACTCCTGCACCTCGGCGGCGATCTCGTCGGCGGTCTCCTGGGGCAGGCCGAGCGCGGAGATGAGCGCCAGATCGATCTCGAACTCGCGGTCGTGCGTCTCCAGATCGCTGAGGCTGATCGCGCACGCCACCCGGTAGGCGAGGGCGCGCGTCGTCGGGCGGGGCAGCGCCGCGGCCACCGCCTCGATGCGTCCGTTCTGCCCGTCGCGGTTCTTGCGCTCGCCCAGCTCGACGAGCAGGTTCTCGAGTGGCGGCGCGATGCCCGGGCCACCCACCGCGCGGTTCTGCTCCGCGAGGCGGTCGGCGATGCGCCCGAGGGCGGCCTCCTCCTCTTCGCGGAGCTGCCGGTCGGAGGAGACGACCAGGTACGCGGCCTCGAGGAGGGCCTCGAGCTCGGGCTGCGACAGCGGGTCGGTCAGCTGGAAGGTGCGCTCGACGGGAACGATGGGGCTCGGCACGCGGGCACCTCAGCACCAACGGCCTGCCGCTCAGCGCCCGGCGCCGCGCCGCCGCTCAGCGCTCGGCGCCGCGCCGCCGCTCAGCGCGGCGGCGCGCTGCGGACGGTGATGCGCGTGACGCCGCCGATGCGCGGCAGCGGGTCGCCGCGGCGGCCGAGGCGCCCGCCGTGCCCGTGGTAGGCGGGGAACGGCTCCGCGGGATCGACCATGGCCGCCAGCACCTCGCCGCGCCGGCTCATGGCCAGCACGGCGACGGGGGCTCCCTCGGCCCCACTGCGATCGAGCTGGATGCTGAGCCCCTTCTCGCCGGTGACGGTGATCACCGCGCCGTCACGTCGCGCCGCTTCGCCGAGCAACGTCTCGATGCGCCAGGCGCGCCGATCCTGGGCGGAGAAGTCCGGCGGCGCCGCGTCCAGCCGCGCTGCGTCGATGGCCTGCGCCGGCTGGCCGTCGATCTCGATCTCGATACGCAGCGCGCTCGAGCCGACGCATCCTCGAGCGGGGAGCGCGGGGCATCTGCTTGGTGTCGCTGTGGCTGGGCGTGGTATCGCAGCCGGCCAGCGCCAGCGCCAGCCACGGGCGAGCAGCGGCCGCAGCAGGGCGCGTCATCGCCACCCCGCCGCGGCGCATCTCGTGGGCGCCGGAGCGGCGCTCGTCGAGGTCATCGTCGTGGTCGGCCGCCGTGCGCGGACCCACAGCTCGGCGATGACCTCCGCCGGGGTGCCTCGGCCCGCACCCGGCCGGCGTCGAGAGCGATGGCCCGCTCGCCATCTCGCGCGCCTCGCGCTGGTGATGGGTGACCATGATCGCCGGCACGCCGAGGTCGGCGACCGCCTCGCGGACGTCGGCGCACAGCGCGCGGCGCCGGTCGCGGTCGAGCGCCGAGAAGGCCTCGTCGAGGAGCACCAGGCGCGGCGAACGCGCGAAGGCGCGCGCCAGCGCCACCCGCTGCGCCTCGCCGCCCGAGAAGGTGGCCGGGCGGCGCTCGGCGAGGTGGGCGACGCGCATGCGCTCCAGCGTGCTCAGGGCGCGCTGCCGGCGCTCGGCGGCGGGCAGCGCGCGATCGATGCCGTACTCCACGTTCTCGCGCGCGTTCTTGTGTGGGAAGAGGGCCAGCGTCTGGAAGACGAAGGCCAGCCCACGCTCGTGGACGGGCACGTCGACGCCCGCGGCGCCGTCGAACCAGGTGTGCCCGCCGACCATCACCCGGCCACGGTCGGGACGCAGCAGGCCGGCGACGGCACCGAGCAGGGTGCTCTTGCCCGAACCGGAGCGCCCGAGCAGCACGGTGATCCCCGGCGGGACGACGACGTTGGCATCGAGCTCGAAGCCGCCGCGGCGCAAGGCGACGCTGGCCGAGAGCGGCCCGGGCGCTGGCATCACCGCGACAGGCCGCTTCTCTGATCCGCCGTCAGACGTCGGCACGCTTCCCCGTCAGCTTGTTGACCACGTAGAGCAGCGAGATGGCCACCACGCTGAGCACGGCGATCATGCCCAGCGCATCGCGCTCGCGGTTGGCCTGGATGGCGTCGTAGATGGCCAGCGAAGCGGTCTGGGTCTGGCCGGGGATGTTCCCGGCGACCATCAGGGTGACGCCGAAGTCGCCGAGCGACTTGGCGAAGGCGACCATCAGCGCGGCCACGATCCCTGCCCAGGCCAGCGGCAGGCGGACGGTGAAGAAGGCGCGCGCCGGGCCGGCGCCGAGCGTGCGCGCGGCGCGCATCAGCGTCGGGTCCACCCCCTCCAGCGCGGCGCGTGCGTTCTTGACCACGAAGGGCAGGGCCCCGATGGTCGCCGCCACCACCGCGCCCGTCCTGGTGAAGACGATGCTGCTGCCGGTCAGCGACTCGAAGGCCATGCCGATGGCGCTGCGCCGCCCGATGGCCACCAGCAGGTAATAGCCGAGCACCGTGGGCGGCAGCACCATCGGCGCCGTCACCAGCACGTCGAGCAGGTCACGCCCGGGCATGCGCGGCTGGGTGAGCAGCAGCGCCAGCGCCACGCCGAGGACGCCGGCGATCACGGTGGCGATGATCGCCACCTGGAACGACAGGAGGAGCGGCGCCCACTCCATCACCGTGCTCCGGGGCGGGTCACTCCCCGGTTCTATCACCGACGCACCCGGGCGGCCCCGGGCGCGGCCGCCGGTGACGCGGCCCGGCGAAGCGCGCGCTACCTGGCGATGCTGGCGGTGCGGGCGCGCGCCTTGTCGAAGATGGCCTTGCGCTCGGTGTCACGCGCCTCGATGAACCTCGTCAGCGCTTCGTCGAGCTTCTTGACGATGGGCGCGCACGTCTGCTCGGCCTTGACCTCGTACTTCTTGGCGACGCCGCTGAGCTTGCCGTACTTGTCGTTGAGCGGCGCCTGGGTGGCCTCGATCTTGTCGGCCTCGGCGCGCCCCTCCTTCCAGACCTTCTGCACGCACTCGAACCAGCCATCGTCGATGGCCTCGATGTCCGCGGCCGTCTTCGCCGGGATGGCGCCGCCCTTGGCCAGCCCGCGCACCAGGCCCACGTCGATGGCCGAGCTGGCCAGCGGCGCCGGCCACGCGCTCTGCGGGCCGGTGCCCGCCTCCACCGGCGGCGCCTTGGCGTCGAAGTCGTTGTACCAGTCGCCGAGCTCCCAGCGCCCGCCGTCCACGGCGACGAAGACGATCTTGGTGCCGTCCTGCACGTGCCAGACGAGGCCCGGTGTGTTCGGCGGCAGCCCCGGCGGCCAGCCGCGCAGCTTGCCCTGCCGGATGCGGCTCGGCTCGCCGAACGTCGGCTTGGCCCGCAGCTCCAGGCCGTATCGCTTGAGGCCCGGCTTGGTCTTGTCCCAGGGCTCGTCGCTGATCGCCTGGACGGTGACGGTGTTGTACCCGGAGTGGATGGTGCCGGCGATGAGCTCGGAGGCCGGCGCCCAGGTGGCCTTCTCGCTGGCCTTGGCAGGGACGCGCACGAACATGTCCGGCGTGGCCTTCTCCATGGCCTCGGCCACCTTGGCCAGGTTGCCGGAGTCCTCGGGCTTCATCCTCAGACGCGTGGTCACCGAGATGCCGGCCAGCTTCTCGGCGTGCAGCTGGTAGGGGCGCTTGGCCGGAGGAGGTGTGGCGATGCCCACCTGGGTCGCCGCCCCCAGCGCATCGGCGTCGGCGTCGCGGGTCATGGGGAGGAAGCCGACCGCGTGACGGAGCTCTGCGTTGTCGCGCGTCTCGGGCTTGATGAAGGCCAGCTGTCCGCCCTCGCCGAGGAACATCCAGTGCTTGCCGTCGGGCCCGTTCAGCCAGTTGCCCTTCGAGTCACCGCGATCGAGATGCTTCTCGAGGTGGAGCTCGACCACGTCCTTCTGGCCGTCGATCTTGATCTTCGGCTTGGCGCCGTTGCGATCGATGACCATGCCCACCAGGCCGTCGGGGCTCGACCAGTGCCCTAGCTTCCACTCCGGCACCTTGTCCTTGGCCTTGCCGGTCGCACCCCCGGTCGAGCTGGGATCGTCGGCGGTGGTGGGGCTGGTGGCGCCACCGCCGCAGGCCGCGAGGAAGGCGAGGAGCAAGAAGGCCGGCATTCGCATGTGCTTCTGGTACGGCACATGCGCAGCCAGCCTTCCGACCGCGAGTCGCTTGCGGGCGGGGTCACCGGGCAAGCCCCTGCGCCCGACCGATTCAGCCGATGATCGGAAGATGTCGCGGGCGAGGCGCGTTCTCGCGCTCGCGCTGCGCCAGCTCGTGCTCGGTGACGGTCAGCGGGTTGGCGAACTCGGGGAGGGGCAGATCCTTGTTCTTGGCGTACACCGCGTGCCGCCCGTTCTGCTGGTACCACTCGGCCACGGTGGCGTTGGCCTTCATCTTCTCGATGACGTTCCGCCAGCCGACGCCGGTGTTGTAGGCGCAGAAGCTGATCTCTCCCATCTGCGTGCCGTAGGGGATGATGCACATCTCGGTGCGGCGGAAGTCGTAGTTGAAGAGGTCCTGGAACCACATGCCGGCCACGAAGAGCACGCGCCACTCGAAGCGGTTGGCGTCGCTCTCGTTGTGCTTGGTGCCCGTCTGGCTCAGGAACTGCTCGATGAGCGTGCCCAGGTGGAAGCCGGGGGGCGCCTTGTCCGGGCGGTAGTGACGGAGCAGCGCGGTCACCACCTGCGCCTTGGTCCGGCCCGGCCCGCCGCCGGCGTCGAAGATGGCCTTGAGGTCCTCGAGCAGCCCCTCGACATCGATGAAGTCGAGCAGGGGCACCATCTGCTTGGTGCGCTTGTTGACGAAGAGCACCGTGCCGATGCCGCAGTTCGGGTGGCAGCCGCAGTTCAGCTGCCCGAAGTCGCGGTTCGGCCCGTCGATGAGATCGGAGACGTTGCCGAAGGGACTGAGGCAGGACAGCGGGAACCAGTCGCGGTGCGGATCGGTGGTGCCGGTCTGGGTGGCGATGTCGTGGGCCAGGTGGGACAGCGTGTAGCGCTGCGCCTGGCGCACCTCGTCGGTGACGTCCTCGTCGCGGCCGGTGAAGCTCACCGGCTGGAAGCTGACCACGGTGACCTTGTCCGCGTTGTCGACGGCGAACTGCACGATGGGACCGACCTGGTCGTTGTTGACGCCGTTGACGATGGTCACCACCAGGATGACGTCGATGCCGACCTTGGCGCACTCCTCGATGGCGCGCAGCTTGACGTCGTAGAGGTTGCCGATCTTGCGGTGCGAGTTGGAGGCGTTGGTGACGCCGTCGAACTGCAGATAGACCATGCGCAGCCCGGCATCCTTGCACTGCTGCGCGAAGCCAGGCTCCTGCGCGAAGCGCAGGCCGTTGGTGGCGGCCTGCACCGCGAAGTACCCGGCCTGGCGGGCGTAGGTGATGGCGCGCAGGAAGTGCGGCGACAGCGTGGGCTCACCGCCGGAGAACTGGACCGACATCTGGCGTCGCGGGCGGACCTTCAGGCTGTCGTCGAGGATCTGCTGCACCTCTTCCCAGGACAGCTCGTGGACGTAGCCCACCTGGTTGGCGTCCATGAAGCACGGGTCGCACATCATGTTGCAGCGGTTGGTGAGGTCGACGGTGAGCACCGAGCCACGGCCGTACTTGATGGTGCTCGTGCCGTGGTCGTGGAGCTTGTCCGGCGTCATGGCCACGTCGCGCCCCGGGAAGAGGCGCTCGATGCGAGCCAGGAACACAGGATCCATGGCGATGACGTCGGAGAAGTCGCCGTGCACGGGGCACGTCTTCTCCATCACCACCTTGCCGTCCTTCTCCTCGATGCGCGCCTTGATCTCGCCGGGCTTGTCGGTGATCAGCGTGCGGTAGTCGGCGTTGCCCTTGAGGATCTGCTCGCGGGCCTCCTTCACGCAGCGCGGGCAGAGGCTGTCGGTCTGCCGTGGCCAGCCGAGCGGCGGCTTGCTCCGCTGCTTGCCGCGCGGGATGGGTGAATCGCTCCAGCGCGGCTTGAACGGCTCCGGAGCAGCGGCCATCTCGTTCCACCGCATCATCCACGGCCAAAGCTTGCCGGCGGAGGTGGTGACGAGTTTCTCGAGGAGGCGCACCGGGTTACCCATCTGCGACGTTCGACCTTTCGTGTGCGGCAAGTACAGAAGCTCGGGCGGAGCGTACGGACCGACCGCGTCCGCTACCACAGCTTTCGCGCGACGGGGCGCCGGCCGAGCGGCGCGGCGGCGCCGACGGAATCGTGCGACGCGGTTTCATGTGGGGCGGCATGGCGTTGGCGTTCCCCCCTCGCCCCTGCGGGCTCGGTCGAGCCGAAGGGTTGGCCTCCTGCCCGGCTACGCCGCGGCACTTGGCCTTGGTAATTCTGGCTTGGCAGGCGCCGTCCACGGCGGGCAGACTCGGGCGGTTTGACGATGCCATCGAGGAAGCCAGCCAACGTCCGCAGCTCCGATGCCACTCGTGGCGGTGCGGGGGCTCCTCGGGGGCCCCGCTTCCTGCGCGGGATCGTGGGTCTGGCGGTCGGCGCGGGTTTCATGCTCGGGACGGCGGCGGCGGGGGCCCAGTCCGTTCGCGCAGCCACGGCCGCGCCCGGCGAGGCGGCGGAGAGCAAGTCCACCCTGCGCCGCGAGATCGGGGTGGCGGCGGCCACGCGGCTCATGGAGTCGGCGGACCCGGGGTCCCTGGTTCGGGGCGTGGAGCGTCTCGGGAGCATCGGCAGCAACGAGGCGCTGGAGGCGCTGCTCGACGCGCTGGAGCAGGGCAGCCTGATCTCACGCGACATGCGGGCGCGGCTCACCGCGGTGCGCGTCCTCGCCCCGCACGCTCGCAGGGATCGCGTGCGCGCCGCGCTGGCCAAGGAGATGATCGACGCGTCCACCGAGCGGGCGCCGGACGCCGAGCTGGCCGTGGTACTGCGCGATTCGGCGGCGCTGGCGCTGGCGCGCGCCGGTGATCGCAAGGCGCTGGATGTCCTCGCCGGCGCGGTGCTCTCCGGCGGATCGCTGGGCGCCTCGGCGCGCCTTGCGCTGCGCGCCGTGCCGCCGGCGACGCTGGCGCCCTTCATCGACCAGAAGAAGGCGATCAACGCGGAGGTGTGCGCCTTTCTCGGCGAGCTCGGCGACCTGCGCGCGCTGCCGCGCCTGCGCGCGGCGCTGCGCGAGCGGGACGGGATGGTGCGCGTCGCCGCCGCGTTGGCCCTGGCCGAGCTCGGCGACGCGACGCCCCTGCCGCTGGCGCGCGCCTGGCTGACCCCGCCCGCGACGCGCCCACGCAGCGCGGAGGCGGCGCGGGCCCCGGGCGGCCCGTCGTCCGGCGGGATCATCGAGGCCACCGCAGGGGCCGAGGTGCTGGTGCGCCTGGGCGCGCCGGACGCGCCGGCCGCGGTGGCTGCGTTGCTGCGCGGCGAGCGGACCCGCGGCCAGGGTCTGGTGCTGGCGCTGCGCTCTGCCTCGCCAGCCGTGGCCGAGGCGCTGGCCGGCGTCTGGCAGCAGCTCGACGAGGACGCCGCGCTGGCCGGCGTGCAGGTGCTCGGTCGCGGCGGTGGCGCGCGGCCCATGGCCCAGCTGGGCAAGCTCGTTGCCGGCGCTGCACAGCGGCCAGCGCTGGCGGCGGCGGCGGCGCAGGCGCTCGCCCAGTCGGCCGATCCGCGGGCGCGACCCTCGATCGAGGGTCCTGACCGCCGCCTCGCAGCCGGCGCCGGTCCGGCGCGCGGCGGCGCGCGCGGGCGTGGTGTTCGCGCTGGTGCAGGGCGACGCGCCGGCCGGCCTCGACGACGCGTTGCGAGCGCTGGCGCGATCCGCCGACGCCGCCGACCGCGCCACCGGGGCCTGGGCATGGTGGCGCTCGGGCGCGCCGACGTGGGCGAGTGGCTGGCGCGGGCCTGTCCGGAGGCCGACGTGGCGCGCGGTCCACGCCGCGACGCGGCGCTGGTGGCCGGCATCGCGCGCGGTGCGCTGGCGCGCGATGCGCGCAGCCTCGCGCCGCTGCACGCGCTGCTGGTGCGCCCTCGCCGAGCGCCCCGCGGCCGACACATCCGTGCTCGCCGCGGCGGGGCCAGGCCTGCTCGTCGCGCCGGGTGCGGACGATGTCGCCACCTCGCGCCTGGCGCAGTGGGCGGAGGGCGGAGGCGCGCTGGCTCCGCTGGCGGCGCGCGCGCTGACCAGCCGCGACGACGACGTGATCCGGCCACGCCTGCAGCGCCTGCTCGGCGGCACCGACGCCGCCGTGCGCGCGCACGTGGCGCTCGGGCTGGCGCGCGGTCCCCAGCCGGACAGCGTGAGCTTGCTCGCCGAGGCCTATCGCTTCGAGCCCGAGGCCTCCGTACGCCGTGCGGTGGTGCGCGCGCTGTCGGTGCGGCGTGAGCCGCAGCGCCAGCGCGTGCTCGTGCTGGCCCGCGATCTCGACCCCGACGCCGGCGTTCGCGCGCTGGCGGGGTCGGCGCTGCGCGGCGACGAGCTGGTGCCCGCCTGGCGCGAGCCGGCGCGCGGCACGCCCGTGGCGTGGGTCCTGATCGAGGACGTCGCTCCGCCGTCGCCTGGCCGCGCCGCGCCGCGCGCGTGCACGGGTGACGCGCGCCGATGGCCTCAGCGTGCCGGTGCTCACCGACGTCGACGGCACGGTGCTGGTGCCCGGGATGACCCTCGGCCTCGGCGCGGTGGAGCTTGCGCCCGTGGCTGCACTGGCGGACGCTCCCCGCTCGGCACCATGACCCAGCCCGTCGAGAGCCCGCGCCGTCCGCGCCCCGACCCACGGGGCGAGAGCAGCCCGTCGACCGCGACCCGCAGCGAAGGCGGCGAAGCCGCGAGGCCGGACTCGACCGATCCGAGGTCTCCAGCAACCGCCGACGCTGCTGCCTCCTTCGAGGACGCCACCCGCCGCCTCGGGGCCATCGTCGACGAGCTGGAGAGCGGCGACCTGCCGCTGGAGCGCTCGCTGGAGCTGTTCGAGGAGGGCGTGCGCCTGGCCCGCGCCGCGCAGGAGCGCCTGGACAAGGCCGAGCGCCGCGTCGAGGAGCTGCTCGCCGTCGACGCCAAGGGCGCCGCCATCACCCGCGACTTCGAGGGCTGATGCGCACGGCGGCGGCGCTGATCATCGGCAATGAGCTGCTCACCGGGAAGATCGCGGAGCAGAACCTGCTGGTCCTGGCGCGCACCCTGCGCTCGGTCGGGGTGACCCTGCGGCGGGTGGTGATGGTGCTCGACGACGTGGAGACCATCGTCTCGGAGGTGCGCGCGCTCTCGGCAGCGCACGACGTCCTCTTCACCAGCGGCGGCGTGGGACCGACGCACGACGACGTGACCATCGCTGCCGTGGCCCAGGCCTTCGGGGTGCCGGTGGTCACCGCCGAGCCGATGGCCAGCATGCTGCGCGCCTACTACGGCGACAAGCTCACCGAGAGCCACCTGCTGATGGCGAGCATGCCCGAGGGCGCGCGGCTGGCGGCCAGCGCCACCGTGCCCTGGCCGGCGGTGGTCATGAGCAACGTCTGGGTGCTGCCCGGCGTGCCCGACGTCTTCAAGATGAAGATGGCGGTGGTGCGCGAGGAGCTGGCCGGCGAGATCCCGTTCGTGTCGCACGCGGTTTTCACGACGCTCGACGAGGGTCAGCTCAAGCCGATGCTCGATCGGGTGGTCGCCGACTACGCCGACCTGGACATCGGGTCCTACCCTCTGTTCAAGCCGGAGGGGCACGACCCCGAGTACCGGACCAAGCTGACCTTCGACGGCCGCGACGAGGCGCGCGTCCTCGCCGCGCGCGACGCCTTCGCTGCCAGCCTCCCGCCCGAGAGCATCGTCCGCAGCGACTGATCGACGCGGCTCGACGCGGCTCGCGCCGCTCGACGCCGCTCGACGCCGCGTGCGTGGCGGCCGCCATGGCGGGATCGGGCGTTCGCCACCCGACCCACGCGCCATTGCCGGCAGAGGACGGGTGTGGCGGCGGCGCGGCTCGTGCATCGGCGGCGCGCGGAGGAGAGCGATGGACAGGCAACAGGGGTGGAACGGGCCACGCGAGCGGGCCGCGTCGGACGGCGTGGCAGCGCTGGGGGACGCCGAGCTGATCGCGGTGGTGCTCGGCGCGGGCTCGCGCGGCAACCCGGTGGGAGCGCTGTCGAGCCGCCTCCTCGAGGACCTGGGTGGGCTGGAGGCGGTGGCGCGCCTCGCTCCGCGGGCGCTGGCCGCACATCCCGGGCTCGGCCCGGCCAAGGCTGCGCGCCTCGCCGCCGCCGTGGAGCTCGGTCGTCGCGCCTGCGAGCGCGCGGCCCGACCGCGGCAGCCGATGTGCAGCGCGGCCGCCGTGGCGGCGTGGTTCGCGAGCCGGCTCGGACCGCTCGATCACGAGGAGATGTGGGTGGTGGCGCTCGATGGTCGCAACGGGCTGCGCGGCGCGCGTCGCGTGGCGCAAGGCGGCCTGCACGGCTGCTCGGTGGCGGCCCGCGACATCCTGCGCGGCGCTCTGGCGCAGGCCGCCTCGGCGCTGGTCCTGGTGCACAACCACCCGAGCGGCGACCCGACGCCGTCTCCCGAGGACGTGCTGATGACGCGGACCGTGGCCGAGGCGGCCGAGGTCATCGGCACGCCGCTGGTCGATCACGTCATCGTGGCCGCCGGCGGCAGCTTCGCGTCCATGCTGGAGATGGGCCTCCTCGATGGCGGCGACTCGTAGCGCCGCACGGCACGCGCCGAGGCACTGTGATAGAGCGAGGTCGTGCGGAAGGTCCTGCCCGGCGCGGTGTGGATGTGCCTTTCGACCGCCTGCGGTTCCGGTGTCCCGCCGGGCATCGCCGCCTCGGGCAAGGAGCCCGCAGAGCAGCAGGTGATGGCCGCGGAGCCGACCCCTTCGACGCCGCAGGTCGGTCGGGGGCCGACGAGCTCCTACCTGGAGCTGCAGCAGGCGCTCGCCGGGTCGGCCAGCGCCGACACCGTCCTCGGCTTCTTCGCGCTGACGCGCCGTCACGACCTCGACGCCCAGGCGGCGCGCGGCGGCGACGTCCTGGTGACCCTCCGCGCCACGCGTGTCCAGGCCCCGCGGGTCGCCACCGAGCGCGTCGAGGGTGACAAGGCGCACCTGGAGGTGAGCGGGTCCCAGCTCAACCCGGCCACCAACGGCTGGGCTCCGATCACCGGAACGGTGGAGATGGCGCGCGAAGGCGACACCTGGCGGGTGGTTCGCGAGACCTACCAGGCGCCCGGGACGCGCCCTGCCTCGTCGGCGCCGGCGCCCGATCCCTCACCGCGCACCGGTCCCTGACGGCGTCGCTGGCGAGCGTCGCGCGCGCTCCTACAGCTGTTCTAGGCGGCGCAGCGCCGCGTCGGTCTCGCGCTCCAGGAACGGCTCCAGGCCCTTGCGGATCTCCGGGAGCGCCTGGCGCAGCGTGCTGCGGGTCAGCGCGTCGGGGGTGACGCCGGCGCGCAGCAGCGCGCGCTTCATGGCGGGGCGCGCGAACATCGGGGACAGGCCACACTGGCCAACGAGCCGATCGAACAGCGTCTCCGTCAAGCCGTCCTCCAGATGGCGATCAACTTCACCGTGTAGTCGCGGCAGAACTGCACGCACCACGGGAGCGACTCGCGCGAGACCACCGCGGCCAGGGCCATGGCGGTCTGCACCATCATCCCCACCACGTCGCCCTGGCCGAAGCCGTGCGCCTTGGTGCCCGGGATGACCAGCTCCAGGTACTCGTCGCGCGGGCGGAGATTCCCGCGCGCCGCTGCCTCGGTCAGGCTCACGAAGGCGACGATCAGCTGGCGCCGCTCCTCCTCCGGCCGATCCATCATCTGCGGACGGACCAGCGCGACCATGAGCTCGACCAGCTCTTCGCGCTTCGCGACGAGCTCCTCCACGACCTTCGGATTCATCTCCCCCCCGGGCTCCATCATCCGCGCTCGGATGCAGTGCCGCGAGAGCGGCGCCAGCCGGCGAGCGTTGCTACTTCGCCCCCCTCATCGGCGGCCTGGCCTATCGCTTGAGGTAAACCAGCGCGCACCCGGAGGGGACGGAACCTTCCGCCGGCGCGGCGCAGCTGGTACGACCGCGGCGGCCATGTCGGTCCACATCTCGACGCGCGGCCAGGGGACGCGGGTCATCGCGCTGCACAGCGGCGGAATGTCCGGCCGGCAATGGCGGCGGCTCTCGGAGCGGCTCGAGGGCGGGCACCGCATCCTGCTCCCGGACTTCCTCGGCTCCGGGGAGAACCCGCCGTGGTCCGACGACGCCGACTTCCACTGGGGCATGGACGCGGATGTGGTCGAAGAGATCCTCCTCGCCGACGACGGCCGAGCGCACCTGGTGGGGCACTCCTACGGCGGGCTCATCGCGGTCACCGTGGCCCAGCGCCACCCGGAGGCGGTCCGCTCGCTGGTGGTCTACGACCCGGTGGCCATGGGCATCGTCCACGCCGCGGGCGACGCCGAGGCCATCGCCGACCTGGCCCGCACCGACGTGCGGACGGTGGATGACGCCCACGGCGGTGGCGAGGCCTGGCTCACCGCCTTCGTCGACTGGTGGAACGGGCCCGGCGCGTGGACGTCGCTGCCCGCTCCGACGCGCGACGCCTTCCTGCGCGTGGGGCGGAAGGTCTACTACGAGGTCCGCTCGCTGCTCTCCGATCGCACGCCGGCCGGCGCGTATGCGCGCGTCACCGCGCCGGCGCTGGTGCTCTCCGGCGAGCGCTCTCCGCTGGCGGCGCGGCGCGTGGGTGCCCTGCTCGCCGCCGCCATGCCGCACGGGCGCCAGCAGACCATCGCCGGCGCCGGGCACATGGGCCCCATCACCCACGCCGGAGAGGTCAACGAGGCCATCGCCGCCCACATCGCGGCGGCGGCTGAATGACTCGAACGTCGCCCGGTTGCGAGACCGTTCCCGCATCCTAGCGGGCTAAATTTAGACCGCAGCCTCGAGGCTCGGTGCCTTGTCTGCGTGGTGGTGGACGATGCGCCAGCCGGCGGGCGTCTTGCTGTAGACGTTGGTGGCGTTGGAGGAGAACTCCACCTCCTTGCCGAGGACGGTGAACTTCCAGTGCTCGACGCACAGCGTGTACGCCATGTCGCCGAGGGGCCGGATCTCCAGGCCGCTGATGCGCTGGGTGGGGTTGCGGATGGCCTGGGCGAACTCGCGCCAGGTGACCTCGATGGCGCCCCAGCCCAGGATCCAGGGGCCCATCGGGTGGGCGCTGGTCACCGTCTCGTCGTGGACCCAGACGTCGCTCATCGGCTCGGCGTTGCCGGAGCAGACCGCGAGCAGCGCCGCGTAGAATTTCTCGTGAGCCTCGCGCACCGCCGCATGGTCAGCTTCCACGGTTCCTCCCTCCAATCAGCGTCTCCAACGAGTGCGCGGCGCTCGCCCAGGCCGGGCCAGCAGCGACCGCCGCGCTGCGCGTCTCGAAGAAAGCGATGTTCGCCTGACCACCGGCCAGGCGCCGCACCTGCAGCTTGACGATGGCGTTGATGGTGGCCACGCGGATGGCGGACACGCCGCCGCTCATCGCCGTGCGCAGCGCGTTGCCGAGCACGTGCTCGTTGTGCGGGCGCTGCAGCTGCATGCGCTCGAAGTCGAGGAGCAGCGTCCAGCCCTGGGGGAGGTTGGTGAAGGCGCGCACCGTGTCCGCGGCGCACGCCTGCGCCACGTCGTCCGGCCAGATGCCCCAGCCGGCGAACACCACCGTCGTTGCCGTTCGCTCGAAGCGATATCCGGCCTCGGGGTTGCCGCCCTCGTACACCATGGTCCGAACTTTCAGGTACCACCGAGCGCTCGGTGTTTGAAGCGCCACGAAACGGTCACGCGCAGTTCCGGCGGCTTGCGGCCGGCGGGTCGCGGATACGATCATCGCGGCCTGGCGGGTAAACCGCGTCGGGAGCAGCAGAGGAGATCGTGAGGCCGATCACCATATCCAGGGCAGGAACCTTCGTCGCCGCGGTGGCTTCGATGGTGGCGGTGGCCGCGACGACCGCGGCGCCGGCGGCGGCGCAGACCCACCTCGGCGCGAGCATGAAGCTCCGCTACGACGCGGCGCTGCTCGGTAGCAACGGAGGCGACTGGTACCTGGCGGATGACAACGAGGGCGCCCTGCTCGCCTGGGGCCAGTCGTACGTCATGGCCTCACTGCTGGTCATGTACCAGGCCACCGCCGACGCGGCGTACCTCGACCGCCTGGTGAAGCTCTCCGACGGGGTGCTGGCGCAGCGCGACAGCGAGCGCGCGGTCACCGACTACCGCGGCCAGTCCAACGCCTGCTGGCGGGCCACCCAGTACTCGAGCAAGCCGTACTGCTGGGCGGTGCACACCGGCATCATCGCCACGCCCATGGTGGAGCTGGCGGCGCTCATCGATGCCGACCCGGCGCTGGCGGCGCGCGCCACCTACGACGGGATGACCAAGGCCGACAATGCGCCGGTTTTCCTCGAGGCGGGCGAGGCCGCCGCGGCGGTGCACGACGACGAGTGGCGCGCGTCCGGCGCGAGCTCCGGCTACTACGTCATCCGGCCCGACGCGACGTTCATGCCCGACGCCGGCAGCAACGTGCCGCTGAACATGATGAACGCCATGGGCCTGTTGCACCTCGCGCTGGCCGACGCCACCGGCTCGGAGGAGCACCTCGATCGCGCCCGCCGCCTGGCCACCCACCTCTCCGCGTACCTCGACGGCAACGCCACCGGCGGCTTCCGCTGGAACTACCGGGCCAGCGCCTTCGCCGCGCCGGGGGAGGACGTCAGCCACGCCGCACTCAACGTGGACTTCGCGCGGCGCGCGTGGGCGGCGGGGCTGGTGTTCGAGGACGCCGACATGAGCGGCTTCGCCAACACCTTCATGCAGCGCGTCTACATCGACCAGGCAACCAGCTACGACCACGTGGGCGGCACCGGCGACCTCAACGGCTCGTCGTACCGCCTGCAGCTCGGCCGCTGGACGCTGCTCTCCGACCGCGACCCGTCGGTGCACGCGGCGGTGCGCGACATGTACGCCGACTACCCGACCACCACCTCGGGGTCGCTCCTCCTGTCCATGGCCATGCTCACGCGCACCGATCAGCCGGTGCGCTCCTTCGAGTTCTACGTCGCCGACTGGGAGGACCAGGGCGATCGTCGTCGGGCCACTGCCGCCAACGCCAACATCCTGGCCCAGCCCATCGATCCGGCGGCGCCGCAGCTGGTGCGCATCGTCTACTCCGCCGGCGCGCGCACGCCGGTCGAGCAGTGGGACGGCGAGGCGTATCACCACGTCGTCACCCTCGCCGCGACGGGCGGCGAGATGGTCACCGCCCACCTGCCGTATCACCCGGAGCTCTGGTTCGACTACGGCGGCAAGGGCGCGCTGTTCCAGCTCGCGGGCGCGGCAGGCATCGTGCTCATGAACCCCGAGCCGCTCGAGCCGCCGCAGATCACCAGCGAGCCTCCGACGCACGCCGCGCCCGGCGACGACCTCGTCTACTTCGCGACGGCCAGCGGCCAGGGTCCGCAGCGCTGGTCCGCCCAGGGCCCGGTGCACATCGAGGAGGATACCGGCGTGCTGGTCGTGGACACCTCCGAGGACGGCGACTTCGACGTCTTGGTGCGCGTCGCCAACGACCATGGCGCCGACGAGCAGTCGTGGGTCCTCTCCATCGGTGGTGCCACCGGCCCCGGCGCCGACGGGGACGAGGCGGGAGACGATGGAGATGGCGTGGCGTCGGCGTCCGGGCCCTCGGCGGGTGCCGGCTGCGGCTGCCGCGCGGCCGGCGCCGGCAGCTCCGGGAGGGCGGCTGTCCTGGGCTTGCTGGGGCTCTTCATCTGCGTCCGGGCGCGACGCCGGCGGCCGTCCGGATCGGCCCGACCTTGCTTGCGGTGAGCCCCGAGCCCAGCTTCGTCCAGCGCCCCGGCCGCCGTTAACCCACGAACGCGCTGACGATTCTCGTCCCACTCGGACCTCGCCCGAGGTGACGGGCGGGCGAAACCAGGCCGCGGATTGTCATCCAAGACAGCGGGCCGGCTTCGACGCGCACCTGGTCAAGCCGACCTATCCAATGGCGTTGCTGCGCCTCTTCGCCGGCCGCAAGAGCTGAGCCGGCGCGGCGCGGTGGTCTCGCGCCCGGGTCACTCCTGGACGAAGAGCTTGGCCTCGGGTGTCAGCAACATCCAGGCGACGGCGTGGTTGTAGCCGGCCAGCATGTTGAAGAACCAGTGCGTGTTGAGCTTCACGTCCTGGTCCGGCCGCTGACCCCAGCGGTCGGTGAGGGCGGCGATGACGTCCGCCTCGGCCAGCGCGGGCAGCGGGGAGAACGACCACTCGAGGCCGCGCGTGTCATCGGCGAAGGAGGGGGGCAGCCACGGCCGCTGACACGTCTCGGTGGAGCACTCGCCGAAGCGCGCCTCCTGCTCGGTGTGCAGCGCGGCGTAGCGCGCCTCGATCGCGCCGCTGCCGAGCGCCAGCCCTGCGGCCCAGGCGCTGTTCTGGACCGTGCCGTCGAAGCCCCAGTCCACCACGCCGCGGTCGACGCGCGCCACCGCGTCCGCTGGCCACGGCGCGCCGAGGGTCACCGGCCAGGCCTCGAAGGTGTCCCCGGCGGTGATCCCGGCCCAGGTCTGCGCGAGCGTCTTCGTGTACTGCGCCCGGCAGCGCGGAGCGTCGTTCTCGTACGAGCAGGTGTAGTGCCAGATCCGGTTGCCGCGCACGACGTAGGTGGCCAGGACGTCCGTGTCGTCTCCGGTGTTCTGGCGGTAAGACTGGGTGAGCGCGTCGATGTCCTGGCGCGGGAGCTCCTGGTACGCGCCGGCGGCGTCCGTGAACCGGGCCGGCGCGTCCTCCACCGACTCCCACAGGTCGGCCAGCGGCATGGCGGTGTAGACCCACTCGCAGGCGGTGGCCTGGCACGCGACCTGGCTCTCGCAGCGGTAATGCCAGATGCGGTCGCCGCTGGTGAGGTAGACGCGCAGCCTGTCGAGGTGGTTGTCGTAGGTGACGCTCAGGTCGGCGTCCGCCGGTGGAGGGGTGCAGGTCGCATTCGCGGGACAGGTGACGGCGGAGATCTCCTCGGCCGCCGTGCGCGTGTAGCAGGGGTCGCAGACCACCTCGGTCTTGCCGTCCAGCTGGTGGCACTCGTAGTACCAGAGCCGTTCCCCACTCTTGACCAGCGTGCCGAGGCGCTCCGCTCCGTCGACCCGGCGATAGAACTGCGACAGCGACTGCACGTCGTCCGGGGGCAGCTCCACTGCGAAGGGCGGGCTCTGCGTCCACGTCGCTTTGCTCCACAACGTTGCCAGCGGCTGGGCGTAGGTCGGCGCGCAGCCGCCGGCGTCGCAGCGATAGTGCCAGATGCCCTCGCCGCGCACGATGTACCCGCGCGTCATTCCGAGCGCGTTGTCGTATGCCGTGGAGAACGCGTCGAGGCGGGTCGTCGGCGGCAGCTGGTTGCGCAGCGTGTACGCGAGGTTCGGGTATTCGTCGGGGAGGTGAGCGCCGCCCGCGTCGACGCGGTCGAAGTCGCCGAGGACGCTGAAGGCGCGGTGCCCGTGGACGGGATCCGGATCCTCGCGGAGGCGAGCGGCGACGGCGCCGATGAGCGGATCGATGGTCTCCGGTCCGGGCAGCCAGGATGGGACCTCCTCGCCGAGCTGGCGATGGATCATGGCCATCTCCGCGTACGAGGTGAGCAGGGATGCGGTGTAGATGGGATGCGGGGTCATGCCGTGGTTGGCGACCAGCCAGCGCCGGCCGTCGACGCATTCCGGGTCGGACGCGTCGCAGGTGGCGAAGGGGCAGGCCGGCGTCTCCGCGGTGGGCGTCTCGACGTTGCAGGCGGTGTGCGAGAGCGCCACCATCCGCTGCGCTTCAGCCAGGCAGGCGTCGCGCTCCGCGGCGCCGAACGCTCCCTGGACGTCCGGGAGGAGCTTGCCCGCGGCTACCAGGAAGGAGGCGGTGAAGCCGAGCTCCTCGGCCTGGCTGTTGCCAGGGTCGACGGTCCCGTCCCACTTTTCCACGCCGAACCAGTGCGCGTTCCGCTCCTCGACGACGAACCGCGCCAGCGCGGCGAACGCGGCGTACAACGGCGCGAGCTCGTCGGCCGTGAGCGCGTCGCCGGCAAGTCGCGTGGCCATGAGGCAGATGGCGCCGCTGGCCGGCTTGGTGAACACGTCGTCGCCGACGCCAGCGAAGAGCCCGGGCAGGTGGTCGCGGAGCAGGGTCACGCCGCGGTGCGAAGCATCGACGGGCTCGCCGTTCGCGCGCGCGTCCGCGAGGCGCACCAGCGCCTCCATGCAGACGCCCCGGTGGAAGGCCTCGGAGCGCGTGCCGACGTGGGCTGCTGGCCCGTAGTCGGTGCTGGCGTAGGGCGCCACCAGCGTGCGCGCGAAGCGGAGCTCGCTCCCGGCCAGCACGCCGAGCTCGGCAGGTCGCGCGTTCTCCACCGGCTGCGGCTCGTCTCCGCACGCGACCAGCGCGATGGCCGCGGCCAGGAGCAGCCCGCGGCGCAGATCGTTCTGTCTCATGGACGCGGGACACCGCAAGCTCCGTACCTGGCGGGTGCCCCCGAACGCGGGCGCGTTGGCCGTACCCGCGGCACAACATGGGCGCCCCGCATGATCGGGCCGTCACCGTGAGCGGTCGAAATCGTGCGCTGCGCGTCGCCATGCGGCGGGAGCCGCCCGGAGGCCCTGCGTGGTTTGACCTGGCCGTCCGGCCCACATGCCGCTAGAGCGTAGTGGGCTTCGGCCCCGCCGGCCCCTTACGGGCCGGGTCGTCTCGAGCCCGCGTGCCCAGTCGGAAGGTAGCGAGCAGCATCGCCTTTCCGACGAGAGAGCCCAGCCTTGAGATCGTTCCGCCCCGCCGGCCCAGTGCCGCCGGCACCACCACGTCCAGCCCCGCCCACGCGCAGGAGCCCACCCGTCCTTCCACCTACCGCGGCACCGTGGATCCGCCGCTGCGGACCCCGGGACAGCCGCCGCGCTCGTGGCAGCAACAGGAGCGGGGCGACCCGCCCAGCGCGCAGCACCCGCGGCCCGAACGCGCCGAGCGCCCGCGGCAGGAAGCTCGACCGGAGGCGCGCGCCGAGCGGCCGCGAGACGAGCCGCCGCGACCGGAGGCGCGCGCCGAGCGCCCGCGACAGGAGCCGCGCGCCGCGAGCCCGCGACACGAGCCGCGTGCCGAGCGCCCGCGGTCGGAGCGCGCGCGGAGCAGCCGCGTCGGGCCTCGGGCCCGTCGCGCGGCGGGCCGCGCCCGCAGACGCGCCCCCAGCCGCGGCAGCAGTCGCGCCAGCAGCCGCAGGCGCCGTCGGCAGGCTCGCCGGAGCGCGCGCGCCGCGAGCAATCGGCGATGACCGATGTGATGGCGGCCGCCATGGTCGATTCCCCGTTCGCCGCGCTCGGCGTGGCGCCTCCGCTGGTGCGCGCGCTGATCGACGACGGCTACCAGCGCCCGACGCCGGTCCAGACCGAGGTGCTCCCGCCGGCGATCGCCGGTCGCGACGTCCTCGCCGCCGCGCAGACCGGTACCGGCAAGACGGCGGCCTTCGTGCTGCCCATCCTGCAGCACCTCGCGGATGAGCCCCGCAGCAACAAGATTCGCGCGCTGATCCTGACGCCGACGCGAGAGCTGGCCGCGCAGATCGCCGACAGCATCGCCGCCTACGGGCGCTACTACTCGCTGCGCCACCTGGTGGTGTACGGCGGCGTCAGCCAGCACTGGCAGGAGATCGCCCTCGATGACACGCCGGACATCCTGGTGGCCACGCCGGGGCGTCTGCTCGACCTCACCGGCCAGCGCGTGGTGGCGCTCGACGGGGTGACCCACTTCGTCCTCGACGAGGCGGACCGCATGCTCGACATGGGCTTCGTGCACGACGTGCGCAAGGTCGTCGTCCAGCTGCCCGCCAAGCGACAGACGCTGTTCTTCTCCGCCACCATCCCGCCGGAGATCGACGGGCTGGCGCGGAGCATGCTGGTCGATCCGGTGCGCGTGGCGGTGGCGCCGAAGCTGACCACCACCGACACCGTGGAGCAGTCGGTGGTCTTCATGGATCGCACCCAGAAGCGCGCCGCCCTGGAGCTCATGCTCCGCGACCCGGCGGTGGAGAGGGCCATCGTCTTCACCCGCACCAAGCACGGTGCCAACCGCGTCGCCGAGCAGCTGGAGAAGGCGAGCATCGGCGCCGCTGCCATCCACGGCAACAAGTCGCAGGGCGCGCGCGAGCGGGCCATGAGCGGCTTCCGCGAGGGCAAGCTGCGCGTGCTGGTGGCGACCGACCTCGCCGCGCGCGGCATCGACGTGGACGGCATCTCGCATGTCATCAACTACGAGCTGCCCAACGTCCCCGAGCAGTATGTGCACCGCATCGGTCGCGCCGGTCGCGCCGGCGCGCTCGGTCGCGCCGTCTCCTTCGTCGACGGCGAGGAGCGCGCCTACCTGGCGGACATCGAGCGCTACATCCGCCAGCGCATCCCCGTCTCCGGCGGCGAGCGCCCCCCGGAGCTCTCCGGTCCGGTGGAGGGAGGCCCGCGCGGCGAAGGGCCGCGGCGTGCCGGCCCCTCGGGCGGCGGGCGTGGCGGTGGTGGCGGCGGGGGCGGCGCGCGGCGGCAGTTCTCCGGCCGCCGGCGCTGACGAGGAAGACCGATGCGCATCCGGGATGCCTGGCCTCTGCTCAAGGAGACCGGCGAAGCGTGGATCGACGACAAGGCGTCGCGGCTGGCGGCGGCGCTGGCCTTCTACGCGCTCCTGTCCATGGCCCCGCTGCTGGTGCTCGCCGTGTCGGTGGCGGGCATGGTCTTCGGCGACGACGCGGCACGCGGCCAGGTTGCCTCGCAGATCCAGGGGCTGGTCGGCACCGAGGCCAGCGACGCCATCCA
>JBBJMR010000404.1:0-6564 GCA_037720395.1 Polyangiaceae bacterium
ATCGATTGCTTGTAGCCCTTGGTCGCGGCGGAATCGCTCGGCTGCGGCGTCATCATCGCCATGTGGTCCATCGGCTTATCGTGCGCATTGGCTTCGGTGTGCTCGTGCGGCTTGGACTCGTCGATGATCGTGCCGTCGGGACGGGTGTTGGCGGCCACGGCCGACCCCTGAGAAGCATCCGCGGGCGCCGCGGCGGCGGTGTTGGTGGCATCGGGCTGCGAGCAGCCGGCAACGATCAACATAGCCAGGGGAGCGAGCAAGGCGGTCTTCATGTCTTCATCCTTCTTGGTTGGTGATTAAAAATGGGTCGCGTTCCCAGGCTCTGCCGAAGCGATCAGTTGTTCAAGCGGCTTGCGGCCGAAACGGCGGAACAGGACGGGGGTGACGAGCGCGTCGAGCAGCGTCGCGGACAGCAGCCCACCGAAGATCGTTACCGCGACGGGGTGCAGAATCTCCTTTCCCGGTGCATCCGCGTCGATGAGCAAGGGGACGAGCGCCAGACCCGCGGCCAGTGCCGTCATCAGCACCGGGGTCAGCCGCTCCAGCGTGCCGCGCACGATCATCGCGTCGCTCCAGGTCTCGCCTTCGTGGAGGACGAGATTGATGTAATGACTGATCTTGAGGATGCCGTTGCGCGACGCGATGCCGGTCAGCGTCACGAACCCGACCATGCTCGCCACCGACAGCGGCAGGCCGTGGATGGCGATGACGTTCTCGCTCATCTTGTCGGCCACCTCGAGCTCCAGCCCCCCGCCGGCGCCGAGGTGCTGACGGCAGTCGTCGTCGAAGACCCCCATGGCGCAGATGGCCGCCAGGCGGTCCTCCGGCGAGCGCTTGTAGAACCCGCTCAGACGGCTGGAGATCTCGGCCGTGGCCGCGGTACGCGAGGGCTCGCGTCGCGTCGGGCCGTGCTCGTGATTGCGCTTCATGAGACACCTCCGTCGGGCTGGCCGCGCTTGATCTCACCCACCAGCCGCGCGAGCTCCGCCAGCGGCAGGGCCTGCGGGCCGTCGCTGAGCGCGTGCGCCGGGTCGGCGTGCGTCTCCACCATCAAACCGGCGGCGCCGGCGGCGATGGCGGCGCGCGCCAGCGGCGCCACCAGGTCGCGTCGCCCGGCGGCGTGCGAGGGATCGACGATGACCGGCTGGTGATAGACGTGCGACAAGAGCGCCACCGCGCCGAGATCGATGAGGTTGCGCGTGCTGGCGTCGAAGCTGCGGATGCCGCGCTCGCAGAACACCACCACCGGCGCGCCGTGCTGCAGGAGGTACTCGCCGGCGAGCAGCCACTCCTCGACCGTGGCCGCCATGCCGCGCTTGAGCAGCACCGGCTTGCCGGCGCGCCCCACCGCCTTGAGCAGCGCGAAGCTCTGCATGTTGCGCGACCCGACCTGCACCATGTCGGCGTGCTCGGCGACCGGCGCCACGTGCTCCTCCCCGAGCGCCTCGGTGACCACGCGCATCCCGGTGGCGTCGGCGGCGCGCCGCAGCCAACCCAGCGCCGGCTCGCCGTGACCCTGGAAGGCGTAAGGGCTGGTGCGCGGCTTGAATGCCCCGCCCCGCAAGAAGAGGACGCCGAGCGGGCGCAGCTGCTCTGCGAGCTCGCGCGCGTGCTGCTCGGACTCGACGCTGCAGGGGCCACACATCCACACCGGCTCGGCGCCGCCGCCGATGGGCACGCCGGCCACGGTGACCCGCGCCCGCTGCGCGGTGACGCGGGGATGCTGCGGCTTCGGCGCGGCCACCCCGAGCACACCCTCGATGCCACCGAGCTCGCGCGGGTCGACCTGCGCGGAGTGCGGAGCGACCAGCAGCAGGGCCGGCTCTCCCGGCGCCCTCTCCAGCGCGCTGACCCACAGGCCGCGTGCGGCGAGCTCGCCCAGGACGCGCGAAACCTCGGCGCCAGGCTTGAGCGTGACGATCATGGTGTCCTCACTTCCTCCGGTGCACCGTGGAAAGCGCCACCGCCTCCAGGGCGGCGCGCGCCGGCGTCGGCGGCAGCACCTCGAGTGCCGCCGCCGCCTCGCGAGAGAGCTGCACGGCAGTCTCCAGCGAGGCCTCGACGGCGCCCGAGCGCAGCAGCGCGCGAGCCACCTGCGAGACGAGCTCCCCCTCGACTTCACCGCGACCGAGCGCGGCCACCGCCCGCGACAGCGACGGGTCCCGCTCCACGGCCAGGATGAGCGGGTAGGTCATCTTCCCCTCGCGCACGTCGGCGAGCAGGCTCTTGCCGGTGTCCCCCGGGTCACCGGCGACGTCGAGCACGTCGTCGACGATCTGGAAGGCCAGACCGAGCTTGGTGCCGTAGGCGGCCAGCGCCTCGCAACCGGCGGCGTCGACGCCGCCGGCGCGCCCGCCGGCGAACGCCGCCCAGGAGAAGAGCGAGGCCGTCTTGCCGCGCGCGATGCGCAGGTATTCATCGCGAGTGGCGTCGGCCCGGCCGCGCGCGGCGAGCTGCAGCGACTCGGCGATGACCATCGACTGGATGGTGGCGATGGCCCGCGTCAGCACCTCGGGCACCGCAGCGGCCTCGATGCGGGACAGCGCCTCGCAGAGCATCCAGTCTCCGCCGAAGATGGAGGCGGCGTTGCCGTAGAGCACGCGCGCGGTGGGGTGGCCGCGGCGCAGGTCGCCGACGTCGACCACGTCGTCGTGGAGCAGCGTGGCCGCGTGTACCAGCTCGGCGCACACTGCCAGCTGCCTCGCCGCGTCGGTGAACCCCTGGCTGCCGGTGCGCGCCGCCAGGGCCACGCACAGCGGGCGCAGGCGCTTGCCGCGGGTGGCCAGCAGGTGGCGGGCGCTCTTCTCGGCAACCGTATCGCCGCCGCGTCCGAGCTCGGCCAGAGCCGCCTCCACCTCGCTCAGATCCCCCTCCAGCCAGGGCCGCAGCTCCTCGAGACGGGTAGCCAGCGCGCCCAGGCCCTGGGCCAGGCACACCGCCACCAGGCTGGACCAGACCTCGCTCTCGCGGCCCTGACCGGCGTGCGCGGCGCGGCCGCTCGTCTCCGGCGTGTGCTCCCTCTCCATGGCGGCGCTCGTCATCCCACGACTCCCTCGGCTCTCGTTGCGGTTCTGCAGCCGCGCGTTGGTGCTGTCTCGGACCCTGGACGGTGCATCACGATCGCCGCCGCGCCGACAGCGCGGCCAGCGGGAAGCGCACCAGGTCGCCGAAGCGCGAGAAGTCCACGCGCCGCGACTTGATGAAGCCGTCGAGCGCCGTCTGCGAGACGACGACGAAGGCCAGCAGGCGGTTGATGCGGTCGAGCCGGCGCGTGACCGCCGCCGAGGCCGGCACCTGCCGCAGCAGCGCCGCGGCGCGCTCCAGGCGGCCGCGCACCGACTCGGAGAGGAGGCGCTCGCGCTCGTCGAAGACCTTGGAGATCATCTTCCAGAAGTCGGTCTCCGCCTCGTAGAACTCCTTGCGCTCGCCGGGTCGCCACACGCGGCGCACCACACCCCAGCGCTGCAGCTCGGTCAGCGAGGTGCTCACCGAGCCGGCGGACATGGCCAGGCGCTCGCCCACGTCCGCGGCCGGCAGCGGCTCGGCGGCGATGAAGAGCACCGTCCACACGCGCCCCAGCACCTTGCGGAAGCCCCAGTGCTCGATGACGTCGCCGATGGCGTCGGCTGCCAGGAGCTCGGCCTCGCGGAGCAGCGACTCCGGGTCGGTGGGCGCGTCGCGCCTCTTGCTCTCTGCGGTAGCCATCTGAACTTTCAGAACCTTCTGAAATAACAATAGGCGCGGCCCCGGCCACAGTCAAGGCGTTGCCCCGGAACCGCCTGGTTGCCCGTGTTTTGTCGTGGAAAGGCAGCGGCGCCTGTCGCGCCCGGGCCGACAGCCGCGCACATGCGCTCGTTCGTCCGCGGCGAACGGCTTGCCTCGGCGCTCCTCGCTCGGGCATCCTGAGCGCGTGCGTCGTGTGGTGACCCTGCCCGATGAGGGCAAGCTGCTGGTGGCCACCGATCTGCAAGGCAACGTGGCGGACTTCGGGCGCGTGGCCGCCCTCTTCGAGGCGGCTGTCCGCGAGCCCGGCGGGGCCACGCTGGTCATCACCGGCGACCTGGTCCACGGCCCCGAGCTGCCCGAGGCCGACTGGCCCGACTACCTGGGCAGCTTTTACCGCGGCGACTCCAAGGCGGTGCTCGAGGCAGCGCGCGACCTGGCCGAGCGCCACCCGGGCAGGGTCCACTACCTGCTCGGTAACCACGAGCACGCGCACGTCGGCGGGCCGGTGGTGGCGAAGTTCTTCCCGGACGAGGCGCGGCGCCTGGAGGAGCTGCTCGGCGACGACGGCACCGAGCGCATGCGCGCCTGGCTGCGCACCTGGCCCTTCGTGGCCGTGGCCCGGCGCGCGCGGCTGGTGATGCTGCATGCCGCTCCCCACGCGCGCATCGAGAGCGCTGCCGATCTGGAGCGCCTGCCGCTGGAGGGCTTCTTCGACGTGCCCCTCGACGAGATGGCCAACCGCGGCGCGCTCGGCGCCCTGCTCTGGGCGCGCACCACCAGCAGCGAGCGCGGCCACGCCTTCCTGCGTGCCATCCACCCCGAGGCCAAGGTGGCGGTGTTCGGGCACGACGTGGCGCGCGAGGGCTACGCCATCGATCGCGAACCGCTGCTCTGTATCTCGACCAGCTTCGGCTGCTTCGACGGCGACAAGCTCTACCTGGAGTGGGACCTCTCCGAGCCCGCCGAGTCTGCCGCCGACGTGGCCCGGCGGGGCCTGCGGCCGCTGCACCCCGGGGCCGGCCCGGTCCACCGCGGCGCGTAGAGAGCGTCAGGCGGTGGCGGGCTTGGCGGTGCTCGAGTCCTCTCGGCGGCGCGCCACCCACCAGCCGGCGACGGCCAAGGCGACCAGCAATGCCTGCAGCGCGAGCGTCTCCACCGTCGGGAAGATGCCGAGCCAGGGAATGCCCCGGAACCCGAGCGGATGCATGGGCGCCTTGCCTGCCACCTGCAGCGCGGCCAGGCCTTGCCCGGCGAAGACCACGCACATGCCGTAGAGCAGCCAGCTCGAGACGCGGAAGAAGAGCTGCGGCGGCGCAAAGCGCCCGGCGCGCGTCCAGACGAGGACCAGGGCCACCAGGGCCACGGCGCCCACGGCCGCGCCGGCCAGCGCAGCGATCGCCGAGGCGTCGGTGGCCAGCAGGGTCTGGTAGAAGAGGACCGTCTCGAACGCCTCGCGGTATGTGGCGAGGAGCGAGATGGCGAAGAGCGAGAGCGCGGCGCGCCGCGGAGAGACCTGCTCGCGCAGGAACGCCATCCAGCGCGCCACCTCGCGGCGCGCCAGCAGCGAGTAGCTGACGTAGAAGAGCACCGCTGCGGCGAGCAGCGCGGTGACGCCCTCGATGAGCTCGCGGCTGGCGCCGGAGATGGCGATGAGCCGCGTCGACGCCAGCCAGGTGATGCCGCCGAGCAGCAACGCTGTCGCCCAGCCCAGGTGCACCCAGCGCTTCTTGTCGGCCAGGCCGGCTTGAGTGGCCAGCGCCAGCGGGCGGCGATGAGCAGCGCCGCCTCGACGCCCTCGCGCAGCAGGATGCCGCCGCTCTTCAGCGCGGTGGGCAGGAAGCGGCGCCCGTCGTCGTGGCCGATGACCTGCTCGGCGGGTGATGTCGGCGAGGATGGCGTTCGTCTCGCCGAGGAGCTGCGCAGCCGGCGCGCCGTCGGAGAGCGCGCCGCGCAGGGTCATGAAGCGCTGCTCGATGACCCGCGCCAGCTCGGGTCGGCGGCGCGCAGCTGCAACTCCGCCGGCTCGACGCCCTCCAGGTAGGCGTCGATGATCAGGCCGCGCGCGGCGTCGCGCTCGCCGCGGGAGATGGCCACCCGCGCGCGATCCAGGCGCGCGCGCGCCAGACCGAGGGGGCGCGCGGCGGCGCGATCCTCGTAGGCGGCGTGCCGGCGCAGATCGGCGACGATCGCCTCGCGCGCCTGCGGGGGCACGCCAGCGGACTCCAGGTCGGCGGCGATCTGCGCGTCGGAGCGCACCGCCAGCTCGCCCAGCGCGTACGTCGGCGCGCCGGCGTCGGCGGCGCCGACCTCGGCGTGCCGCAGCGACACCACCAGGAAGGCCAGGTCCCAGCGGTCCTCGTTGCTGAGGAAGGTGAACGGCACCATCGCCGTGCCGTTGACGCCGAAGCGGACGGTGTTGGCGACGCGATAGGGCGTCATCGTCGCGCCCACCTCGGGATCGTGGAAGTTCGTCGGACGCGGGGTGAGCGTGGCGGCGCGCGGCGTGTCGCCCTTGCCGGTCGCACCGTGGCAGGTGATGCAGTGCTCGTTCCAGAGAGCCTGACCGCGGGCCAGGTCGGGCGCGCGCGAGGGAGAGTCGGCGAGGCGGAAGGCGGCGATGGTCGAGGCCCGGATGGGCTCGATGTCTCCGGTGACGGCGCTGGCGTCGGCCTTGGCGTCGACCAGCGCGCGCACCTTGGCCACGCTCTCCACCAGGTTCGGCGCCCCGGCGGGGGCGGTCGGTGCCATGCGCGCCGCCATCCTGCCCGCCTCGTCGAGCAAGCTCAGTTGCTCGGCATACTCGTCCTCGTTGACGACCTTGCCGCCCTCGACCGCGGC
>JBBJMR010000149.1:0-20594 GCA_037720395.1 Polyangiaceae bacterium
AGCAGGCAGCGTTCGAGGCGGTGAAGCCCGGCAACGACTTCATGGAGCCGAACCGTGCGGCGATGAAGGTGCTGGCCCGGGGCCTCGAGCGGCTGGGCATCCTGCCCTGCTCCGCCGAGGAGGCGCTGCAGGACGAGAAGCAGCTCTACCGCCGCTACTCGCTGCACAACGTCAGCCACATGCTCGGCCTCGACGTGCACGACTGCGCGCAGGCGCGCCAGGAGGTCTACAAGTTCGGCAAGCTCAAGGCGGGCATGGTGCTCACCGTCGAGCCCGGCCTCTACTTCCAGATCGACGACCTCACCGTGCCCGCCAAGTACCGCGGCATCGGGGTGCGCATCGAGGACGACGTGGTGGTCACCGCCAGGGGGATGAAGAACCTCTCCGCGGACATCCCCTCCACCGCCGCCGACGTCGAGGCCTGGATCGCCGAGGTCTGGAAGCGCGCCTGAGGCGCTCAGGGCGCCGGTGGGGGCGTGGGCGCGTCCTGCAGCATGAGCTGCAGGTACACGACGTCCAGCCAGCGCTCGAACTTGTACCCCACCTCGCGCAGGTGCGAGACGCGCACGAAGCCGTGGCGCTGGTGCAGGCGCAGGCTGGCGACCTGGGCGGTCTCGACGCCGGCCAGGATGCTGTGGTGCCCGGCGGCGCGCGCGCGGGCGACGAGCTCGACGAGCAGGGCCGAGCCGACGCCTCCGCCGTGGTGGTGATGATCGACGTAGACGCTGTTCTCCACGGTGAAGCGGTAGCCGCGGCGCGTCTTGTGATGGTGGAGCGAGCCCCAGCCGATGACCACGCCCTCGCGCTCGGTGACGATCACCGGGTGCACGGAGGGGTCTCGCTCGCGGAACCAGCGCTTGGTGTCGTCGGCGGTGTCGGCCTCGAGCTGGAAGGTGCAGGTCGAGGTGGCCACGTAGTGGTTGTAGATGGCGCGGATGACGTCGAGGTCGGCCTCGGTCGCGTCGCGCGGGGCGAGCTCGCTCACGCGCCGATCTCCAGCAGGATCTTCCCGAACGAGGCGTCGGATGACATGAGCTCGTGCGCCTTGCCGGCCTCGGCCAGCGGCAGCACGCGGTCGACGACGGGGCGCAGGGTGCCGGCGGCGAGCAGCGGGCAGATGCGCTGCGCCAGCATCTGCGCGGCCTCGATCTTCTCCTCCAGCGGGCGGGAGCGCAGCACGGTGCCGATGATCTCCAGGCGCTTGTGCAGGAGCGCGCGCAGGTCGAGCTCGGCGAAGGCGCCGGCGGTGAGCCCGACGACGACGATGCGCGAGCGCGGCGCGGCGGCGGCCATGTCCTCGGCGAGGTAGCCGCCGCCGACGAGCTCCACCACCACATCGACCCCGCGGCCGCCGGTCGCGGCTCGCACCGCGTCCGCGAACTTCCCGTTCGCCGGCACCACCGGGACGTCGAGTCCGAGCGCCTGCGCGCGCGCGAGCTTGTCCGGCGTGCGCGAGGTGCCAATCACCGTGCAGCCCAGCGCCCTGGCGATCTGGACGGCCGCCGTGCCCACGCCGCTGCCGGCGGCATGCACCAGCACCCGGTCGCCGGCCTGGGCGCGGCCGCGCACCACCAGCGCGTCCCAGGCGGTGACGAAGGCCTCCGGGACGGCGGCGGCCTGCTCGTCGGTCACTCCCTCGGGTACGCGGACGGCTTCGCGCTCGTGGACGACGACGAAGTCCGCGTAGGCGCCGCCGCCGACCAGACCGAAGACGCGGTCGCCCCTGGCGTGGGCGGTCACGCCTTCGCCGGTGGTCTCGACCACGCCCTGGTACTCGAGCCCGGGGATGTCGCGCGGCGCGCCGGCCGGAGCGGGGTAGAGGCCGAGGCGCTGCAGGACGTCGGCGCGATTGACGGCGGCCCGCTGGACGCGGACGGCGAGGTGATGCGGAGGGACGGGCGGATCGGGGACCTCGCGGAGCTCGAGGACCTCGGGGCCTCCCGGCTCGCGAATGACGACGGCGCGCATGGCTCGTGCGTACTGCTGCTCGGGGCGCGCGACTACAGGTCCCGCGGCAGGCCGCTGTGGTCGTCAGTCGAGCGGCGCGAGGACGAAGCCGTTCTTCTTCTTCGAGGTGGAGTCGATGGCGATGACCGGCGTCTCGTCGGGGAGGAAGACGAGGCCTTCGGGGTGCTTGGCCTTCTTGGGGAGCTTCCAGGTCCGGGTCAGCTTGGCGTGGTCCTCGGTGGGGCCGAGGTTGGACTCCACCAGGGCGATGAGGCGGCCCTCGTCGCTGAGGAGGTGGAGCTCGCCGGTGGGGGAGACGGCGAGGTCGGAGATGTCCGGCGCCTTGGAGGCGGCGCTGCTCGAGAGCGACCAGACATGGAGGGCCTCGAAGGTGTCGGCGGTGGGGACGGGGAAGCTGGTGGCCGCGTCGCCGGTTTCGAAGCCGGACGGGGACTCGTCGGCGGGACCGAGCTCGATCTGCGAGACGTCGTTCCACATGGACTTGAGGTTCAGGTCCTTCATCCCGAGGAAGCGCTTCTTCGAGTCGCCCTCGGTGATCTTCACCTTGTAGGAAGACTTCGGCGTGCCCTTGGTGAAGTTGCCGCTGGTGCGCAGGCTGAAGAGCTTCGTCTCGTAGACCTGGGTGCCCTCGCCGTCGGGGCAGTGGCGCTCGCTGGTCGGGCGGGTCTCGAGGATGCGCAAGGTGGCGCCGGCGACGGTGGTCTCGTCCTGCAGCGCCTGGGGCGTCATCTTGCTGCCGTCCCAGCCGGTGATGCGCACGACGTAGATCTTGTCGTCGCGGAAGAACGAGGCAGCGTCCTCGGCATTTCCGACGGCGGAGGCCGTGTCCTCGCCCTCACCGCCGCAGGCGGCGACCGAGAGGAGCAGCAGCGGCAAGGCGCACAGCGCGAGGCGAGCCATGCGCGGGCCGTAGGCAAACCCCGCGCCCGACACCTACATGTCGCCATCCGCCAGAAAGCCGTCAATACATCGGGCCGGCGTCAGTCGCGGGTGTCGAGAACCGAAGCGCCGGGCGGCGCTGGGCTCCCGGGCGTGGCAATCGGCTTGCCACCGGCGTCCCTGACGGCGCCGCTGGCGTCGCCGCCCGGGCCTGCCGCGCTGCCGCCCGCGTCCTGCGGAAGACCGGCGTCGGCGGCTGCCGCGAGCAGCTTCTTCACCTCGTCGAAGCGCTCGTTGGGCACGGTGATGGTCAGGTTGTAGAGCGCGATGCGCCAGCGACCGTCGGCCTCGCGGCGCAGCACGCCGCTGCCGCGCGCCGGCCCCAGGCTCTCGGTGGTCAGGTCCTCGTCGAACCAGGCCAGGGTGTTGCCGGCGCCGGACATCACCGCGCGCCGCGTGGCACGGAAGCGCCAGGCCTTGCCCTTGGCGAAGTGCGGGTGCGAGTAGGCGCGGAACGCGGGCACGTCCCAGCGCTCGCTGGCGTCGGTGCCGAGGAACACGCCGTCGGTGGTGAAGTGCGAGAAGTAGCGCTCCTCGTCGGCGCGGGAGGCGGCGTCGTGCCAGTCATCGAGCACGGCGCCGACGGCGGTGGCGATCTCCGCGGGCGCAGCCACGCTGCCCGCAGCCGCCGGCGAGGCCGCGCTGGCCGCCCCCGTCGCGCTCGAGGGCGGCGTCTGCGTTGCGCCTGCGTCGCCAGGGGCGGGCGGCGCGCGCTCGCAGCCAGCGGCGAGCAGGGAGGCAGCGGTCACGGCCCAGTGGAGGAGGCGTCGGGTCACGCGCGCAGCATAGGCGGCTCGGCCGGTCGGGTTGGTTTGTATGGTGCACAACCGATTTCCTTGGTGATGCAAGCATCGTCGCCACGGGCCACTCCCGCGCTATGCTTCCGCCGATCATGAGCACGCCGCGTCTGCCCACTCTCGAGGAATGCCGGGTCATGGGCGCGAGCTGTGCGTGCTCCAACCTGCGCCGCTCGGCGCGCATCATCACCCAGCACTACAACGCCCGGTTCGAGCCCAGCGGGGTGAACGCGATGCAGTTCACCATCCTCGGCACGCTGCACGCGCTGGGTGGCCTGGGGCTCGGCGCGCTGGCCGAGGAGGTGACGCTCGACCCCTCGACGATGACCCGCAACCTGGCGGTGCTGGAGAAGCGCGGCTGGGTGCAGATCAAGCCCGGCGCCGATCGGCGCGAGCGCCGCGCCGTGCTCACCGCCAAGGGAAAGCGCAGCCTGGCCAAGGCTTATCCGGCCTGGCTCGAGGCGCAGCGCGCGCTGTCCGAGCCGTTCGGGGCCCGCCGCTACCAGGCGCTGCTCGGCTCGCTGCGGGAGCTCACCGCGCCGGTGCGCGCGACGACGCGCGGCCGCGACGACTGAGCGGTCCGGCGCGGCCCCGCGCGGCCAGCCGCCGCCGCTGCTACAGTGCGCGGATGATCGAGTGGAGCGAGACCCACCAGGCCATCCGCGACGCCTTCCGTCGCTTCGTCGAGACCGAGGTGCAGCCGCACGTCGAGGCGCTGGAGCACGGCGACCTGCCGCCGTACGAGATCCTCCGCAAGATGGCGGCCACCTTCGGCCTCGGCGACATGGCGCGCATGCGCTTCGCGTCCGACCTGGCCAAGGCCGAGCGCCGTCAGGACGGCGAGGGCGGCGAGCGCAAGAAGCGCGAGGCGCCTTCCGAGGAGCTCGGCAACGCGGCGGCGATGCAGATCATCCCCATCATGGAGATGTGCCGCGTCAGCCCGGGCATGGTCACCGCGCTCGGGGTGAGCATGGGCCTGACCGCGGGTGCCATCATGGCCAAGGGCACGCGGGCACAGAAGGAGCGCTGGGCGCTGCCGCTGCTGACGCTGGAGACGATCGGGGCCTGGGCGATCACCGAGCCGACCAGCGGCTCCGACGCCTTCGGCGGCATGCGGGCCACCGCGCGCCGCCAGGATGACGGCGACTACCTGCTCTCCGGCAGCAAGACCTTCATCACCAACGGCCCCTACGCCGACACCATCGTCTTCATATGCAAGCTCGACGAGGGCAACGACCCCAAGGAGCGCAAGGTGCTGAGCTTCGTGCTCGACAAGGGCATGCCCGGGCTGGTGCAGAGCAAGCCGCTGCGCAAGATGGGCCTCCACTCCTCGCCGACCGGCGAGCTGTTCGTGGAGGACGTGCGCGTCGGCAAGGACCGGCTCCTCGGCGAGACCGAGGACGCGCCGGCTCGCTCGGGGGCCAAGGAGACGTTCACCGCCGAGCGCACCGCGGTGGCGGCCATGGCGCTGGGCATCGTCGAGCAGTGCCAGGCGCTCTGCCTGGAGTACGCGCGCACCCGCGTCCAGTTCGGCCGCCCCATCGGCGACTTCCAGCTCATCCAGCTCAAGCTGGCGAAGATGGAGGTGGCGCGCATGAACATCCAGAACCTCGTCTTCCGCCAGATCGAGCTCGCCTCCTGGGGGCGGAGCATGGCCCTGGCCGAGGCCTCGGCCTGCAAGCTCTACTCGGCGCAGGCGGCCATGGACGTGTGCCTGGAGGCGGTGCAGCTCTTCGGCGGCAACGGGTACATGGCCGAGTACCGCGTCGAGCAGCTGTGCCGCGACGCCAAGGTGCTCCAGATCTACGGCGGCACCGACGAGATCCAGATCTCGCAGATCGCCCGCAGCCTGCTGAGCAGCTGAAGTAAGGTCACGCGTCATGGATCCCGGCGCCCTGCGGCAGGTCATGGAGGAGCTCATCCCCTTCAACACGTTCCTCGGCGTGCGCGCCCCGCACATCGGGCCCGGTAAGGTGCGCCTCGAGATTCCATGGCGCGACGAGCTGGTCGGCGACCCGCTCAAGGGCGCGGTCCACGGCGGGGTGATCAGCATGCTCGCCGACACGGCCGGCGGCGGCGCGGTCTGGAGCGCCATCGACAACCCCATGGCGCGTGTCTCGACCATCGACCTGCGCATCGACTACCTGCGCCCCGGCAAGCTGGAGACGCTGGCCGCCGAGGCCACGGTGGTGCGCGTCGGCAACCGCGTCGGCGTGGCCGACATTCGCGTCTTCCACCCCTCGGACGAGAGCGAGACCATCGCCACCGGCAAGGGCGTGTACTCCATTCGCATCCCGCGCGAGTCGCGCGAGCGGTAAGCGGAGGTGGCCGGCGCGGCGCTCGGTCGACGCCTGGCCGGCAGCTGCCCCCCCTCCATGCTGCCCGGCGGTGGCAGCGCATGGTCAGCGCTGCCGGCTTGACCGCCTCCCGGCGGGGGTGCCACCGTGGCCCGGCGTGTCACTCGCCAACTGCACCGGGTTCCCCGCGCTCGCCGTCCCCATGCTGGACCCGAGCGGTCGGCAGTGCGTGGCGGTGATCGTCAAGGCCACGTTCGATCTGCGCCCCGCCGCGCCGCCATCCTTCGCCGACGAGCAGGCACCCGTGCGCGCGGCCGATGTGCTGCACGACCCGGAGAACGAGAGATCGAGTGTCAGGTACCCGTCCGACGTGTGCCTGGAGAAGGCGGGCACGTGCGTGGTGGTCATCGGCGACGCGGTGTCGCTGCGGCCGGTGGACAGCATGGACCTCGGCGTGCGCGTGCGGTCCACCACGGTCCCGCTGCGCATTCACGGTGAGCGCTTCTACTACCGGGGGCGGTGGGGGTCGCCATCGGGCCGGCAGCGCCGTTCGAGCGCAAGTCGGTGCTCTACGAGCGCGCGTAGGTCGGCGCCTCGGCGGACTACACCGTCTACGAGCCGCGCAACCCGGCGGGTGTCGGGGTGGCGACGCGCACCGCCTCGCTGGTGGACACGCCAGCTCCGCAGATCGAGCACCCGCTGCGACCCCACACGAGCGCGACGGACACGCACGCGCCCGTGGGCTTCGGCGCCATCCCGCCGCACTGGTCGCCGCGGCGGGACTACGCGGGAACGTTCGACGAGGTCTGGCAGCAGGAGCGCATGCCGCTGCCTCCTCGCGACTACGACCCGCGCGCCGCCAGCGTCGCGCACCCGACCCTCTGCTTCCAGCCGCACCTCGTGCCCGGCGATCCGCTGGGCATCGCCGGGATGTCGCTCGAGGCGCTGGCCTTCACGCTGCCGGCCCTGCCGGTGAGCGTCATCGCCCGCTCGGACGTCGGTGGCCGTCGCGTGGTGCGGCCGCTGATCGACACCGTGCTCGTCGACACCAACGCCCGCCGGCTCGAGGTCACGGTACGGGCGTCGTTCCCCGTCGGGCGTGGGCGCGACGTGCTGCGCGAGCTGGTCGTCGACAATGGCGAAGCCTGAGACGGCTCAGGGCGATATTGCCCAGCGCCCGGCGGGGTAGCGCGCCGAGACCTGGTTGGTGCTGGCCGCCAGCGACGCGCGGGCCGCGGCCTCCTCCGCCGACCAGGCGGCGAGATCGAGCGGCGCGTGCAGGTTACAGCGGCTCGACAGCTCGCTGGACAGCTGGCTCGCGTGGGCGGGCGTCAGATCGCCGGCGGCCAGCTCCTCGGCGAGCAATCGCGGGGTCCAGGGCTGACCGCGGGTCAGGCGAACGTCGGGTTCCGGCGCGAGCGCCTCGATGGCTGCGCGCCAGGCGCCGACGTCCGTCTGCGCATCCTCGTCCACGCGCGGCCCGAACAGCGTCGCCAGTGCCTCCGCCGCGTCGTCGGCCAGGTCGGCGTTGCCGAGGTGATGGAGCAGGTATCCCCAGGCAGCCGGGTGCCCGAAGCGCGCGACCAGGAAGAGGTGCTCCCCGGAGGGGGGAAAGCGAGAGAGGACCTGCTGCAGCCGCTCGAGGTCGGCGACCTCTCCGTGGTCCACCAGCACCTCGGCGGCGTGCGTGCCGAGCACCTCTGCCGCGCGCGCGCCGCCGGTGACCAGGTGATAGGCGCTGGCGTCTCCCCAGCTCGACAGCGTGCGCGCCGCCTCGCAGGCGACCTCGCGCCACGGCAGCTGCAGCGAAACGCGGACCACCGGCAACAGCGCGCTGGCCTCGGACGGCTGCAGCCGTCGCGCCGCGCGCAGCGCCGCGCCCTGGACCGCCGGGTTGGGATCGAAGAGCGCGCGGCGCAGCTCCTGTGGATCCTGCGGCGCCCGCCTCCAGGCGGCCTCGATGCCCACCGCCCGCGCCACCGGATGGACGGAGCCGCGCAGGTGGCCGAGCAGCGCTGGCAGTGAAGGGTGCGGCGAGACCTGCAGCGCGTCGGCGATGGCGCGCCCGTGTGGCCCGGCGCCGCGCGGCAGGGCTCGATGCCGGCGTCGATGGCGTGCAGCGCATCGTCGCCGTCGAGCGAGGCGAGCAGGAAGGCCGCGGCCCACGAGGTGGTCGGTGACGGCAGATCCATGCTGCCCTTCCACCAGCGCAGGATCTCCACCACCAGGTCGCCTCCGGTCACCGCCGCCGCGTCGGCGAGAGCCAGCAGCTGATCCTCGACCTCGGTGCGGTCGGCGAGGGTGCGCAGCGATCGTTGCTTCGCCTGGTGGGCGATGCCGTCCAGGCAGTAGCTGAGGGTGCGGGCCCGACACGCGGCGAGCGACAGCGCCTCGCCACCCTTGCCGATGCGCAGGCGCGGGATGGGCCCGGTCGGGACAGGCGCCTCGAGCTCGGCCGGCGCGCGCGCCACCTCCGGCGTATCCAGGCCGATCTCCGCTTCCGCGCGGTGCTCGTCCTCGTCGTCCATGTCGGCGACGGGCTCCTGCTGCTCGGGCACCGGCGGCGCGGAGGGAGCCGCCTCCTCCTCCCACCGCGCGCCCGCAAATGGCGCGCGATCGACGCGCAGCAGTGCCGGACGCCCCCGGGTGGCGCGCAGCGGTTGCGCCGCAGGCCCGGCTGCGCGCGGCAGGGCGACCTCGATGGGGACACGGTCGGAGGGATCGACCAGCGCGTCGCAGACGCGCGCGGCCTGGAGCAGCGCCTCCTCCTCGCCAGGCGATTCGGCGAGCATGCGCATGAGCAGGTACGCGACGCCGTGGACCGCGGACGACAGCTCGCTGGGCCGCGGCGGCGGCGTGCGCTCGGCGCGCGCGCGCGCCTGCTCCAGCGCGGCGCCGAGGAGGCGCGCGCCGCGCTGTCGGGCAGGGCGGAGATCTCCTCGGCCAGCGCTGCCAGCGCCTCGACCAGGGCCTGCGACCAGGCGCTCACTTGCCGATGACCTCCAGCGCTGCCAGTCCACGCGTTCCGTCGCCGGACATCGCCCAGGCCACGAACGTCGCTGGATGCGAGGCGTCCATGACCATGGCGTCGTGGCGCAGCATGGCCGCGCCGAGGGCAATGTCTGCGGCCCCGGTGGCGGCGCCGAGCGCGCCGACCTCTGCCTCGATGCTGCGCATCTCGCACTCGCGGCCGAAGCGCGTCGCCGTGCGGGCGGTGGCGAGGTGCCACTCGGTGCTGCGCAGGCCGCCGCTGCTCACCGGGCCGAACGCGAAGCGCCAGGGGCGCGTGGCCGGCGCCCGCCGCAGGGCCTGGGTCATCAGCTTGGCCTCGGCCGGCTCGTCGTTGTCGTCGGTGGCCGCGTCGCGGAACACCGTCACGTGATCGATGGTGGCCATCACGTCGAGGCGCAGCTCGCGCGCTCTGGCCGGGGAGGTGACCAGCAGCGCCGCCGCCCCCTCGGCCGGGGGACGCGCCTCGGCGGCCCAGGGGCTCGGCGCGCGATCGAGGCGTTCGCACAGCGCCTCGATGGAGACGAACGAGTCGACGGCAAGCACCACGGACAGGCGCTGCGGGTCGCGCTCCAGCGCCCTGGACTCCGCCTCCAGCGCCTGGAAGGCGCCGGCCTCGCCGGTGACTCGCGCCGCCCGTGGCATCCTGGCCACCGGCGTCAGGGCGTCCTCGAGCGCGCCGCCGGCGCCGGCGCGTCGCTCCGTGGTGCAGAGATGGAAGCCGGCCAGCGGTCCCGCTCCGCTGGCGGCGAGCGGTGCCAGCGCCTCGGAGATCGCCGGGCGCGCCAGCGCGGCCAGCCGCTCGGCCATCGGTGCGCGTGCGCCGAGCCATGGCGTCACTCGCACCGGGAGCTGTTCGTCGTCGGCCAGCAGGAAGGGGGCACGCGGTGGGCCGATGACCCCCGCGCGCAGGAAGAAGGCGTGCTCGGTGGCGGTGCGCGCCAGGGGTGTCACCAGCCCCAGGCCGACGATGGCGACCTTCACTTGTGCGTGCTCTTCGCTGTCTGCTTCGAGGCGCCGGTGATCTCGATGTTGCCGGCCACGATCTGCACGCCGCTCGAGGTGGCGGTGACCTTTGAGTCTCCGCACTCGAAGATCACCGTGCTCCCGTCGAGGGTCAGCGACCCGCCCACGGTGAGGGTGAGCTTGGCGTGGGACTTGATGCCGTAGGCACCCTTGCTGTCGGCCTTGTATCCGCCGCCGACGCTGGTGGTCATGGCGCCGGTGATCTTGCGCGAGGTGCCGCCCTTGGTGTTGATCTTCAGGCTGCCGAGTTGCTCGGTGTGGGCGCCCAGGACCTTGAGATCGGCGCTCAGGGTCCGCGTCGAGTGGCTGCCCCCGACGAGCACGGTGGCGACGCCGGTCGTGTTCCAGCCGATGGACCCCGGCGTGGTCACCGTGTGCGCGGCCCCGATCATCTCGGTCATGGCGCCATCGACCCAGGTGCCGCGGTGGCCCGGCCCCGGTCCCGCCGCCGCGCTCGCGTCGCTGGCCGTGGCCGCGCCGCCGCCCGCAGCCGTCGCGCCCCCCGCCGGCGGCGCCTCGTTCCACGGTGCCGGGGCGGGGGCTCCGGTCACGCTGGACATCACCGCGTCCGCGCCCGGTACGAAGCCCGCGAGCACGCCCACGCCGGCGGTCAGCCCGCCCTGCCAACCTCCCTCGGCGATGCCGGTACCGACCTGATACCCGATGACGGCCAGCTGCCCGGCGGTGCCCAGGGCGCCGACGCCGGCCATGGCCGCCGCCTTGCCCAGGGCCACCGCGCCGGCCACCGGGTCGCCGACCTTCTCCAGCAGCGCGCCGCCGATGACGACGCTCTCGCTGCCAACGGAGACGGCCATGTTGCCCTTGACCCAGATCTTCTGGGTGCCCCCCACCGTCGCCGACTGCGAGGCCACCCCCACCAGGTGTGCCTCGGTGATGGAGACGTCCTCGTTGCCGCCGACGGTGCGCGTCTGGCTGCCGGTCGTCTTCAGCGTCTCGTTCTTCACCGTCTGGGTCACCATGTTGTTGGCGACCTCGGTGTTCTTGGCGAACGCGGCCTGGATGACGAAGTGCTGGCGCCCGGCGGAGTCATCGTACTGGATGCCGTTGAGCCCACCACCCCCCGGTGAGCTGAAGGTGCCGAAGCGGGTCACCGTCTTGTTCTTCGGCAACGGCTCGGGCGGTGGCTGCCGTGCGTTGTAGGTGCGTCCGAGGATGTAGGGCCGGTCGGGATCGCCGTCCTCGAAGGCCACCAGCACCTCCCAGCCGACTCGTGGCAGGAGCATCGAGCCGGGCATGTGCATCTGCAGGGTGCGGATGGGCAGGCTGCTCTTGTCGTCGTCCGGCCCCTCGCGGTCCCAGGGGAAGCGCACGTTGGAGCGCCCTTGGTCGTCGGTGTGGATCTCCTGCCCGGCCGGGCCGGTGACCGTGGCCGGGTGCACGCCGTGCACGGTGGGCCGGGGTGTGACCATCGGCAGGCGGTACGGCACATCTCCCGGGATGGCCTCCACGCCGAGGCGGTAGGGCGCGCCCGGCGACCAGCGGTGGGAGAGCGCGACCACGAAGTGCGGCCCCTCCGGCCGCGCCGCACCTCCGTAGGCAGGGTCGAGCTCCAGGGTGACGCGCACCCCGGTCATCAGGTCGAGGGCGTTGGTCTCGAAGGTCACCGTGGTGGCGTCGGCGCGCAGCGACTCCAGGCGCTGCGCCGCGCGCGCCTGGCCGGCCCCGCCGTCGCGGAACCCGCCCGGGGCCCGGTAGACCTCCACGCCCTGCTCCACGTCGTTGCCGCCGGTGGCCACGCCCTCCAGCTCCAGCGCCGGCTTCTCGTGGCAGTAGTCGCGCAGCGTCACCTTGCCGGGCCGGCGGCGCCGGGTGACCACGCAGCGGAAGGCGGCAGCCGCCGCGGCCTCCATGGAGTCGTCGAGAACCGCCAGGGGGGCGGCCGCCTCGGGCGCGCTCGCCGAGGTGTCCTCGAGGAGGAACCGCTCGCCGTCGTCGTCGGCGCCGAAGCGGAACCAGAGCCCATCGTCCTCGCAGAGGCGCCGCACGAAAGCGGCGTCCGTCTCCGCGTACTGGACCACGTACTCGCGGGCGTCGTGCGTGCCGCTCAGGGTCTTGTCGATGCGGTCCGCGGCGTAGGCGCCGCGGGCCAGCACGGCCTCGATGATCTCCGGCACCGTCTGGTGCTGGAACACGCGGGTCTGCCGCCGCAGCTCGAGCATGGCCAGCTGGGCACGCACCGACACCCTCAACTTGCGCGCCGGGCTGGCCTGGGAGGTGGCCACGGCAGTGATCCGCGTCAGCACGCCGGCGACGACGCGCTCGCCCAGCTCGCTGCGCAGGCGAATCGCGCAGGGCGTGCCGACCAGCCCCTCGGTCTCCAGCGGCTCGTGGACCCCGAGCTCCAGCTCGAACGTGGACGCTTCGCCGAGCCGTTCGTAGCCTGTCAAGCCGCCGACACGAAGGTCGACGCCCAGGCCGGTGAGCGCGAAGTCGACCTCGACCATGGACATCCCGAGTATCCGCGGCGACTTCCGGCGGGTCAATGCGCCGTGTCGCTTCTTGCGTGTACGTCGGGCAGCGGCGATGCTGGGCCGCGCCCGCCCCTGGTCGGTGGGTCGGAGGTAGGAGATGCACGGCACCGCGGTCGAGCTCGAGGTCGTTGCCCGGAGCCACGCAGATGCGCCTGCATGCCAGGACGCCGGCTCCATCGTGGTGGACGCTCACGGGGCGCGCGCCCTCGTCTGGCCGGAAGGAGGCCTGCTCGAGCACATCCCGCAATGCTTCGACCTGCGCACGGCCGCGTTCGTCGACCGCGAGGTGTTGCGGCTCTGCCCGGACGGGAAGCATGGCATCTGCAAGATCGACGACCGGCTGACGACGGTCGACCTCGACTCGGGCGAGACGGTCGCCGATATCGACGGGCCACGATGGCCGTCCAACGCTCCGCAGCCGGCCGACTGGCCATTCGCCACTCAGGTTCGTGTCGACTGTCCGCTGGACGCTCGGCCGAGCCCCTCGTGCGTCATCAACGACCTCGCGCGCGGCAGCTCCCGGCAGGTGAACGTTCGCTCGTACCTTTCGGCCGCCACGCCTGGGGGGCGGATGTTGCTCGTCGACGACGAGCGCCGCGTTCGCCTCTTCGATCTCGCCGGCGGCGAGGAGCTCGCTCGCAGCGAGAAGATGACCCAGGCGCCGCGTCAGCTCCGCTTGCTGGGCGGCGGGAGCCACGCGCTCGTCGTCGGCGCTCGCGGCGACGCCTGGATCTGGGCGCTCGAGCCACTCCGGCTGGAAGCGAAGCGCACGGCCTTGTGCGAGATCCGTGGGCCGCTCGATGCCGGCGTGCGCGTCCTCGACGACGGCTGGACCTTGCTGTCCCCGACCGAGACGCCGACGCTCTTCGATGCGAAGGCGGACACGCTCCGCTCCTGGGACGCAAAAGGCCCGAAGGACCGCATCTGGGGCGCCCAGCCCCTCCCCGGGACCGGCCTGCTGGCGACGTTGATGGGCCGTGGCTTGATGGGACCACGGATGCTCGAGATCTGGGACGTCGCGGCGGGCGTCCTGCTGGGGGCGCAGGAGGTGAGCTCCGAGCGCGTCCACGCCTTGGGTTGCGGGCCAGGTGGGCGCATCGTGTACGTGCAGGCGTCACACTGGGACGACGAGCCGGGTGCCTGGGTGCCCACGCTGACCGTGCTCGCGCTGCGGCCGGCGCCGGGACAGCCGTTACCCACGCAGCCCGAGTCGATGGCGAACGCCTCGACCGCCGCGGTCAGGGTGAAGCCAGCGCCGAAGAAGGCCGCCCCGAAGAAGGCCGCCCCGAAGAAGGCCGCCCCGAAGAAGGCCGCCCCGAAGAAGGCCGCCCCCAAGAAGGCTGCGCCCAAGAAGCCAGCATCGAAGACGTCCGCAGCGTCGAAGAAGCCGCATCCCAAGAAGGGCACGACCCACCGGGGCAGCCGGGGTCGCTGACCACTACTTGCAGATGAACTTCGGGGCGTGCTTCTTGGCCGCCGCGATGACCGCATCGACCTTGTCCTTGGGGACGCCCGCCGCGAGCATGGCCTCCTCCTGGGCCTTGAGGACCTGCTGCGCGCTCAAGGTGCTGATGTCCTCGGGAGCGATCCCGTGCCTCGCCTTGAAGATGTCGTCGGCTCCCTCGTGCACGTCGTCGTGACGCCCGACGCCGAGGCCGATGACCGGGTTCTCGCTCTGGAATGGCCAGGTACCTCGGGGCCCGAGGAAGCGTCCGGCGCCCCAGGTGGCCTGGAGCGGCTCGTGCTTCTCCAGCCGGGGCATGCTGTCGCTGTACACGCCGACCGGGAATCCCGTGCCCAGTCCGAGGACATCGACGGTGAACGTCGGGCTGGCCTCGAGGCCGAACAGGTTGCCACCAGCGAGCAGGAGGAGCGGGTCGATGCTCAGCCACCGCGCCGTCTCGGGGTCGAACCAGCGGAACAGCGTGTAGAGGAGCCCGGTGTCCTCGTCGGCGTAGTGACCGAGCTGCCGGAACGGTGGTGAGATCTCGGCGGTGCCGGGGTCGCGGTAGACGTCGCGCACCAGGCCGAACGGGGAGATGGAGCCAGCCCAGGCGATGCGGCCTCGTGTGTCGATGAGCTCGCGCGGGACGCCCATCGGGTCGGTGACGTAGGTGTACGCCTCGCCGTCCTCGATCTGGCACAGGGGAACGCCGGTGGTCGGATGGTGGATGAAGACGCGCGCACCGCGCACCGAGTCGAGCTCGGCGGCCAGCACCTGCCCGTCCCACAGATAGTCGACCACCCGCGCCACCGGAGGCGCAGCGCCGGTCGCCAGCTCCTCGATGGACGGCCCCGCGGGCGCGACCAGCTTGCGCACGCGGCGGCCGAAGGCGTCGTACCAGAAGAGGACACGCGTGCCCGAGGGGAGGCGCACCTCGCGCAGCCGGCTGCGGGCATCCCACTGGTACTCGGTGGGCTTGCCGCGATCGGGGATCTTGCGGCGGCGCCGGCGCGCGTCGTCGTAGGTGAAGGATGCCTCGGCGCTGCGCACCAGCACGTTGCCGGCGCGCGTCTTCCAGGTGCTGGTGGCCGGAGCGACCGCCGGGTGCATGCCCACCAGGGCGCCCGAGGCGTCGTAGTCGAAGCGTACGGCGTTCTTCCCCTCGACACCGAGCAGGTGGCCGGCGGGATCGTAGGCGTACGCCTCGCGGCCCCAGCGGCCATCGACGCACTCCAGCGGGCGCTGCCCGGGGTCGTAGGTGTAGCGGCGTCGCGCCAGGTGGGTCGGCTCGCGGGCGGCGTCCGGCCGGGAAGTGACCCACTGGTCGAGCCAACGCGCGCCGGGGTCGATGGCGCGACAGATGTCGATGGCGGCGCCGTACACGTGACGCCGGATCTCGCGACCGGCGGCGTCGTGCTGCAGGGCGACCCGGTAGCCCTGGTGCTCGATGGCGGTGAGACCGCCGGCCGCGTCGTAGAAGTACCGGGTGGCGCCGCCGTCCGGCAGCGTACGCGTGGCCCTGCGGCTGCTGCGGTCGTACTCGTAGCGGATGGGACGGCCACGCTGGATGTCGGCGATCACCCGTCCGCTGGCGTCGCGCTCCATCTGGACACCGGGATGGGGCCGTCGTAGTCGTGCGCCACCGCGTCGACCACGCGGCCGGCCGCGTCCCAGGCGAAGGTGCGCTTGCCGTGCGGTGAGTCCTCCTCGACGGGGTTGCCGGAGCCGTCGTACGCGTAGGCGAGCCACGCGTCTCCGGGGAGCTCGACGCGGGCCAGGCGGCCGGCGCGGTCGAACTGGTAGCTGAAGGTGGACCCGTCGAAGGTCGTCTCCTCGCGGACGCGACCGGCGCGGTCGTGGCGAAGCTCGTAGCGCTCCGCCCGCGGCGTCTCCACGGCGACGAGGCGCTCGAGCACGTCGTGGGCGAATGTCCAGGCGCGCCCGTCGGGCGCGGTGATGCGGCGCAGGCAGTCGGTGCCCTCCCAGTCGAGGACGTAGGCCTCGCCGCGCTGGTTGGTGAAGCGAGTGATGTGGTTGCGCGCGTCCCACTCGAAGAGATCGCTGGTGCCGTCCGGGTAGCGCACCGCGGTCGGGCGCCCGCTGACGTCGGACTCGATGCGCGCCTCGCGGCCGAAGACGTCCCGCTGCGCGATGCGCCTGCCCAGCGCGTCGTAGCCCTCGTGCTCCACGCCGCCGGTGGCATGGGCGATGCGCACCACGTCGTGCGCGTCGTTGTACTCGTAGGCGGTGAGCAGGCCATCGGGCCCATGGAAGGCGGTGATGCGCCCCCGGTTGTCGCGCTGGACGGTCAAGGTCACGCCGTGCGGGTTGGTCACCTCCGTCACGCCGCCGTGCGCGTCGTGGCGCCAGCGCGTGGTGGCGCCACCCGGGTCGACCTGCTCCACCACCAGATCGTCCTGGTACTTCCAGGACCAGGCACGGCCGCCGGGGTCCACGCGCCGTACCACGTGACCGCGTTCGTCGCGCTCGTAGACCAGCGTCTCTCCAGCGCCGTTGGTCTCGCCGACCAGCAGGCCGTCGTCGTCCCAGCTCAGCTCGCGCGCCCAGCTCCCGTCCGGCGTCGCCTCGCGGGTCAACGTGCCGCGGACATCGTGGGAGATGACGCGCGGCTCGGGCGTGTTGTGGACGTAGACCATGCACTTGGCTGGCTCGTAGTCGAGGCCGGCGGGGTGCCAGCCCTCGTCGCTCCAGGTGCGGGTGCAGGCGTCGGTCTCGTCGTAGGCGTAGCGAAACGTGGGCCCGTCGGGCATGTGCTTGGCAACGAGGCGGTGCTTGCCGTCGTACCCGTAGCGGGTGACGTCACCCGGCGCGCGCTCGACCTCGGTCAGCTCGCCGCCCTCGCCGTAGCGGTAGGCGATCTCGCGCAGCAGCGTGTCGGCGACCCACACGCCGAGGCGCGCCAGCCGGCCCTTGGCGTCGTGCTCCAGCCGCACCTCGCGGCCGGCGGTATCGACGACCACGGCCAGCCTCTGGCGTTCGTGGCGCAGCTCGATTCGATTGCCGTATCCGTCGCGGATCTCGTCGAGAAGTGCCGGGCCGAACCGCTCCTGCGGCGTGAAGCGATAGGTCAACCGGGTGGTGATGTCGCGCATGTGCCAGGCGGTCCCGCGGCGCTCGATCTCCAGCGCCGCGGCGCGCAGGAACGCGGAGGTGTTCGCCTCGAGGAGGGGGATCACCAGCTCGCTCCCGTCGTCCATCTGCAGCCTGGCGCCGTCGCCGTGTGGCTCCACCCAGCGCTCGAAGGCGTGTGTCCAGCCGCCGCCGCCGAGGGCGCCGCGCCGCTTGCGGAACGAGGAGGAGTACGCCCGGCGCCAGACCAGGGGCACGATGCCCGGCAAGGAGAGGTCGATGTCCCAGTCGATGACCGTGCCGTGGGTGGCGCTCACCGGATCGCCGACGGCCCGGACCTTGTTCGCCTTGGCCCACTTTGCCGAGGCGCCCCACTTGTTGATGAGATCGAAGTCGGCGGCGCCGACGAACATCGTCTTCACCTGGACGATCTGCTGCTTCTCCATGGCGTTCAGGCGCACGTCGCTGCCCGTCATGGCCACCGGCGCGCCCTTGGCCTTGACCGTGTCGGAGCCGGAGGCGACCACCGCCCACAGGTCGGTGGCCTTGGTGACGATGTCGCCCATGCCGATGGGCATGCTCGGCTTGTTCACCGGTGGCACCATCTTCATGATGGTGTTCTTCACCAGCACGCGCGTCTTGCCGACCTTGACGTGCTTGCCGTTGGCGGTGCCGCTCTTGGCGTCCGCCGACTTCGCCACGTAGGCGAACGGGGTTGGTACGGGGCCGGCCGGGGGCGTCGGCACGCTGGGGCTGATCCCCGGTGGCCCGGGCGCGACGTGCCCGGACTTGAGCGTGACGATGTCCTTCTTGTCGATGGTCGTGGCCACGGCTTGTATCTCAGGGCAGCTCCACTCGCGCGGCCAGCAGGCGCACCAGCTCGGTCATGTCGATGATCATGCGATTGCCCTCGAACCGCGCCACGCCCGCCTTGTCCACCCGCAGCGCGAACTGCCCCGCCTCCAGGAGCAGACCGCGTTCGGCCACCAGGCGCAGCTCCTTGGCGCGCACCGATACTCTGCCGTCCTCGTCGCGCTCCACGGCCTGGCGCGTCTGCAGCGCACCGAGGATGGTCGGCCCGGCGTCGGAGTCGGCGGCGATCACCGGCCTGCCGCTGCGCAGGCACTCCTCGGCGAACGCCGGGTCCATGTCGTCGCCGAGGCGCGCCGGCACCCGCGTGCCCTTCAGGGTGCGCACCCGGAACGACGCGCCGGCGCGCATCTCGATGGTCACCGCGTGCAGCCCGGGGCCCAGGCGCGCCGGCGCTCGCGTGCTCCCGATGCGCTTCGTCGCCGTTGCCGCTTTCGCCTTCGCCACCGCCAACCTCCTCACTCGTACGACTGGTCGCCCTCGTCGACGCTCTTCACCGAGCCGTCGAACTTGCCGTCGACCTTCACCGAGCCGTTCGACATCTCGATGGTGATGCCACTGGCCTTGATGGTCAGCTTGCCGCCGGTGGCCTTGAAGGTCACGTCTGCGCCCTTGGCCTTCATCGACGCTCCAACGGTCATGGTCATGGGGCCGGTGATGTCCTCGCTGATCTTGGCGGCGCTGACCTTGTGGCTGGCCAGCGTCTCCGCCAGGGCGCCGCGCACCTTGAGCTCGTATTTGCCGGCGTTGAGCGTCTTGGCGCCGGCGACGGTCTCCGTGCTGGCGCCGCCGACCTTGACCGCGGCCGACAGGACGCCCACCTCGTTGAAGGAGCCACCGACGACGACCGTCGACGCGCCGGTGACGGTCCGCATCTGGTGCTCGATGGCCGCCTCCACCTTGGCCGCGCCGACGAGCCGCGTCAGCGAGGCGCTGGAGCTGGAGAGATCGCCTCCGATGTCGAGCACCCGCAGGCCGCCGATCAGGATCGACTCCGAGCCGGCCTCGACGAGCATGTTGGCGTCGGCGTTCACCGTGCGGTTGCTGCCCACCGAGTAGGTCTGCGAGCCGGTCACCGCCAGCTGATGCACCTTGCCCACGATGAGGGTGCGGTTGGCCCCCACCGTCGCGGTGTCGTCGGCCTTCACCTCGGTGGCCTTGTCGTTCTCGGTGCGCTCGTTGAAGTCCTTGGAGGCCGTGAACGCCACCCCCTCGTTGCCGGCGGTGTCGTCCATGGAGACGATGTTGGCGCTGCCGCCGCCGGGGGTGGTCAGGCTCCCGAAGGCGCTGCTGGTCTTCTTCCCGGGCAGGCCGTCCGGGGGCGGGGCGGCGCCGTTGTAGACGCGCCCCAGCAGCCAGGGCGCGTCCGCGTTGCCGTGCTGGAAACAGAGGACGGTCTCCCAGCCGGTGCGCGGCAGGAGCATCGAGCCGGACGTGGCCGGTTGCATGACCCGCGCCCACGCCGAGCTGGTGTCGTCCATCGGACGGCGGCGGTCCCAGCGCAGGTGTACCTTGGAGCGGCCGAGCTCCTCGGTGTGGATCTCGGAGCCCGAGGGCGCGGTGACGGTGGCGGTCTGCAGGCCGTTGCGCGGCGTGCCGGGGCGTGTGGGTCGGTAGCGCGTGGCGGCGGGCACGGCGGTGAAGCGCGCCTCGTAGCGGGATGCGTCGTCGGCGGCGTCCTGGTCGAGGAGATGGTGGGCGACGGAGAGGAGGAGCCAGCGGCCATCGATGGCATCGATCGGCGCACCGGTGAGCTCGACCACGTGGCCCGCCGAGAGGCGACGGCAGGTGGTGGTCCCCTCGAGCACCTGCGTGCGCGCCTGTGCTGCATCGAGGCGGATACCGGCCAGCTCGGCGCCCAGGCCGGGGTCGCTGTAGGCGCCCGGATACTCGTAGCGCTCCATCTTGCCCGCGTCGCCCGCGGAGGTGGCCAGGTCGAGGGCCGGGTTCTCGAAGAAGTAGTCCCGGAGCGATTGCTTGTCGTGGACCATGCTGCGGCGCAGCGATAGCTGGTGCACCGATTCCGTGACCACCATCCCGCCGTCCTCGCGAAAGGGAAGCGACTCGATGCCCGGCACGTCGTCGAAACCCGACGGGTTGTCGGAGGCCACCACCGCGTCCTTCTGGCCGAGCGGTATCCACAGGGTGGCGCCCTCCTCGGCGAGGATGCGGCGCACGAAGTCCAGGTCGCTCTCGAAGGCCTGTACGCACTGGGCGCGCTTGGCCGGCGTGCGGCGCATGCGCGCCTCGAGGGTGACGCCATGCTCGGCCAGCACCGCGGTGGCGATCTCCACCGCGTCCTGGTCGAGGAAGACCACGTGGTCGACGCAGTCGGCGAGCAGCGCCAGGCGCGGCACGATGGTCAGCAGGGTAGCGCGCGCCGTGGTGCCTACGCTCTCCACCAGGCCCTCGAGCACGCGCTCCTCGCCGTCGGGCAGCTGCCAGGCGACGAGCGCCGGTTTTCCGAGGAGGTCATCGCCGACCATGGCCGCCGGCTCCTCGCCGGCGCCGTGGGGCACGCAGATCACCTCGCAGCGCCAGGGGCCATGCATGCGCTCCTCGACGTGCACGCGGCTGACGCGCAGGGCCTCGGGCGCTCCCTCGACCTCCAGTCGGACGGCTTGCTCCAGCGCCATGGTCAGTCGATCTGGCTGCCGCCGGT
>JBBJMR010000150.1:0-20469 GCA_037720395.1 Polyangiaceae bacterium
TCCAGTCGTGCTCGGCTACGCGCCGAGCGCCCGAGAAGCGGCAGTGGTGGTTGACTCGATGCTTGAAGGCTTCACGCCGGGTGACGACCTCGAGCAACCGCCGCAATAACCGGAGCTCAGGTCCCGCCGGCCCGCTTGTGGGCGATGTCGTACGTCCGACCGCACGCCGAGCCCCCGAGTTGCTAACCTCTGGCATGGCATCTGGGCGTTCGCTCCTCCTTATCGCTGACATCAGCGGCTACACCGAGTACATGGGATCTCATCGGATGAGCCTCGCGCATGTCGAGGTCAACACAACACGGCTCCTGGACAAGGTGATCGATGCCGTGCCCGACTTCGAACTGATCGAGATCGAAGGTGACGCAGCGTTCCTCGCTCGTCGGGCCGACACGTTGGACGGTGACGCAACGGTCACCCAGACTCTCCAGGCCGCCATGTCCATGCACCGGGCGTTCCATCTCGAGAGGCAGTATGTCGCGACCAACCTGTGCCCGTGCAACGGCTGCCACCAGGCGAACAACCTGAAGCTCAAGTTCGTCGCGCACATCGGCGAGGTGGCCACCCAAACCATTAGAGGGCGGCGCAACCTCGTCGGTATCGACGTCATAACCGTCCATAAAATGCTCAAGAACACAGTCGAGGTCCCCGAGTACGTGCTGCTTTCCGAGGAGTTGCACGGGACCGCGGAAGCCCCGCTACCGGGTCCCGTGCACGAGGTGTCTCAAGACCTCGAGGGGATCGGCCAGGCTCGGGCGTACTTCGTCGACGTCGCGGACCTCCCGGCTTCACACGCTCCGCTGCCAGATCCAACTCTCCTCGGACGCGTCGGGAGGACGTTGGCCGTCGCCGTCTCAGGCATGCCGTACATGCTGGGCATGCGGCGCCGAACTGCCTCCGCCTTCTGACCATTGCCGCGTGAGTTAGATCGACGGTCATCTTGACGCACCATGCCCCAGTGAGCGCTTCTAGCCGGCAGCCTCTGCGTCTGCTGGGCATCTTCGCCCATCCCGATGACGAGACCCGTCTGCGCCGGCGCCACCTTCGCGAAGTACGCGAGTGCCGGCGCCGAGGTCCGCGTAATCTCGCTGACCAAGGGCGGAGCCGGCCAAATCAGGGACGCGAGCGCAGCGACCCGGTCAACCTTGAGAGCAGTTCGGGAGAAGGAACTCGCTGCGGCCGGGATCGAGCTCGGGCTCACCGAGACAAGATGTTTCGACTATCCAGACGGCGGCCTCGCCAAAATCGACAGTCAGACTCTTGTCAGGCTCGCTTCCGAGCTGATCAGCGAGATCAATCCTGATGTGGTGATCACATTCGGGCCTGACGGATTCTCCGGTCATTCCGACCACATAGCCGTAGGAGCAGCCGTCACGGCGGCCTGCTACGAGATGCGATCGACCACATCGATACGACTCTTCCATTGCCACCTGCCGCGGAGCACGATGCTACTGGCCGACCGTTTGGCCAAGTGGGTGGTCGAACTGACAACCCGCTTCAAAGGAACGAAGGACTTCGTCCGCGCACTGTCGGTCTTCTCGCGTGAGACGACGACGCTCGGATATGCGGCCGATTTCGTCGATGTGGAATGGTTCCCATCCGGCTACTACCTCATCGAACAGGGCGAGCCAGCGACGACGATGTACTTCCTACTGTCCGGACATGTCGAGATCCGGCGGGAGGGCGACGACGGTCGTGTGCGAGTGGTCAATAGCTCGGGGCCGGGGGAGTTCTTAGGAGAAGTGGGCATCGCCACGGGTCAGCCCCGTAACGCGCACGTGGTTGCTGTAGACGAGGTTACGAGCCTGACATTCTCGACAACTGAAAGCGTCCCCTTCGGCGGACTCGGGGAGTCAACCCAGGTTTTTCCTACCAGACTGCTTCCGTCAGGGGATAGAGTTGACATCAGAGTGAGCACGCGCATTTCCCGATTCGATCCTCCGAGAAATGTTCGGCGCCGAGTACTTCATCCAGGTCTTGCCGGAGCGGGAACTCGACACTTCGCTTCTCGACGAGTAGGCCAGCGCACCTTACGACGCAGTGGCCATTGGCGCGCTATAGCTCAGCTGCCACCTCGTCGAACAACGCTGCGGAGAAGTACTGCTCCATACGCCGCTCCGGAACCAGCACATACGCCACACGGCAGTTGGAGAGTCCGCGCCGCAGCCGTGCCGTAGAGCAGTTCGCCAGCCACCGGTTGCCACACGCCTGACCCGTCGCGCGTGCGCGGTCGCACGGGGCGTCCGCAGTCCTGGCCGCAGTTTGGGGCGATCTATGGTCGTCATAGCAACCCAGATCGACCCAAACCTGGAGTCGGACGTCCGAACCGGGCTCGGCGACCCTCGATGATGGGCCCGATGCGGCATGGAGCCTGAGATGACCAGGCACACCGGCAACCCCCGCGTAGCGCTGAGCAAAGTGGTCGCGCACGCGCTGCGCCACGACCCGGAGCGCTACGGCATCGAGCTGGATCGCAGCGGCTGGGTCGCGGTCGACGACCTGATCGCCGGCCTCCGCATGGCCTCGCGCCGGTGGCGCGACCTCACCCCGGCCGCCCTGCAAGAGATGGCTGGCGCGTCGGCCAAGCAGCGCTTCGAGCTGCGCGCCGGCCGCATCCGCGCGCGTATCTACGTCGGCTGGGCGGACGAGGACGGGAGCTTCACGCCGGACAACGCGGCCACGCTCGAGGCCGCGCTGACCGCCGCCGGAGTGCACCACCAGCTGGAGCGCTACCCGGGGGCACGCCATGGATTCGCAGTGCCCAGCTCGCCCTCCTACGACGCCGCGCCCGCCGAGCGGCACTGGCAGCGGCTCCTCTCGCTCTACGCCGAGGCTGGCGCCGCCCTCTGACCCACAACGAAGGACATCACCATGTCCCATCCCGCCCTCTTCCCCGACGCCGTCGCCGTGATCACCGGCGGCGCCTCGGGCATCGGCCTCGCCGCTGCCCGCGCCTTCGCCGCTCGGGGCCTGCGCGTGTGCATCGCTGATCTCGGCGCCGAGCGCCTGGAGCAGGCCTTGGCAGCGATCGCCGCCGGCGCCACCTCGCGCGACGCGGTGATGGCCGTGGAGACCGACGTCGCCCGCCGCCAGGACCTGGTAGCCCTGGAGAAGGTGGTCCGCGACCGCTTCGGGGGCACCGACGTGCTCATGAACAACGCCGGGATCGGACCTGCCTCCACCACGCTCGGCCCGCTGCCGGACTGGGAGCGCATCCTGGGCGTCAACCTGTGGGGCGTGGTGCACGGCACCCAGGCGTTCGTGCCCGGCATGCTCGAGCGCGCCAGGCCCGGCCTGATCATCAACACTGGCTCCAAGCAGGGCATCACCACCCCTCCTGGCAACCCGGCGTACAACGTCTCCAAGGCGGGGGTGAAGGCCTTCACCGAGTCGCTGCAGCACGAGCTGCGCAACATGCCCGGCGCGCGCCTCGCCGCGCACCTCCTCGTCCCTGGCTTCGTCTTCACCGGGCTCACCGCGCGCGGTGGCACCGACAAACCCGCCGGCGCCTGGACCGCGGAGCAGACGGTGACCTTCATGCTCGAGCGCGTCGAGGCCGGTGACTTCTACATCCTCTGCCCGGATGGCGAGACGACGCGGGCGCTCGACGAGCGCCGCATCCTGTGGGCCGCTGGCGACCTGGTCGACAACCGCCCGCCGCTCTCGCGCTGGCACCCGGACTACGCGGAGGCGTTCGCGGCCTTCGCCAGGAAGCAGGGCTGAGCCCTCAGCCGGGGTCGTCGAGGTGGGGTCGAACGACCTCGGCCAGCCAGGTCATCACCGCGCGCACGCGACGCGGCAGGTTGCGCGCGTGACCATGCACCAGGGCCACCGGCATCGGCGTCGGGACCAGCTCCGGCAGCACCTCGACCAGCACGCCGGCGGCCAGCGAGGAGCGCATCCCGGTCCGTGGCGCCTGGATGATGCCCAGGCCGGCGAGGCAGGCGGCGCGATAGGCGTCGGCGCTGTTGACGGTGATGGCGCTGCGCATCGGCAGCTCGCGCACCCGGGCGCCATCGCGGTACTCGAACGAGGGCTCGTCCGCGCCGAAGCGTAGCGAGTAATGCACCACCACGTGCCTCTCGAGGTCGCCGAGGCCCCGCGGCACCCCGTGGCGCGCCAGGTAGGCCGGGCTGGCGCAGTTGACCATGCGCAGCACACCGATCTTCTTCTCCACCAGCCCGGAGTCGGGCAGGTTGCCGATGCGCATCACGCAGTCGAAGCCCTCGCGCACCAGGTCGACGCGGCGATCGGTGGTGCTGAGCAGCAGCTCCAGCTGGGGGTGGGCGCCGAGGAGCTCGGGCAGGCGCGGGATGATCACGTCGCGGGCCAAGGAGATGGGCAGGTCGACGCGCACCTGTCCGCGCAGCGCGCTCGGCGCCTGGAACATGCCGGCCAGCTCGTCGGCCTCGGCCAGCAGCCGCCGCGCGCGCGCCAGGAACTGCTCGCCGTCGGGGGTGAGCTGCACCGCCCGCGTGGTGCGCTGCAGCAGGCGGCTGCCGAGGTCGGCCTCCAGCGCCGAGAGGCGCAGGGAGACCCGCGACTTGGAGAGGCCGAGGTGCTCGCCGGCGCGGGTGAAGCTCCGCAGCTCGGCGACCTTGGCGAAGATGCGTACCGCCTCGAGGTCCATTGTTTCGTCTGGAGAAACAGTCTGTCGGCAGCGCCCGCCTTCCGCAAGCCCCGGCGCCTCACTAAGGTCTGGGCTTCAGCGCTTCACGGAAGGACGAACCATGAGCAAGCAAGAAGCAGCACGCATCGCCCTGGTCACCGGCGCCGGTCGCGGCCTGGGCCGGAGCATGGCCAACCATCTGGCCGAGCGCGGCACCGACCTGGTGGTCACCTATCGCTCCAGCGACAAGGAGGCGGCGGAGGTGGTGGCCGCAGCGCAGGAGCTCGGTCGCAAGGCGGTGGCCCTGCGCCTGGACGTCGCCGATAGCCGGTCCTTCGGCGCCTTCGCCGAGGCGGTGCAGGCCAAGCTGAAAGAGGTCTGGCAGCGGGACCGCTTCGACTTCCTGGTCAACAACGCCGGCATCGGCGCGCACGCGTCGTTTGCCGAGACCAGCGAGCAGCAGTTCGACGAGCTGGTGGCCACCAACATGAAGGGCCCGTTCTTCCTGGCGCAGCGGCTGCTCCCGCTCATCGCCGATGGTGGGCGCGTGCTGAACGTGTCCTCCGGCCTGGCGCGCTTCTCCTTCCCCGGGTACGCGGCCTACGCCATGACCAAGGGCGGCATCGAGGTGCTCACCCGCTACATGGCCAAGGAGCTGGGCGGGCGCGGATCACCGTCAACACCCTGGCCCCGGGCGCCATCGAGACCGACTTCGGCGGCGGGGCGGTGCGCGACAACAAGCAGCTCAACGAGGCCATCGCCGCACAGAGGCGGTCAGGCGGTGGGCCTGCCCGACGACATCGGTCGTGCTGCCCTGCGCCTCCCCGAGGCCGATCACTGGGCAGCGGGTGGAGTTCTCCGGCGGCATGATGCTTGAGGTCGAACGGGGCCAGGCGCTCGGCGAGCCCGGTCCCCGTTCCCTGATCGCCGCCCCGGCGCGCGCCATCGCCGGGTTGCGGCGCGATGTCGCTCACTCCTCCACCAGACGCTTGAGACGCTCCAGCGCCCCGTCCCACTGCGCGGAGATACGGTCCAGGTAGCGGTGCGCCTCGGAGAGCCGCTTCGGCTCCAGCTGCCAGATGTGCTCGCGCCCGAGTCGCTGGCTGCGCACCAGCCCCGCCGCCGAGAGCACGTCGAGGTGCTTCCTGATCGCCTGCCGCGAGACCTGGGCCTTGGCGCTGAGCTGCGCGATGGATCCCGGCCCGCCGCTGGAGAGGCGCAGCAGCAGCGCCAGGCGCGTCTCGTCGCCCAGCGCGGCGAAGAGCGGTGCCGCGTCGCGCACCTGTGCCGGCGGGATGGTGCTAGCCGGCGACATGGCGCTCGATGTTGCCGAGCTGCTCCTGCCAGCCGCCCTCGTTGCTGCGCCACGCCGTCTCACGACGATCCGCGGGGAGGGCATCGAAGCCGGACTCGATGATGGTCAGCTCGGTGCCACCGGCGACCTCGGCGAGACGGATCTCGACCAGCGTCGTCGGCTCCTTGGAGTAGTCCACCTTCGGATCGATGGCCGACGGGTGCCAGCGCAGGGACAAGAGCGTCTCTGGCTCCATGCGCTGCACGTCGACCTCGAACGTCAGGTGCTCGTAGCCCGGGTAGGTGATGCGGCCGCTCGCCCTCTTGCCTGGCACGAAGGGGCCGTCGACCTTGGCACGGAACCAGGTGCCGAACTCCGAAGAGTCGGAGATGGCGCGCCACACGCGGGCGCGGGGGGCCTTGAGGACGATCTTCTTCTCGATGCGGTCGGTCTGGGACATTGGCAACCTCCAGGTTGCATGTAACCCCGCCCTCCGCAATTGGCAACCCTACGGTTGCCTATCTACGTCCCGCGGCACGCTCAGCCGCGGCGTGCGTTGTCGGCGGCGGCCTTCAGCCAGATTCGGACCGCCTTCTCCGGCAGGTCGGACAGCTGGCGCAGCACCAGGCGCCGCCCCGTCTTGCCCTCGCCCTCCAGGCGCTTGTCGGGATCGACGAGCATCTCCGGGCGCCCGGCGAGGATCAGGTTCACGTGCGCCTTGTGGGCGCCGAGCCCGCACATCATCCGCCCGCCGATGGTGAACATCGGCATGCCCCACTTCAGCGCGGCCTCGGCCTCGGGCGCGGTGGTCTCGACGAGATGGCGCAGCCTCTCCAGGAGCGCGCGCCGCTCCGGTGATTGCTTGGCGATGAACCCCGCGATCGGGGCACCGAAGTCGGCGCGCCGCGGCACCGGCCGCTGCGGGCTGGCCCGGCCCCCGGCCTTCTTCGCGGACGTGGCCCTGGCGGGCGCCTCCTTCGGCGCGCTCGCCCCGGCGACCTTCCTCGCGGGGGCGCTCGGAGCGGCGGTCTTCTTCGCGCTCGGCCGGGGCGGCCTGGCGGGCGTCTTCAGCGGGCTGCGGGCAGGCTTCCTGGCGGTCGCGGTCCTCTTCGAGCTCATGCCACGCGCACCGGGCACCGGATCAAGGTCGCCTTGACGGCGGCCCATGGATGGCCACCATCGCCGCTCACGCGGAGGACGCCATGTCGGACGGTGAGATCGAGGGACGTCGCATCGTCATCACCGGGGCCACCGACGGCATCGGCCTGGCGACGGCCAGGCTGCTGGCCGCGCAGGGCGCTCGCCTGGTGCTGCACGGTCGCGACGAGCGCCGTCTCGCCGCCGCACTGGCCGAGATCGGCGGCGGGGCGGAGCGGGTGCGGGCCGACCTCGCCTCGCTGGCCGAGGTGCGCGCGCTCGTCGATACGCTCGGCGGGGCGCCCATCGACGTGCTGGTGCAGAACGCCGGCATCGGCGCGGGGCCCGACACCACGCGCCGCCAGGAAAGCAGCGACGGCTTCGAGCTGCGCTGGGCGGTGAACTTCCTGGCTCCGTTCGCGCTGGCGGAGTGGCTCGTCGCTGCCGGGCACGCGCCACGGGCCATGGTCAACGTGGCCTCCATCGGGCAGGCCGTTCCCGACCTCGAGGACCTCGGGATGGAGCGCCACTACGAGGGCTGGCTCGCGTACCGCCGCGCCAAGCTGGCCATGGTCGCCTGGACGCGTGAGCTCTCGCGGCGCCACCCGGAGCTGGCGGTGCTCTCCTTGCACCCCGGCACCTTCCTGGCGACGAAGATGGTCACCGAGGTCGCCGTGGCCCCGCGCGGCACCGTGGAAGACGGCGCTCGCTCCGTGCTGGCCGCCGTGCGCCGCGTGCTCGCAGGCAAGGGGGCCGGCGCGTTCTGGGACGTCGACCACGAGGCACCCGGCGCGCCCGAGTCGCACGACGAGCGCCTGCAGCTGCGGCTACGCGCGCTCGCAGCAGAGAGCGTGGCGCGCTTCGGCGGCGGCCTGGCCATCGACCCGGTCTAGCGCCCCGGCGCAGGCTCGCTGCCGCCTGCGGCAGGCGCGTCGGCGCCTGGCGAACGGGCTCGCCGGGTCGGCCGCTGTTCAGCGCGCGTAGGGCAGCCCCTCCGTCGCGGACAGGGCGCGGTCGAGATAGAAGGCGGCGCTGATCAGGGCGATGTGGGTGAAGGCCTGGGGGAAGTTGCCGAGGTGCTCGCCGCGGGGCCCGGTCTGCTCGGCGTAGAGCCCGACGTGGTTCGCGTAGCCGAGCATCTTCTCGAAGTGGAAGCGTGCTCCGGCGAGATCACCGGCACGGGCCAGGCACTCCACGTACCAGAAGGAGCACAGGTTGAAGGTGCCCTCCTCGTCGTCGAAGCCGTCGCTCTCTGCCTCGATGGAGTAGCGATAGACGAGGCTGTCGTTCATGAGGCGCTCACGCACCGCGCGCAGGGTGGAGAGCCAGCGCGGGTCGGTGGGGCTGATGAATCGCACCAGGGGCATGAGCAGGCAGGAGGCGTCGAGCGCCGTCCCGCCCCTGGATTGCACGAACGCCTTCTGCTCTTCGTTCCAGAAGGAGCGGTGGATGTCGTGGGCGATCTCGTCGCGCACCTCGATCCACCGCGCCAGCGGAGCCGGCAAGGAGCGCTTGCGCGCCAGGCGCACGGCGCGGTCGAGCGCGACCCAGCACTGCAGGCGCGAGTGGAGGTAGTGTTGCCGGCCGGTGCGCATCTCCCAGATGCCCTCGTCGGGCTCCTGCCAGTGCTCGCTCACCCAGTCGATGGACCGGGTCATCGCCTGCCAGCCGTCCCAGGACAGCTGTTCGCCGTACTTGTCGGAGAGATAGACCGCATCCATGAGCTCGCCGTAGATGTCGAGCTGCAGCTGGTCGCTGGCGCCGTTGCCGATGCGCACCGGCACCGCGCCACCGAAGCCGCGCAGGTGGGGAAGCTCGGTCTCCGGCAGCTCTCGGCTGCCGTCGATGCGGTACATGAGCTGCAGCTGCCCGTCGCTGTCGCAGCCGCGCGCTCGATGGCCGAGCCAGCGCATGAAGGCGTTGGCCTCGTCCGTGTACCCGAGGCGCAGGAAGGCGTAGACGGTGAAGGCCGCGTCGCGCATCCAGGTGTAGCGGTAGTCCCAATTGCGCGCCCCGCCCGGCGATTCGGGCAGGCCGAAGGTGGCCGCGGCGACCATGGAGCCGTGCTCCATCGAGGTGAGCAGCTTCAGGCAGAGCGCCGAGCGGTTCACCATGTCGCGCCACCGCCCGCGGTAGTTGGTGCGGGCCACCCAGCTGCGCCAGTAGTCGCCGGTCGCCTTGAAGGCGTCGGCGACCCAGCGCGCATCGGGGCCGGGGTGCTGATCGCCGTGGCCGTCCGCCTCGAGCACGAAGGACGCCGATTCGTCGGGCGCCAGCGAGAGCTCGGCGACCGCCGCGCCGTCCTCGATGCGCAGAGGCACGCTGGACCACAGGCGCAGGGTGAGCCCGGCGCCCTCGAAGACCGCGCACTGGCCCTCGACCCGCAGGCGGTGGTCGGCGCGCGCATAGTCGAAGCGCGGGGCGCAGCGCATGCGAACGCGCATGGTGTGGCGCACCGCCTTGATCCGGCGCACCAGCCGCTGCGGCTCCGTGTCGCGCACCACCGGCATGAAGTCGCTGATCTCCGCCACCCCGTCGCTGGCCAGGAAGCGCGTCAGCAGGACGTTGGTGTCCGGCAGGTAGAGCTGGCGCAAGCGCGCGTCGTCGAGCAGCGGGGCTAGCTGGAAGCTGCCACCGCGGTCGTCGTCGAGCAGGGAGGCGAAGATGGTCGGGCTGTCGAAGCGCGGCCAGCACATGAAGTCGATGGTCCCGTCGCGGGCCACCAGCGCGCAGGTGCGCATGTCGCCGACGATGGCGTGGTGCTCGATGGCCTGTGCCATGGCGCCTCAGATCTCCGCAAGGCGCACGGTCGCCTCGACGCGCAGCTCGTATGGCATGGTGGGCTCCTTCTCCGCCGCACCATAACGCGCCGGCCGCGCCTCGTGCCCCGCGAAACGGCGCGCCACCCGGCTCCTCAGCGCTTCGCCTTCTTGCCGCCGACCGCGCGCATGCGGTTGTTGCGCGGCAGGTGCTCGACCTCGGCCCGACCGAGCGCCTCGAGCACCGGGGGCACATACACGCCGAAGCGCCCGCGAAGGCCCTTCTTCAGGCCGTAGAAACCCTTGACCGGGTTCTTCGGCGAGTGGGCCCATGCCTCCACGGTGCCCTCCGGCGCCGGCTTCTGCTCGTCGGTGCCGCCGAGCGGCATCCAGTCACCGTGCGCGGCGAGCATGGCCTCCAGGTCGTCGAGGCAGCGCAGCGCGTAGCGCAGCTCCGTCTTGCCCACGCGCACCACCAGCGCCGGAGGATCCAGTGTCTCGTCGCGCCAGGCCTCGAACTCGCTGCTGCCCGGCGGCGTCTTCAGCCTCCACGGCGAGTCCGGCGTGCCCGCTCCCGCCGCCCCGGCGCCCTTGCTGCTCATCGTCTTGCTCCTTTTCCGTGCGCGCCGGGGTACCGCTGGGGTCACCCCGACGCAGGCCGCCACGTCGCCGCGTACTACGTGTGGCTATTCCCGGGCACGATGCTCAGTCTCTATCCGTGGGGCCTCTCGCTCAACGCCGTTCGCCCGTGCGGGGCCGATCGAACCACCGTCTCGTTCCAGTCGTTCGTGGCCGACCCGTCGCGGCGCGACCAGGGCGCCGGCGCGGATCTGCACCGCGTGGAGCTCGAGGACGAGCGCGTCGTCGAGGCCGTGCGCGGCGTCCGTTCGCGGCTCTATCGGCGGGGGCGCTTCTCGCCGATCCGCGAGGGGGGCGTGCAACATTTCCACTGCCTGCTGACGGCGTACCTGGCCTGACCTGCCGCTTGGCCGGGGCGCCGCAAACCACGCCGATCGCGTCGCAAGCGTGGCCCTGTCGTGCCGGAGCGGGCAGGGTTAGATGGGTGGCATGTACGACGTGGTCATCGCCGGCGGCGGTCCGGCCGGGCTCAGCGCGGCGCTCTACCGCGGCCGCGGGCGCACGCGCGCGCTCCTCTGCGACACGGGCCCGGCGCGCAACGCCGCGGCGACCCATGTCCACGGCTTCTTGACCCGAGACGGCACGCCGCCCGCGGAGATGCGCCGCATCGGGCGAGACCAGCTGGCACCCTACGGGGTCGAGGTGCGCGAGGTCCCGGTCGAGGACGTGGGCGGCCAGGCCGGAGACTTCACCGTGCGTCTCGGTGATGGCGCCGAGGTCCAAGCCCGGGGCCTGATCCTGTGCACGGGCATGATCGACGAGCCCATGGAGCTCCGCGGATATCGCGAGCTCTGGGGCCACGCCATCTTCCAGTGCCCGTATTGCCACGGCTGGGAGGTGCAGGACCGCGCCTGGGGCTGCCTGGTGACCAAGCCAGAGCTCGTCGACTTCGCCATCCTGCTGCGCGCGTGGTCCCGGCAGGTGACGATGTTCACCGACGGCCGCTTTCCGGTGGCCGACGAGGCGCGCAGCCGGCTGGTGGCGGCGGGTGTGGTCCTCGAGGAGCGGCGCATCGCCGCGCTCGTACCTGGCGGCACCATCGAGCCTCGGCTCGAGGCGGTGGAGCTGGAAGGCGGTGTGCGCGCGCCATGCGACGTGCTCTTCACCAAGCCGGCGCAGCGCCAGCCGGCCCTCGTCGCTCGCCTCGGGCTGGAGCTCGACGAGCACGGCTTCGTGCGCGTCGACGAACAGCGGCGCACCTCGCGCCCCGGCGTGTACGCGGCTGGCGACCTGACCACCATGATGCAGGGCGCCATCATCGCCGCGGCGGCGGGTTGTGTGGCGGCCACTGCGCTCAACCACCAGCTCACGCTGGAGCTGGCGACCGGCGGCGCGCGGTGACCGGCACCGCGGCGTGGCGTGCGCGCCAGGCCGCGGGGGTGACGCCGTGCTCGCGCCGGAAGACGCGGATGAAATGGGTGGCGTCGCGATAACCGACGCGCTCGGCGATGACCTCCACCATCTCGGCGGAGTGGACGAGGCGGCGGCGCGCCTCGGCCAGGCGCCCGGCGATGATCCAGGACACTGCGCTGCGTCCGGTGGCGCGCCTGAGCGCGGTGGTGACGTGGGCCGGGCTGCGGCGCACCGCGCGCGCGACGTCGGCCAGGGTCAGCGGGCCGAAGCAGTTGCGCTCGATGAAGCGCAGGCTGTCGCCGACGAGCGAGCTCGCGCCGGGGGTTGCCGTCACCGACATGCTGCGCGCCGCCTCGTCGAGGATGAGGGTGAGCAAGCTCCACTGCACCGCCTCGGCTCCCGGGTCCCTCCGCGCTGCCGCGGCGGCGAGCTCGCGGAACCATGATTCGACCAGGCGCCGCCGCGACGCGGCAATGCGCACCACCGGACAGACGCCGGCTCGCACGCGCTCCATCGGCTCGAGCAGCGCCCCGGCTCGTTCCGCCGCCAGGCACGGCGCACAGAACCCCGCGCTCCAGCTGCGCGCGCCGCTGCTCTCCAGCATCTCGTGCGCCTGCCCCGCGGGGATGAGCAGCAGGTCGCCCGGCCGCAGCGCCCACGTGCCGCCGGACTCGATGCGCGCCGACCCTGCGCTCAGGAACGAGAGGGCGGCCAGCGAGTGCGTCACCGGCCCGGCCCTGCGTGCCGTGTGCACCGCATGGTGCGCCACATGGATGGCGCCGCGGGTCGGGTGATCGACGAGCTCGGGCATCGGCGGACGCTAGCACCGAGCTATGGTGGCCATAGGCGGGGCGCGCTTGCGGTCGCCGCGCATCCCTGCGACTCGAAGAGACGATGACCGTCGTCGGCTCGCGCCGCTGGATCGCCTCGCTGGCGGCGCTGACCGCCACCACGGCGCTCTCCATCGACATGAGCCTGCCGGCGCAGCCGGCCATGGCCCGCGAGATGCGGGTGAGCCCCGATGTCGGACAGCTGACGCTGGGCCTCTTCCTCGCGGGCTTCGCCGCCGGGCAGCTGCTCTTCGGCTACCTCTCCGACGCCTTCGGCCGCAGGCGCGTGCTGCTGGTGGCGCTCGGCGTCTTCGCGGCAGGCGGCGTCCTGTGCGCGCTCAGCCCGGGCATGACGACCCTGCTGTGCGCGCGGGTGGTGCAGGGGTTCGGCGCTGCGGGCGGGCCGGTGCTGGCGCGCGCCATGGTGCGCGACACGCAGCCCCTGCGCAGCGCGGCGCGCATGCTCGCCACCATGGCCAGCGCCCTGGCGGTGGCGCCGCTGGTGGCGCCGATCATCGGTGGCTTCGTCCTTTCGCACCTCGGCTGGCACGCCATCTTCGTGGTGCTGGCCGCCCTGGGCGTGGCCTTCCTGGCGCTGGCGGCCACCTCGCTCGGCGAGACGCTTCCGCCGGAGCGCCGCGCGCCGCTCGCGGCCGGGGCCGTCCTGCGCAACCTGCGCGTCTTCTTCGGCACCCCGGGCACGCGCATCCCGACGGCGCTGGTGTGCCTGGCCTTCGCCGGGCAGTTCGCCTTCATCGCCGATTCGCCCTTCGTGCTCATCGATCGCTTCGGCGTTCGGCCCTCGGAGTACGGCCTGTGGTTCGGCGCCACCGCCCTGGCCCTGATGAGCGGGGCCACCCTGGCACGCCACCTCCTGCGCGAGCGCGCCGCCTCGCAGGTGGTCCTCGCCGGCGCGACCTTCCTCGCGCTCGGCGGAATCGCGACCACGGTGGCGGTGCGCCTGCCCGGCGCCGGCCCGGTGGCGCTGGTGGCGCCGATGCTCCTCTACTTCGTCGGAGTCGGGCTGACGGTGGCTCCCTCCACGGCGCTGGCCATGGACCCGCTTCCGGCCATCGCCGGCACCGCGTCCGCGGTGATCGGGGGCCTGCAGATGCTCACCGGCGCCCTGGCCGGCTGGGCGGTGACGCGCATCGGCGGGAGCGACCCCCTGGTGCTCGGCACCTGGGTGGGCGGCACCGGCGTGTGCGCGGCCACCCTGGCGCTCGTCGGTCGCCCCGGCACGCGGCGCGGCGCTCGCCAGCTCGGTCTCAGAGGTGCCCGGTCTCTGCCGGGGGCCGATGCGAGCGATCGTGCTTGCCGTCCTGGAACGTCACCGGCGCCGCCGCCAGCTCATCGTCGCTCGCTTCCAGGCAGCCCACGTTGACGGCCACGAAGGCGCCGATGCTCGGCGTCTCTCCGCGACCGAAGGGCTTCACCGCGCAGGTGCTGCAGAAGAGGTGCCGGATGTTCCGGCCACCTCGTAGACGACGCTCCGTGGCGCATCGAACAGGCGGGCGATGGACAGGCTGCGTGCCGCGGCGTCTCGCCCTTGGTCATCGTTTGCGGACATCCTTCTTTCCTTTCTTGGCCTGCAGCTGGTGCAGGTACTCGTCGAGGCGGTCGAAGCTCTCGGTCCAGAAGCGCCGGTAGTCGGCAAGCCACGCGTCGGCCTCGCGCAGCGGTGCGGCGCTCAGGCGACATGGGCGCCACTGCCCGTCGCGCGAACGCGCCACCAGGCCGGCCTTCTCCAGGACCTTGAGGTGCTTGGAGACGGCGGGAAGGCTGATCTCGAACGGCGCGGCCAGCTCGCTCACCGATGCCTCGCCGACTGCGAGTCGGGCGAGGATGGCGCGGCGGGTGGGGTCGGAGAGGGCGCCGAAGGTGGTGCTGAGCGAGTCCATGATGGCTGTTGCCGGCTCCGTATATAACCAGTTGATTAAATACGATCGACGTTGGAGAACGTCCATCATTCGCCCTGCGGATTTCGCTATTCCGCGCCGACGGTCAGCGCCGCGAGCGCCCGAGCTCGCGCTGTTCGGCGCCGCCAGCTCGGCGAGGTGCCTCGGCGTGTACCCACGCGGGTCGGCGGGTCCGCTCGGCGGCGAGGCCGATTCCGGCGGTGCCGAGCTGCGGCGTGGAGGCGCCGAGGCGCCGCGCGCCGGCGGGATCGGCGAGGTGCGCTCGATGCGCTCGATGCGCTCGGTGTGACCGCCGCCGAGCGGCTGACCGCAGTCCTCGCAGAACTTCGCGGTGTCACGGTTGACGTGAGCCCAGCGCGCGCACCGCATCGAAGGCGAGATAGACGCCCCGCCATCCGCTGGCAACCGGGGCCCGGGCCAGCCGGAATCGAGTGTGGTAACTGGACGGGCCCGTGCTCCTCGACCTCATCGAGCGCGCGATCTTCCTGCGGCGCACCGCCATCGGGCGCGAGCTGCCCGACGCGCCGCTGCGCGTGGTGGCCGAGGTGGCGCGAGAGCTGGTCTTCCCGGCCGGGTCGGTGATGGCCTTCGAGGGGGAGCCAGGTCAGGAGATGTTCCTGGTCGTCTCCGGCCGCGTGGAGGTGCGCAAGCTCGGGGCGCGGCCGGCGCCCACCGCGCGCCGTGGTGGTCTCGGCCTGCTGGTCGGCTATTTCGAGGCCGACGCGGTGCTCGGCGAGATGGCCGCTCTCGACGACGAGCGCCGCTCGGCGACCATGGTCGCAGAGACCGAGGTGGTCGCCTTGGCCGTGCAGACCGGCGACCACCGCCACGACGCGCGCATCGCGGCGCTGCGCGGCGGCGGCGATCGCTGGCTGGAGCTGGCGTGTGCCCGTCACGCCGCGACCGGCGCCTGGTGCGCGCTGCGGCTCAGGGCGTGGGGGGCACCCTGGTGGTCTCGGCGTCGGCGCCCGTGCACAGCGCCTCGTCCTCGTTGCAGCCGGACGCCACGGTGAAGCCGCTCGGAGGCAAGCAGGTGAAGGTGCCTTTCGTCGCCTCGCACTGCAGCAGCGCGCGCTTGGAAGCCGGGCACTTGCCGCGCTCGATCTTGCAGCGCTCGTCGCGGTCGCAGCGCGCGCCGCAGGCCTCGATCCGCTTGCAGACCGCGTCGCACTCGGCCGAGGTGGACACGTTGTGCACGCTGGGCGTGGACGGGGTGCCGCCGCTGCCGGCGCCGCACTCGCAACGGCATCCGGCGATGCCCGCACACAGGACGAAGGCCGCTGCGATCGCGGCGCGGCGGAGCACGTTCATGCGTGCATGATAGTCCAGCGGGCGCGCGCGCCGCGCGTGGCCGACCAGGCGCCGGCTCAGGCCGCCGCGCGGGGTGCCATCGGCGCGCCGCCGGCGGCGCGCGCGTGGCGGCGCCACACGCCCGGGGCCTCGCCGTAGCGCCGCTTGAAAGCCCGGCTGAAGGCGAACTCCGACTCGTAGCCCACCTCGGCAGCGACGCCGGCGAGTGAATCGTTGCCCTCGACCAGGCGCTGCGCGGCGCGCCCCAGGCGCAGGTCGGCGAGGTATCGCAGCGGCGGCACGCCGACCTCCGCCGCGAAGCGCCGAGCGAAGGCGGCGCGCGACAGACCGGCCGCCTTGGCGAGCTTGGCCACGGTCCAGCGCTCCGCCGGCCGCGCCTGCATCTGCGCCAGCGCCCGGGCGACCCGTTCGTCGAGCGGCGGCCTGGCGTCCTGCTCGGTCGGCCGCGGCTCGGCCGGAGCCCGCACGCCCTCGACGCCGGCCGGAGTGGCCGCGGGGGCCGGCGCGAGCTGCAAGCGAGGCGCCGTGCCTGCGAAGGTCGTGGGCCGGTCCTGGTGAGCCGCTCGTTCGGACCCGTCCGCCATGACCTCGATGAATGCCTCGTTTCGGAGCATCCGTCCAGACAGGCGCCGCAGATCGAGACGAGCGGCAATGCGCGCCGGGGTCGTGCCCTGGCGCCGGGGCGGCATCGAGACGGGCGGGCATGCCATCGAGCGCCCCGGGCATGGCCCGGCGCGGCGCGGCGGCGGACGATGGGCGGATGAGAGCTGCCGAGGACGATCCGGGTCGCCGTGAGCCCCCGCGCGCACCGGCCGAGGTCGGGCGGCGCCTCTTCGAGACGCGCACCGTGCTCGTCTTCGGCGAGGTGACCACCGAGCTGGCCGAGAACATCTCCGCCCAGCTCCTGGCGCTGGCGGCGCGCGGCGACGAACCCATCCGCGTCATGGTGCACTCTCCCGGAGGGCACGTGGAGGCCGGGGACACCATTCGCGACGTGGTGCGCTTCATCCGCCCCGAGGTGCGCATGATCGGCTCCGGCTGGGTGGCCAGCGCGGCCGCCCTCCTCTTCTGCGGCGCGGAGCGCGAGCATCGCTTCTGCCTCCCCAACACGCGCTTCCTGCTCCACCAGCCCCTCGGCGGCATGCAGGGTCACGCGTCGGACATCGAGATCGAGGCCGCGCAGATCCTGGCCATGCGCGAGCGGCTCAACCGCATCTTCGCCGAGGCCACCGGGCAGCCGTACGACAAGGTGGCGCGCGAGACCGAGCGCAACCTGTGGATGACCGCGGCCGAGGCCGTCGAGTACGGCCTCGTGCACCGGATCATCGAGCGCGCCTCCGACATCTGAAGGCGCGGATCGCCGGCGCCGTGCGTCAGTCGAGGCGCACCCGTCGCAGCGGGAGCGCGATCGGCTGCGTACGTGCTACCGGGCCCGCGCCGAGGCGTCGAACAGCGGCAACGGCCCGGGCCCACCGCGGCGCTCGATGTCCAGCAGGCGCAGCTTGGTGGCCACCCCGCCGCGGGCAGAGAAGCCACCGGCGCCGCTGGCGGCGACGACGCGGTGACAGGGGACCACCGGCGCGAAGGGGTTGCGGCCCATGGCCTGACCGATGGCGCGCGCGGCCCCTGGCTTGCCGAGCGCGCGCGCCAGCTCGCCGTAGGTGCGCGTGTCTCCCGGGGCGATGGCGCGCGCCAGCTGGTAGACGTCGCGGTGGAGGGGCGGCACGCCGTCCATGTCCAGGCGCACGAACGACAGGTCCACCGGCTCGCCGCCGAGCAGCGCACGCACGCCATCGATGGCCGCCTGCGCTTCCTCGGTCGGTGCCGCCTCGGCCACGTCCGCGAAGCGCCCTCGCATGCGCGCCTCGAGCGCGGCCTCGCTCGCCTCCGGGAGCTGCACGCCGCAGATCCCGGCCGCGCTGCAGGCGATGCCGCAGCGGCCGATGGCGGTGGCGAAGGTGCAGTGGCCGAGTGCTTCCACGCCGCGACGGTAGCGCACCGCGCGAGGCGGTGCCCGCGGCGTTCCACCGACGATGTGACTTTCCGGCGAGCACGCGCGCGGTGCGGCCGAGGTGCTCACGACACCCACCGAAACGGCAGCAGGGTCGCGGCCGAAGCCGTCGTGCGCCACCTCCCTGGTGTAGGGTGATCGGGCCATGCGACGAATGCCTTCTCTGGTGTGGTTGCTGGCGGCGCTCACCGGTTGCACCGGGACCATCGGGGCCGGCAACGAGGACGACGGGGTGATCACACCCCCGGGCACCGACCCGCAATCCTGCACCAGCACCGCCAGCCCCGGGGCACCCGTGCCCATGCGCCGCCTCACCGCCGTGCAGGTGATGCGCACCGTGGACGAGGTGCTCGGCGTGCAGGTGGAGCTCGACGTCTCCGACGAGCGCCTCTTCGCCTTCCGCAGCAACATCTCCAGCTCGGTCGACTTCGTGGCCGCACGCGGATACCTCGACTTCGCCGAGGCCGCCGTGGCCGCCAGCGATCTTTCGCCGTGCGTGGAGGCGGGCGAGGCCTGCACCACCTGGCTGCTCGACGACGTCGCCGAGCGTCTCTTCCGCCGTCCGCTCGTCGACGAGGAGCGCGCGCGCTACCAGACCGCGTTCGACGCCGGGGCGCTCGAGGACGGCCCCGAGACGGGCGCGCGCTGGGCGCTGGAGGCGATGCTGCAGAGCCCGACCCTCCTCTACCTCGACGAGGTGGTCGACGAGGACGGCTACCTCGACTCCTACAGCATGGCCTCGCGCCTGGCCCTCACCCTCTGGGGCTCCAACCCCGACGCCGAGCTGCTCGACAAGGCCCGCCTCGGCGAGCTCGCCACGGCCGACCAGATCCGCGCCGCGGCCGAGACCATGCTCGCCGACCCGCGCAGCGCGGGCGGCCTCACCGACTTCGTGGACCAGTGGCTGCGCCTGGAGCGCTTGAACGACCCCGACGCGCGCCCCGACCTCGAGGCGCTCGGCGCCGAGACCCTCACAGCGCTGCGCGCCGAGCCGGTGCAGCTGATGCGCATGCTGGTCGAGGAGGGCGCCGACCTCGACACCCTGCTCACCACACCCGAGACGGTGAAGAGCGAGCTGCTCGCCGACCTCTACGCCGGCGACATCCTGGAGACCTCCGGCAACAAGACCACCCTCGACCCGGCGCGCCGCGCCGGCATCCTGGCCATGCCCGGGGTGATGGCCGCGCTCTCCCACGCCGGGGCCACCTCGCCCACGCTCCGTGGCTACAACATCCTCTCCAACTTCCTGTGCACGCCGCCGCCGCCGCCGCCTGCCGGCGTCAACGTCACCCTGCCGGACATTGGCCCGGGCAAGACGACGCGCGAGCGCCTGGAGGCGCACTTCAACGACCCGGTCTGCGCCAGCTGCCATGGCCCCATGGACGGCATGGGCTTCGCGTTCGAGGGCATCGACTGGCTCGGCCGCAGCCGCGACACCGAGTTCGACAAGCCCATCGACGACACCAGCGAGTTCCCGCTCGACGGCGAGAAGGTCACCGTCGATGGCCCCGACGGTCTGGCCACGGTGATGGCCAACAGCCCCAGCGTGGCCTCGTGCGTGGTTCGCCAGTGGGCGAGCTACGGAGGCGGCATCCCGGACAAGAAGGAGGCGGCCTGCCTGGTCGAGCACCTCGCCGAGGACGCGCAGAAACCCGGCGGCCTGCGGGCCATGATCCTCGGCTTCGTCATCTCGGACTGGTACCGGCGCGGGCCGGAGGAGGCCCAATGAGCCGCCGCATCATCTCGCCGGCTTCGGTCAACTTTGCGAGCGGCGCAGCCGCTCGACCTGGCCTCCGCCCCTCGACAGGCCGACCCTCTCGACGTTCGTTCCTCCGCGCCGGCGGCGCCGCAGCCGCCGTGGGCAGTGCGGCCGCGCTGTTCCCTTGGCTGCGGCAGGCCAAGGCAGCCACCGCGCCCATGCGCCTGCTCCTGTGGTTCACCCCGCACGGCACCGTCTGGGACCAGTGGCGTCCGACCGGGGGCGAGACGGGCTTCACCCTGTCGCCCATCCTGGAGCCGCTCGCCTCTTTTCGCGAGCGCATGGTCATCGTCGACGGCGTGAAGCTCGAGGTGGGCACCGACTACTACGTGCCGCACACCTACACCATGCCGCTCATCTGGACCGGCTCGCCCATCGACACCTCGAGCAGCGAGTTCTGCCGCGAGGACCACGGCGTGTGCTTCGGCTGGAACACCGGCGTGTCGGTCGACCAGCACATCGCCGGCGAGCTCCCGCAGACGCCGTACAACACGCTGGAGTTCGGCCTGGGCTGCGGCGGCCTGCACCCGGCCACGCGCATGATCTACACCGCGCCCGGCATGCCGCGCAGCCCCATGGACAGCCCGGAGAGCGCCTTCCAGACGTTGTTCGGCACCATCAGCCCCGACCAGGAGCAGGCCGCGAAGGACGCACGGCGCCGCAAGAGCGTGCTCGACACGGTGATCGGCGACTTCGGCTCGCGGCGCGCCAAGCTCACCCCCGACGACAAGAAGCGCCTCGATGCGCACGCCGACAGCATCCGCGAGCTCGAGCTGTCACTCACCGCCGTGTGCGAGTCGCCGGCGCCGCCCACCGGCGTGACCAGCGAGACGGCCATCGACCGGCAGTCG
>JBBJMR010000151.1:0-20421 GCA_037720395.1 Polyangiaceae bacterium
CGACGTGCACCACCTCGACCTGCGCTCCGAGGGCGGCGGCCACGATCCGGAGCGGCTTGCCGTGCTCTGTGGTGCCCATCATCGCGCCGTGCACGCCGGCGCCCTGTGCATCGACGGCACCGCGGCCGCCGGGTTCGTGTTCCGGCACGGGGACGGCACCGCGTACGGAGGGCCAGTGCGCGTGCAGACCCTCGACCTGGTGCGACAGGCGCTGGGCGCGCTCGAGCAGATGGGATTCCGGCCGACGCGCGCGCGCGCCCTGGTCGACGAGGCGCTGCGCGCCGGCACTCCGAGCGACAGCGCCGCCCTCTTGCGCGCGGCGCTCCGGGCGTCGTGACGCCGGCAACCGAGCGTGTTGCCGCGCAGATCGCGAGCCAGGCCGACCGCACCCGCTGCGCGCGGCGATGCTTGCCGCCGCTGGCTCGATCGAGCGGATGGCGGTCCATGGCGGCCTTCCCTTCGGCGGGGCGGCAGACCGGCATCTTCGGCATGTGCGCGCCTCACTTGCGCGACCTGCGCGCGGCGTTGTTGTCCCCACTGGCTGGAAACGAGCGGATCGCGTCCCACGGCTGGCTTCCTGTCCTCGGGACGGCAGATGGGTCGTCGTTCGCTGCTCGAGCAGGTCCGTTGGCGCGCGCCCAGGTCGTCGAGAGCACGAAGCGAAGCTCCGGCGGGTTGCGGGGCGACGGCCTGCAGGTCCTCGGGTGCGAGCGCATGCAGCTCGGCCAGCGAGCGCGAGCCGGCCCAGCCGTCCGCGCGCGCCCCGTCGCCAGCGGCTGGTCGAACCCAGGGTGCCGTGAGATGCTCCGGCGCGGGAACGGGTAGGGGCGTGGCAGGCGACGAAAGCGCGGACGCGGACGAGGGCTCGGGTTCGGCAAACGAGCCAACCTCGGTCGCCTCGGAGGGCGACGAGCCCAGCGAGGTGGCGGCGCTGCTGCGTGGCGTGGCGCGCATGGACGCGGTGGAGGCTCCACCGGCTGACCGGCTCGAGGCCGGGGCTCGCCTCGCGCACTTCGAGATCCTCTCCGAGCTCGGTCGCGGTGGGATGGGCATCGTCTATCTCGCCGAGGATGTGAAGCTGCGGCGGCGGGTGGCCCTCAAGGTGCTCCCGGCAGCGGTGGCCCGCGACGAAGAGCGCCGGCGCCGCCTGCTGCGTGAGGCGCGCGCGGCGGCGGCGGTGAGTCACCCCAACATCGCCGCGGTGTACGACGTCGGCGAGGCGGAAGGGCGCGTCTACGTGGCCATGGAGCGCGTCACCGGCGAGAGTGTGCGCGCGCACATGGCCGGAGCGCTGCTCGGCGTCGGCGACGCCGTGGAGATCGTCCTGCAGGTGCTGCGCGGGCTCGCCGCGGCGCACGCGGCCGGGCTCGTGCACCGCGACCTGAAACCGGACAACGTGATGATCGCCGCAGACGGGATGGTCAAGGTGCTCGACTTCGGGCTGGCCAAGCGCACTGACGAGAGCGCACCGACCGGGGGCGACACGACGTCGCTGCTCACCAGCAATGGTCAGCTGCTCGGCACGCCCGCGTACATGTCCCCGGAGCAGATCGCCGCGGGTACCGTCGACGCACGCTCGGACCTCTTCTCGGTCGGTGTGATGCTCTACGAGATGCTCGTCGGGCATCGTCCCTTCACGGGGCCGAGCACCGGCGCCTTGCTGGCCGCGGTGCTGAGCCGCGAGCCGGCGCCGCCGGTGGGCGCGCGGCCGGAAGTGGGCGCGGCGCTGTCCCAGGTGGTGCTGCGCTGCCTGGCCAAGGATCCGGGGGCGCGCCCGGCGGACGCGCGGTCGCTCGCAGCCGAGCTGGCCACCGCGGCGCCGCCGGATACGCAGACGGCCATCGAGCCGGCCGCCGCACGGATGAGTGCGCCGGTAGCTTCCCGGACGTGGCGCGCGGCTCGTGTCGTTGCGGCAGGGCTGGCGCTAGCCGTGCTCGGTGCCGGCGGCTGGCTCGTGTGGCGCCGCGAGGCCGCAGGTGGCACGGATCAGGAGTCGCCGGGCTCCACGTCGACGGCCAGCGCGTCGGGTGCCGCGACCGGTGCTCCAGACGCAGCACCGAAGCCGACGGCGGTCACCGAACTACCCATCCCACCGTCGCGCAGCGAGGAAGCCCGCACTGCCTATGCCGCCGCGACGCGGGCGATTCGCGATGCCAACGGGCAGGCCTTCGAGGACCAGCTGAGGCGCGCCGTCCAGCTCGATCCGGAGATGGCGGCGGCGCACCTCCGGCTCGCGCTGATCCACGTTCTGTACTTCGGCGGCGACCGTAGCGCGGCACGCGAGCCCTGGTCGCGCGCCGTCAGCCTGCGCGGCACGCTTTCTGAACGAGACCGCCTCTACCTCGATGCGTTGGAGCCCTTCGTCGCCCGACAGCCGCCGGACCGGATGGAGACCGGCCGGCGGCTGGAGAGCTTGACCCAGCGCTTCCCGGCGGACGCCGAACTGTTCGACACCCTCGGCTTCATACTTGCCGGCTGGGACGACGAAAGGAGCCTTGGGGCCTTCCGCCGTTCCATCGAGATCGACCCCGATTTCGCCAACAGCTGGCAGGCGATTGGCTATTTGCACGCGGCAAGCGGTCGGGACGAAGAGGCACTGTCGGCGCTCGATCGCTGCCTGGCGGTCGCTCCCGGATCTCCGGATTGCCTCGGTGAACGCGCGAACTTCCTCGGCGATCGAGGACGGTGCGCGGAGATGGACGCGACGATCCGCAATGCCCTGGCAGCCAACTCGGGAATCATGCCGAACTGGCACAACCTGCGCGTGGCGGCGTTGGTAGCGCTCGGCCGACCGGAGGAGGTTATCGAGCAGGTCCTGCAGGCCAAGTGGACGATGGTTCCCGACGCCCGGCGGCGGTTCGCCGAGCTACGAGATCGGGCGTACGTCGCGCTTCTCTCAGGCGACTTCCTGCGCGTCGAGCCGCTGGCGAAGGAGGGTCAGGCGGCCGCGGCGGGATCGGCCGATGCCGTGACCTACCTGGAGCTTGCAGCGTTGCGCATGGACGCCGCGCTTCAGACGGGCCGTCGCGACGATGCAGCGCGCGTGGCCGCCGGCTACGTCCGGAAGTCCGAGACATGGATCGAGGGCGACCGGGGATATCCGATCTGGGCGTTGCGAGCGATGCGAGAGGGCGGCTTGATCTCGGCCGGACAGTTCGAACAGCGCCGCCAGGACGAGCTCGCGCGCCTGCGGCGCAATGGGGCGCCCGAGTGGCATGTGTGGACGGTTGGATACGGCGATCTGATGTTCAACTGGCCCGGCGATGCCGCGGAAGCAGTGGCGAAGCTCCCCTCCGTCTTCGAGCCGCCCCTCGGCGCGACCATTGCCAGGATGGGCGCTGGCATCGCCGCATTGCACACCGGCGACCCCGCCCGGGCGGCTGCGCTCCTCGTGCCGGTCCTGCGGGGCTGCTGGCTCTGGCAGCAAGTACTGCCGGAATTGACGGCCCAGCTCGCGCTCGGCCAGGCCCTCGAGCAGACCGGCGACAAGCCCGGCGCCTGCGCGGCCTACGACAAGGCCCTCCACCGCTGGGGCAACGCGAAGCCGAAGTCCGTGACCGGCGACGACGCCCGCGCGCGCAGCAAGGCCCTGGGCTGCCCGGCCGCCCCGCCGAAGTAGCGCGCCCCGGCTCAGCGAAGCTCGTGCCGCGCCAGCGACTCGACGCCCGCCTCGATGGCCGCCAGCGTCGCAGCGAGCCCGCTCTCCGGATCGCGCAGCAGCGACAGCAGGGCGGCCCGCTCGGCGAAGTGCAGCCAGGTCGACGACTCGCTGCCGGCTTCGGCGGTGCGCACACGCACGTCGAAGAAGCGCTGCCCCGCGCCATCGCCTTGCCCCGCGCCGATGCGCAGCACCACCTCGTGCACGCCGGCGTGCCGCGGGTGCGTGAGCGGGCAGCGCTCCACGACGGCTCGAACAGGCCCGCCTCGGGCACCTCTTGCTCCGCCCGGGCGATGAGCCGCGCCAGCGCCGCGGCGACGCGCGCGCGATCGGCCTCGGCGAGCGCGGGCGCGACAGCACCCGCGCTCACGCTCGCCCCCCTCCGGCCCTGCGCAGCGGCCCATCCGCGTTCGATTACCACGCGCGCGCCGCACGGTCTGCTCGCGCCCCGTGCTCAGGGCTTGGTCGGCGGCAGCTCGAACGGCGGCGGCTTGGCGCTGGGCTTCGGGGGCAGTGCCGGCTCGGCCGGCTTGTCGCCCGGCTTCTTCTCCGGGAGCGGCTTGTCGCCCGGCGGCTTGTCGCCGGGCTTGTCTCCAGACGGCTTGTCGCCGGGCTTCCTGTCCGCCGGCTTGTCGGCCGACGCCTTGTCCGCGCCCTTGTCACCGGGCTTGGCCGCCGTGGCGTCGGGCTGCCTCCGCCGCGGGCGCAGGCGCCAGCACCAGGAAGCCCACCCCGTGCGCCTCCGCGCGCGGCTGACTACGCACCGCCACCCAGGCGACCGTCTCGGCGATGGTGTCGCGACGCGTGAAGCGGCGCAGCGAGTCGACCACCGAGGGCACGCAGCAGCGAGGTCGAGCCGCCGCCCTCCGCGCCAGCCTTGGCCGGCGATCGCACGCCCACGGCCACCGTCCACTCCGGATGCTTGCGCAGCTCCACCGCCAGCGCGCGCACCAGCGGCATCTTCGCCGGGTCGATCTGGTGGTCGGCCGTGAACTTCACCGCCGCCGCCATCTCCACCACCGGCCCGTCCTTCGTCTCGCGCACCACCGCCAGCGGCTTGCCCCTGGCACCCTCGCCCTCGGGGCAGCCGTCGGCGTCCTCGAGGCCGTCGAAGACCTCCGGCGCGTCTGGGCACTTGTCCTCGGCGTCGTTGTAGGTGTCGCGGTCGCGGTCCGGATCCGGGCAACCCTTGTCGCGCGGGCTCGTCGAGTCGGCGCCCTTGAGGGTGGGGCAGGCGTCCTCGCCGTCGAGCACCCCGTCGCCGTCGTTGTCCGGGTCGGGGCAGCCGTCCTCGTCCTGGAAGCCGTCCTTGTCCTCCGCCGCCTCCGGGCAGCCGTCCTTGTCGCCCTCGATGCCGTCGGCGTCGCGGTCGCGCATCGGGCAGCCATTGTTCTTGGGGTTCGGCGAGGACGGGCCAGCCTCGTCCGGGCAGGCGTCGTCGACGTCGAGCACCTTGTCGCCGTCGTTGTCGGGATCGAGACAGCCGTCGTCGTCCTGGACGCCGTCTTCGTCTTCCTTCTGCGTCGGGCAGCGGTCGTCGCCGTCGGGCACGCCGTCGTCGTCGTTGTCGCCGTCCGGGCAACCATCGTCGTCCTCGAAGAGATCGCGGTCCTCGGCCAGCTCCGGGCATTGATCGGCCTCGTCGGCCACGCCGTCCTTGTCGGTGTCGTGCATGCGCGGCGCCCAGGACACCGAGAGCAGGCCGCGCAAGGCCGGGCTGCCGATGCCACCGATGAGCGGCAGCTCGAGGCCGGCCAGGAAGGAGAAGTCACCGGCCTTCACCCGGGCGCCAGCGCCGAGCTCCACCGCCGACAGCGCGCTGCTGGTGAAGGGCGCCTCGGGCGAGAGCGGCAGGTGGCCGTGCGTCTCCAGGAACCAGGTCCAGCGGCCGGCGTCGTCGAGGCCGAAGGCCTGCGGGCGGAAGGCCACCCCGAGACCGAACGGCACCTCGTGCCCGAAGCGCGTCTCGCAGTCCTCGACGGGGACGTCACCGCAGGCGAAGCTCTCCCGCTCGCCGCGCAGCTTCACGCCCAGCGCCGCATGGGCCGCCAGGGCGACCAGGTTGTACTCGGCGAGGACACGCAGCTCGTTGGTGACGTGTCCCTCCCCCACGAACGAGGCCTCGTCGCCGGTGGGCAGGGTGAAGCGATCGTGCAAGGCCAGGGCGAAGCCGCCGAAGGACCCGCCGGTGGGCTTGATGAGCGTGGCCTTGGCCACCAGGCCGATGTCCCCCAGCGCGTCGAGGGCAGCGCCGTCTCCCCGATGGCGGCGCGCGAGGCGGCGTTGGGGTCGTCGCCGCCCTGCGCCAGCACGAGGGCATGTCGAAGCCCAGCGCCAGCCGCTCGGCGAAGCCGATCTGCGCGGTCAGGTCGGCGCTCAGCTGATTGCCGACGACGACGAACTGCGTCTCGCCCGCCGCGTCCTCGAGCCTCACCGGGCGGCGCGCGTAGCCCAGCCAGAGCCCGACGTTCCAGTCGTAGCTCTGCGGGGAGGCGGCCGGCTCGAGGTAGAGCCCGGAGGCGGCGTCGGTCGGTGCGCGGAAACCACGCAGGTCGAGCGATGGCACCTGCGCGGATGCATCGGCAGACACCACCAGGAGGCCAAACAGCGCGATGGTCGAGCACGCGAGCACCGCCAAGGAACGCACACGCATGGGCGCCGCGTACGATAGACCAGACGCGTGGCCGGTGGGCCGTGATCCACGCCCGGGGGACGGGAGCGGGAGTTTCGCCCCGGGGCGCGGCGTGTACTAGCCTCCCGGGCATGGACGCCATCCGCATTCGCGGCGGCCGCGAGCTGCGCGGGAGGATCCGCATCAGCGGCGCCAAGAACGCGGCGCTGCCCATCCTCTGCGCCACCCTGCTGTCCGACGGGGACAGCCTGCTCCGCAACGTGCCCGGGCTGCGCGACATCGAGACCACCGCCGCCCTGCTGCGCTTCCTGGGGCGCGGCGTGGAGGTCGACGTCCCCGAGGTGCGGGTGGCCGCCGGGAGCGACGTCCGGCCCGAGGCGCCTTACGAGCTGGTCAAGCAGATGCGCGCCAGCGTGATGGTCCTCGGGCCGCTCCTGGCGCGCTTCGGGCGCGCCAAGGTGTCCCTCCCCGGCGGCTGTCAGATCGGCGCGCGACCCGTGGACCAGCACCTCAAGGGCCTGGAGGCGCTGGGCGCGACCATCCGGCTCGAGCGCGGCTACGTCATCGCCGAGTGCAAGCGCCTGCGCGGGGCCGAGGTGGTCTTCGACATCCCCACCGTCACCGGCACCGAGAACCTGATGATGGCCGCGGCCCTGGCCAAGGGGCGCACCACGCTCGTCAACTGCGCGCGCGAACCGGAGGTCGAGGAGCTGGGCCGCGTCCTCAACAAGATGGGGGCCATCGTCGACGGCGCCGGCACCGACGTCATCCACATCGAGGGCAAGGACGAGCTCGCGCCCTTCGATCACGCCATCGTCTCCGACCGCATCGAGGCCGGCACGTACATGGTGGCCGCGGCCGCAGCCGGCGGCGACGTGTGGCTCGACGGCGTCCCGCTCGAGGCCCTCGACGCGGTGGTGGCCAAGCTGCGCGCCGCTGGCGTGGAGATCGGGCGCGAGGGCGACGCGGTGCGCGTGCGCCGCGACAAGGGTCGCCCGCTGACCGCGGTGGACGTGACCACCGCGCCGCACCCAGGCTTCCCCACCGACATGCAGGCGCAGCTGATGGTCCTCATGTGCCTGGCGCGAGGCACTTCGCGCATCGCCGAGACCATCTTCGAGAACCGCTTCATGCACGTGCCCGAGCTGCGCCGCATGGGCGCCCACATCGACGTCGACGGGCACACGGCGCACGTGCACGGCGGCCAGCGCCTCACCGGCGCCCAGGTCATGGCCACCGATCTGCGCGCCAGCGCCTCGCTGGTCATCGCCGGGCTGGTCACCGACGAGGGCGAGACCGACGTCCTGCGCGTCTACCACCTCGATCGCGGCTACGAGAGCATGGAGAGCAAGCTCTCCCAACTCGGCGCCGATGCGGTGCGCATCCGCGGCGAAGCCGGATGAGCGGCGTCGCGCCGGCGGCGGCGCCGCTGTCGATGGCCGTGCCCAAGGGGCGCATCCTCGCCGCGCTGGCGCCGCTGCTGGCCCGCGCCGGGATCGACGTCGCGCCGCTGTCCGCCGACGATCGTCGCCTGGTGCGCACCACCGCCGACGGCTCGGTGCGCTTCGTCTTCCTCAAGCCCGACGACGTGCCCACGTACGTCGAGTACGGCGCGGCGGACGTGGGTATCAGCGGCCGCGACACGCTGCTCGAGCGCCGCCACGATCTGTACACACCGGTCGACCTGGGCATCGGGCGATGCCGCCTCGTCGTCGCTGGAAAGGCGGGCGCCGTGGCGCCGCACGTTCCGCGCGTGGCCACCAAGTACCCGCGCCTCGCCGGCGAGCACTTCGCGGCCCGGGGCGTACAGGCGGAGATCATCACCGTGCACGGGTCCGTGGAGCTGGCGCCGCTCGTCGGCCTCGCCGACCTGGTGGTCGACCTGGTCGAGACCGGCACCACCCTCCGTGACAATGGGCTGGAAGTGCTCGAAACGGTGCTCGACGTCAGCTCCCTGTTCGTGGCCAATCGCGCGGCGTACAAACTGCGCGCAGCTGCGATATCGCCGCTCGTGCGGCGCCTGCGCGAGGCCGTGGCAGCGTGTCCCGGGTGAGGCGAACGGTCTCGGGTCGCTCCCCGAGGCGTTCCCGCCCCATGCGCACGCCGTGGTCGACCGGCGGGGAGGCACGTGCCTTGCTCTATCGCAGCGCATGTACGCTTCGAAGGCGCTGATCGTCGACGACGACCCTGATTTCCTGCAGGGCGTGACCACGGCGTTCAGGGCGCATGGGTTCGGCGTGGACGCTTTTGCCGACCCGCTACGCGCGCTCGACCAGGTGCGAGGCGCCGCTCGCCCGGATGTGGTCCTGGTCGAGTTCGCCATGAACGACATGAACGGACTGCAGTTCGTCCGCGCGCTGCGCGACGCCCGCATCGACGTGCCCGTGATCCTGATGGTCGGCGTCGAGGGCTCCCGGCTCGGCGTCCTGCCCGTGCACTTCGCTCGCGTCTTCCGCAAGCCCGTCCAGCTCGACGAGCTGCTCGACGCCGTGGCCACGCTCTGCGCCCCGCCCCTGCAGGCGTTCGCCACGGGCGGCCGACGGGCAGAGATGGCGGGCGGCTGCCCGCGAGTCCCCGGGGCGCGGCGGGAAGCGCGTCGTCGCTATTCGCGCCCGGGCGGTGACAGCGGGGTGTCAGGATATGCGTGGCTGCGCCTACCCCGGGGAACGCCGCCGCCTTATACCGACAGCCTCCTTCCATGAGTCCCGCCCGCGCCCGCTCGTCCACGGCCGTCCGGCAAGCGCCGGCGGTGGCCAGCGCCCGCCCGGCGCCCGCCGATGTGCTCGAGGCCTTCCATGCCCCGGTGCGCACCTGGTTCCGGAGCTCCTTCGGCGAGCCCACGCTGGCGCAGCAGCGCGGCTGGCCGCCGATCCTGGCCGGCGAGTCAACCTTGCTCCTGGCGCCCACCGGCTCCGGCAAGACGCTGGCAGCGTTCCTCGCCGCCATCGACAAGCTCATGTTCGAGCGACCGCCTGCGCCCGTGGAAGTGGCGCCGGCCCCCCGCTCGCGCGCGCGCCTGGCCACCAAGCCGTCGGCCGTCGAGGGTTGCCGGGTCCTCTACATCTCGCCCCTCAAGGCGCTGGCCGTCGATGTAGAGCGCAACCTGCGCGCGCCGCTGGTGGGCATCTCCGGCACCGCCGAGCGCGACGGCGTGCCCTTCCGCCTCCCCACGGTGGGCGTCCGCTCCGGCGACACGGCGCAGAGCGATCGCGCGCGCATGCTGCGCCGCCCGCCGGACATCCTCATCACCACGCCCGAATCGCTCTACCTCATGCTCACCTCGTCGGCGCGCGAGGTCCTCTCCACCGTGGAGACGATCATCATCGACGAGATCCACTCCATGGTCGCCAGCAAGCGCGGCGCCCACCTCTTCCTGTCGCTGGAGCGCCTGGCCATGGCCCGCGCCAAGGGCCTCGGGCCTCCGCAGCGCATCGGCCTGTCCGCCACGCAGCGTCCCCTTGGCGAGGTGGCGCGCCTGCTCGGGGGCGGCGACGTGGAGCCCGACGAGAGCGGCCCCTGGCGCGCGCGCCCGGTGACCATCGTCGACGCCGGCAGCAAGAAGGCCTGGAGCCTTCGCGTCGAGGTTCCGGTCGAGGACATGGCCAAGCTCGGCGAGCCCATGGAGGAGATCCCCTCCGGCCCCGCCGCGCAGGGTCCGGCACGCCGATCCATCTGGCCTTCCATCCACCCGCGCCTGGTGGAGCTCATCAGGAGCCACCGCTCGACGATGATCTTCGCCAACAGCCGGCGCCTCGCCGAGCGCCTGGCGGCGGCGCTCAACGAGCTGGCGGAGGAAGAGCTGGTCCTCGCCCACCACGGCTCGGTGGCGCGCGAGCGGCGCGCGGAGATCGAGGATCGCCTCAAGCGGGGCACGCTTCGGGCCATCGTCGCCACCTCGACGATGGAGCTGGGCATCGACATGGGCGCGGTGGATCTGGTGATCCAGATCGAGGCGCCGCCCTCGGTGGCCTCCGGCATCCAGCGCATCGGCCGCGCTGGCCACCACGTCGGCGCCACCAGCGTCGGCGTCATCTTCCCCAAGTACGGCTGCGCCCTGCTGGCCGCGGCCGCGGCCACCGCGCGCATGCAGGAGGGCATCGTCGAGGAGACGCTCTACCCGCGCAACCCGCTCGACGTGCTGGCGCAGCAGGTGGTGGCCATCGCCGGCAGTGATCCCATCGACGTCGACGCCCTCTACGCCCTGGTGCGCCGCGCCGCGCCCTTCGCCGAGCTGCCGCGCGCCAGCTTCGACGGCGTGCTCGACATGCTCAGCGGCCGCTACCCGTCCGACGAGTTCGCCGAGCTCAAGCCACGCCTCACCTGGGACCGTGTGAACGGCACCGTGCGCGGGCGCGAGGGCGCCAAGACCCTGGCCATCGTCAGCGGCGGCACCATCCCCGACCGCGGCCTGTACGGCGTCTACCTGGCCGGCGTCGGCGACACCAAGACCGCAACGGGCAGCCCCGAGACCCAAAGGGCGATGGGCCGGGGCAGCCGACGCGTCGGCGAGCTCGACGAGGAGATGGTCTTCGAGTCGCGGACCGGCGACGTCTTCCTCCTCGGCGCCTCGTCGTGGCGCATCGAGGAGATCACCCACGACCGGGTGCTGGTCACCCCGGCGCCCGGCCAGCCGGGCAAGATGCCCTTCTGGCACGGCGACCGCGCCGGGCGCCCCATCGAGTTCGGACAGGCCATCGGCAAGCTCTCGCGCGAGCTGGTGGCCGCGCCGCGCGCGCAGGCGCTGACCCGGCTGCGCGACGACCACGGTCTCGACGAGCGCGCCGCCCACAACCTGCTCGCCTACCTGGAGGAGCAGGCGCAGGCGACGGGCGAGGTGCCCAGCGATCGGACCATCGTCGTCGAACGCACCGTCGACGAGCTCGGCTCGTACCGGGTCTGCATCCTGTCGCCGTTCGGCGCGCGCGTGCACGCTCCCTGGGCCAACGCCGTCCTCGCCCAGTGGCGCGCCGGCATGCCCGGCGGGGGCGCGGCCGGGCGCGACCTGGAGGTCATCTGGTCCGACGACGGCATCGCCTTCCGCCTCCCCGAGGTCGAGGAGATGCCGTCCGTGGATCTCTTCCTGCCGCCCGCGGACGAGGTGGAGGACCTGGTGGTCGGCGGCCTGGGTCAGACATCGCTCTTCGCCGCGCGCTTCCGGGAGAACGCGGCGCGCGCGCTGCTCCTGCCGCGCAGGTTCCCCGGGCACCGGTCGCCGCTCTGGGCGCAGCGCAAGCGCTCTGCCGACCTGCTCGCGGTGGCCTCGCGCTACGGAAGCTTCCCCATCCTGCTGGAGACGTACCGCGAGTGCCTGCGCGACGTCTTCGACCTGCCGGCGCTGATCGATCTGTTGCGCCGCATCGCCGCGCGGCAGGTGCGGGTGCTCACCGTCGACAGCCAGAAGCCATCGCCGTTCGCCTCGTCGCTGCTCTTCTCCTGGGTGGCGAGCTTCATCTACGACGGCGACGCGCCCCTCGCCGAGCGCCGCGCCCAGGCCCTCACCGTGGACACCGCCGAGCTGCGCGAGCTCCTCGGCGAGGCGGAGCTACGCGAGCTGCTCGACGCCGACGCCCTGGTCGAGCTGGAGCGGACGCTGCAGCGCTACGACGGCAAGCGCCCGCTGCGCTCCGAGGACAACCTGCACGACCTGCTCATCGGCCTCGGCGATCAGACGCCCGACGAGCTCCGGCTGCGCGCCGAGCCGGCCTCCGCGCTCGACGGCTGATCGACGCCCTGGTGCGCGAGCGCCGCGCGGTCGACGTGACCATCGGGGGCGAGCGGCGTCGCCGCCGCCGAGGCGCCGCGCGCCTGCGCGACGCGCTGGGCATCGTCCCCGCGCGCGGCTTGCCGCAAGCGCTGCTGGAGCCGGTGGCCGACCCGCTCGGCGACTGTGCTCGCGCTACGCCCGCACCCACGGCCCGTTCCAGGCCAGCGCGCTGGCGCGCGCCTCGGCCTGGACATCGCGCCGGTGCGCGCCGCGCTGGAGCGGCTCGCCGAGCGTGGCCGCGTGCTGGAGGGCGACTTCACCCCAGGCGCGCGCGCGAGTGGTGCGACGCCGAGGTGCTGCGCGCTCAAGCGCAGAGCCTGGCCAGGCTGCGCCAGGAGGTGGAGCCGGTGGAGCAGCCGGCCCTGGGGCGCCTGCTGCTGGACTGGCAAGGCGTGCGCCGGCCGCGCGCCGGCCTCGACGCGCTGCTCACCGTGGTCGAGCAGCTCGAGGGTGCGCCCATCCCCGCCTCGGTGCTCGAGGTCGACGTGCTGCCGGCGCGCATCGAGCGCTATCGCCCCGCGGACCTCGATCAGCTGTGCGCCGCCGGCGAGGTGGTGTGGACCGGCGTGGAGCCGCTCGGCCCGAACGACGGGCGGATCGCGCTCTACCTCACCGATCAGCTTCCGCTGCTGGCGCCCGGCGCGGCCATCGATCCGGCCACCGGCGTGCCCGCCGGCGCCGCCGAGGGGGAGCTGTGCGCGCGCGTGCGCGAGCTCCTGCGCGAGCGCGGCGCCCTGTTCTTCGCCGACCTCACCGCCGAGACCGGCGCCTTCGCCCGTGACCTCTCGGCGGCGCTCTGGGACCTGGTGTGGGCCGGCGAGGTGACCAACGACACCTTCGCGCCGCTGCGCAGCTGGCTCTCGGGTGGTGGCGAGAAGCGCGGCACCGCCACGCTCGCCGACGCCGCGCGCGGCCTCTCGACGGTGCGCGCGCGCGGGATGCGCCCGGCGTTCCGGTCGCCGCGCGGCGGCAGCGAAGGCCGCTGGTCGCTGCTGGTCCGCGGCCGCGCTCGCGTGGCGAGCGACACGGGCGCCGCACCGCCCTGGCGCGTGTGCTGCTCGAGCGCCACGGCGTGCTCACCCGCGAGGCCGTCGGCGCCGAGGGTATCAGCGGCGGCTTCGGCGCCGTCTACGACGTGCTCAAGGCCATGGAGGATTCGGGCCGGGTGCGCCGGGGCTACTTCGTGGCCGGGCTCGGTGCGACGCAGTTCGCGTTGCCCGGTTGCGACGATCGTCTGCGCGGCGTGCGCGACGTGCCCGAGCAGCCGTTCTCCGTGGTGCTCGCAGCCACCGACCCCGCCAACCCCTACGGCGCAGCGCTGCCCTGGATCGCCAGCGCGCCGCCGAGGCCAGCGCGAGCCCCGAACCTGCCGGTCGGCGCGCCGGCAGTGCCGAAACCCAGCGGCCCGCGCCCGCAGCGCGCCGCCGGCGCGCACGTGGTGTCGTCGACGGCGCCCTGGCCGCGTGGCTGAACCGCGCCGGCCGCGCCATGACCACCTTCCTCCCCGAGACCGACCCGGAACGCAGCCGCGTGGCCGCCGAGCTGGCCAGGGCGCTGGTGGCCCTCGTCGACTCGGGACGGCGGCGCGCGCTGCTGCTCTCGGAGATCGACGGCGAGCCGGCCGACCGGTCGCCGCTCGGCGTGCACCTCGGCGCCGCCGGCTTCGCCCTCACCAGCCGCGGCTGGTTCCGACGCACCGCCGGCACGCGCTGACCAGCGCGTCCGGGTGCACGACATCCCGGCCACCGCCCTCACCGGTTCGGCGTTCGTGAAGCACGCCATCGCCTCGCCGCCGACCTGGAACGTGGACATGAGCGCCACCGCGCTGAACATCGAGGGCGGCGCCTTCGTGCGCGGCACGCACAACGTCACCCTGGTGGCCGAGAACAAGGCCATCTACTACCTGCCCGCCTCGTTCTACGAGACGCACTGACCCCGCGACGCGCCGGGCCGACCGCCCGCGGCGCTCGCCTGCCAGCGAGGCGCGGCGCGCGTGCTAAGGCACCGGTGTGCCCGAAGGCGACACCATCTTCCGCGCCGCGCGCTCGTTGCACGCGGTGCTCGCCGGCAAGACGGTGACCGGCTGGCGGTCTCCCCTGCCCGGCTTCGCGCGCGCGGAGCTCACCGGCAAGCGCATCGACAAGGTCGAGGCGCACGGCAAGAGCATGATGCTGAGCTTCGACGACGGCAGCGCGGTGCACTCGCACATGCGCATGACCGGCTCGTGGCACATCTATCGACCCGGGGAGCGCTGGCGCAAGCCGGGTCACTTCGCGCGGCTCGTCCTGGAGACCGACGACTTCGTGGCCATCTGCTTCTCGGCGCCGGTGGTGGAATTCCTGGCGCCGGGGCGCGCCGAGCCCCACGAGGCGGTGACCCGGCTCGGGCCCGACCTGCTCAAGGACGACTTCGACGCCGCCGAGGCGCGCCGGCGCCTGCGCGAGCGCGACGCCACCCCGCTCGGCGAGGCGATCATGATCCAGCGCGCCCTGGCGGGCATCGGCAACATCTACAAGAGCGAGTCGCTGTTCACCGAGCGCCTGAACCCGTTCCTGCCCGTGTCGGCCTTCGACGACGCCACCCTGGACGCGCTCGTCGCCACCGCGCGCCGGCTGATGATGCAGAACCTCGACGGGTTCCCGCGCATGACCACGCGCCCGCCCTCGATGTCGGCCCGCGGGCCACGCAACTGGGTGTATGGCCGGCGTGGGGAGGCGTGCCTGGTGTGCGGGGCACGCATCGAGATGCGGCGTCAGGGGATGGCCGCGCGGTCGACCTACTTCTGCCCCGCATGCCAGGGAGTGTCCGCGGGAGCACGGAGCGGTACGCCTGTCTGACGTCGGAGGCGCGCCACGTGGCACAATGCGCCCATGCTTCGGCGACTGGCTCGGGCGCTGCTCGCCGCTTCGTTGCTCGGCGGTGTCGGCTGCGGCTCCCGCACGCCCCTGTACCTGGACGACATCTACGGCGACGGCGATGGCGACGGCGACCATGGCGCCGGCGCCAGCGGCAGCGGTGAGCCCAGCGGCAGCGGGTACGTCGACCTGACCGGTACCAGCGTCCCCTTCTCCGAGGTCGCGGCGATGACCCTGGTGCTCTGGTTCCAGGAATCGCAAGGTACTGGGCTGAACGCGCCGGTGCTCAGTGACCGCACCGGCTACAACGGGATGGAGTTCTATCGAGGCGTCTACGGCGACACGGTGACCGTGTGCTGGGGCGCGGGGCATCCTGCCGTCGGCGCCGGCGGTTGCTCCCCGTTCCCGCTCGTCGCCGGCGGATGTTATCAAGTGCTCTTCCTGCGCAGCTCGAGCGCCGCCGAGACCGAGGTCTGGCTGGATGGCGGGCTCGTGACGACGCTCTCCACCACGGGCTTCGACCTCTTCGCCGACGCCGACGACATGCTCCTCGGAGACACGAAGGTCGGCGATCTGGATGGGTCGGCAAGGCTGCGCCTGGACGACGTGCGCCTCTACGACCAGGCCCTCGACGCCAGCCAGCGCTGCAGCGAGCTGGGCGCCTTCTGGTGCGACGCCGGCTGCGAGCTCTGACGCGAACAGAAAAGGAACGGACGAAGATGATGCGCTGTCTGGTTGCGGACCACGTTGTTGCCACGAAGCCGTACCCCGCAGGTTGGTGCAGGGTGATCCTGGTCGCCGGCGCACTCGCCTCGGCATGTGCCGCGCCGGAGAACGCGCCATCCAGCCCCGGCGCCACCGGCGCGGGGGCCCAGAGCGCGAGCGTGACCGCGACGACGCCATCGCCGGCACCGGATCCAGCTTCCGCGCCGTCGCCGGCGCACACCGGCGCTCCGAGCGCGACCGGGCCGGCAACGGGCACCTCCGCGCCCACCGCCCCGCCGACCTCCTCCGCGGGCGATGCGGGCCCCGGCGGCGACCGCGCTCGATGGGTCGGGACGTGGAGCTCGAGCGCCTGCGGTTCGCGCAAGTACGTGCGGACCATCACGCTGGCGGCGAACGGCAGCTTCACCGCGGAGGACCGCATCTCGCCGTGCCCGAAGGGCGTCGCCTGCGTCTGGTCGGGGATCGTCGCCTGGAAGGGCACCTGGACGCCGAGCGGCAACGGCATCCAGCTCGGCGAGACGGGCGCGGCGGCGGGACCGAAGGGCGAGCCCCATCCCACACGGCTCGACTGGAACGGGAGCGCACCGGCCGAGGGCGGCTGCGCCTACGCGCGATGACCGGCGCGGTGCGGCGACCCGGGTAGCAGAGCGCCTGGAGCCACGGGCCACGGGTCGGCGTCGACCGTCGAGCTGCTGGACTTCGGCAGGCGCACCGACCGGGAGGCGGCGCTGTAGGATGGCCTCCTGCCCGGATTACCCCCCCCCGGTGCCGCTGCGGAGGGTCGCAGTTGAGCGTCGATCGCGTTCGATACCCCTCGGTCCACCAGTACCTGGAGACCGTGGGCGGCGTCGGGGCCCACCCGCAGGCCACCGCCAAGGGCGGCGTCCTCGCGGACGCGCTCTCGCAGCGGCCATTGCAGCCGCCGCCGGGCTCTCTCGGCCCGGAGCTCGAGGCACTGGCGACGAACCCGCCGCTCCTCACCGGCTGGGTGCCGGAGGTGCAGTTCAACGCCTCCATGCTGGCCATCTACGACGAGCACTATGGCGCGGGCGGCATGAGCGCGTACCTGGACTGGGTCTACGATCGCAATCGCCGCCTCTTCACGCGGCCCGCGTACAAGATCCTCTTCCTGGTCGTCTCCCCCGAGCGCCTGATCCGAGGCCTGGGCGCGCGGTGGGCGGCCTTCCGCAAGGGCTCGACCCTGACCGCCAGCACCCGCGGGCCGAAGCACGTGGAGCTCCGCCTCGCGCACCCGCGTCACCTGCACCCCGAACAATCGCTGCGCGCCTTCGCCCGGGCCTGGCAGGCGGCGGTGGAGTTCGCCGGCGGCAAGGACGTCGAATCGGCGCTGGTCCACGCCGAGCCGACGGAAGCGCAGTATTCGATCCGCTGGCGGTAGGCGCCTCGACGTCGGGGCGGCGCGGCCGCGCGGCCCCCGATGCCTGCGGTGGCCGCCGGTTCCGCTCGCGGCCTAAGATGCCGCCGTGCAGCTCCAGGTCGACGGCTACGGCGCCGCGCAGCGCAGCCTGTCGTGGCGGAGCATCGTCTTCGGGGTCATCGGCTCGCTGGCCGCCCTGTGGGGCGCCTTCTGGACGTTCGTCTTCATCGCCCACTGGGCGGGTACCCCGGACATCCGCAAGGACCTCGGGCTGGAGATCGTCGGCTCCCTGGTCATCGGCATCGGGCCGACGGCTGCCGGCGCGTACATGCTCTGGCGCGCGCTGCGGGCGTTCACGCGACTGCGTCGACTGCGCCGCCTGGCCGCGGCGGCCTGGGCCGGCGTGCCGCTGCTGCGCCCCCACCTCGCCGGTGCGCTGCGGCTGAGTGCGGCGCAGGTCGACGCGCTGCTCATCGACGCGGTGGAGCTGGGCGCGCTCGTCGACGGCGCGCACGGCGGCTATCCCCTGTCCCGCCGCCCGCGCCGGCGATGCGCCCGCCCCCGCCGGCACCGATGCTGGCGGCCACCCTGCCGGCCGCGCCCCTGGCGGCGGCGGCGCAGCCGTGGGCGCTGCCGGAGGCCGCCGTCACCCATGGGCCCTGGAGGACCGGGCCGGCGGCGTACGCCGGTGCGTCCGCGGGCCGTTCGGCGCGCCCCCACCGGCGGCGCCCGCCGGTGGCGGCGAGGGGCTGGTCGGACGGACGCTCGGCAGCTACCGGGTCACTGCCTTCGTCGCCGCCGGCGGGATGGGCGCCGTGTACGCCGCCGAGCACATCCGCACCGGCGGCGCATGCGCGCTCAAGGTGCTGCACCTCGACCGTCGCACCTCACCCGAGGCGCGGCGCCGCTTCGAGCGCGAGGCCCGCGCCGCCGGGGCCATCGGTCACCCGGGCATCGCCGCGGTGCACGACTTCGATACCACCGCCGACGGGGTGACCTTCCTGGTCATGGAGCTGCTCCACGGCGAGACGCTCGAGCAGCGCCTGGAGCGCGTCGGGACGCTGCCCTGGCCGGCGGCGGTGGCGGTGACCTCGGACGTCGGCTCTGCGCTGTCCGCCGCGCACGCCGCCGGCTTCCTGCACCGCGACCTCAAGCCCTCGAACGTCTTCTTCGCCCGTGGGGGCGCGGGGGCAGAGCGCACCGTGCTCCTCGATTTCGGCCTCGCCAAGCCGCTGGACGCCGCCGCTTCCCGGGTCACCGTCACCGGGGCCGCCGCCGGGACCCCTCTGTACATGCCGCCCGAGCAGGCGCGCGGGGAGCCGGTCGACGTGCGCGCCGACGTCTACGGACTGGCGGCGGTGCTGTTCGAGATGGTCACCGGCGCGCCACCCTTCCACGACGTCAACCTGGCCAAGGTGTACGCGCGGCTGCTGGGGGAGCCGGCGCCGGCGCCGAGCAGGTTGGCTCCGTGCCCACCCGCCCTCGACGCCATCATGGCGCGTGCGCTCGCGAAAGTTCCGAACGAGCGATTCCCCGACGTGGGTTCGTTCATCGTAGCCATTCGAGGAGCGCAATTCGCTTGAGCCGCCGGTGGACGGTCATTGGTGCAGCGGCACGACGATGACGCAACCGCACGTGAGCCAACCCGACCCGCCAACCCGCCCCACGTGTGGCGACTTGTCCGAGACCGCCGCACCCGACGCCAAGGAGATCCTGGTCGTCGACGACGACGCCGGCATCCGGCGCGCACTGGTCGAGGTCCTGCGCGACGAGGGCTACCGCGTCACCCTCGCCGAGAATGGCCACCGTGCCCTGCAGATCCTGGCCTTGCGTCGCGATGACCCGCCGAGCCTCATCCTGCTCGACCTGATGATGCCCGTCATGGACGGAGGGTCGTTCCTCGAGGCCTACACGACCGCGCCTTCCTTGCCCCTGGTCCCGGTGGTCGTCCTCTCCGGCAACCTGGAGATCCACCAGCGCCGGCACGACACGCACGTCATCGTCTACCTCCGCAAGCCGATCAACCTCGAGCGCCTCCTGGAGACGCTGGAGCTCTGGGCGCGGTAGACGGCAGGGCGGGCTCCCACCGGCGCTTCAAGCCCACGCTGGCGGCCGGGCCAGGGCGGTGTGGGGACACCTGGATGCAGCGACCCGCGCCAGGGGCTAGGCTCCCGGGCCGATGGCCGCCAAGAAACCCCCGCTGTCCGAGCGCCTCAAGGCGCTGTTCGCCGAGTACGGCCAGCTGGCCATCGTCATCTACCTGGTGATCTTCGTGGTCGTGCTGGCCGGCTTCGCCCTCGCCATCCGCTTCGGCGTGCAGGTCGACGGCACGGCGGGTGCCGCAGGTACGCTGGGCGCGGCCTGGTTGGCCACCAAGCTCACCCAGCCACTACGGATCGCCGCCGCGCTGGCGCTCACTCCGGTCGTCGCCGCGCTCCGTCACCGCCTGCGCGGGACGACGCCGGCCGCCCCCGCACCCACGGCGGACGCTGCGCCATCCGCGGATCCCGCTCCCAGCCCCGCCCCGGCGCCGCCGCCCGTCGACGAGGCGGGCGCACCGCGCTGACGGAGCGCGCCCGGTCAGCGCTTGGGCGTCCAGCCCGGGCTCGGCTTGCCGCTCGGGTCGGGCTTGTTCGGAGGAGGCGGCGGCTTCCAGTACCCCTCGGCCGGCTCGCTGCCGTCCGCGGGGCGTGCGTCGGCGCAGCATCGGAACGAAATGAAGTAGTAGGTGAACTCCGGCGGGTGGCTGGTGGTGTACGGCCGGCAGGCATTGCGCACGTGCCCCCAGGCGCCGCCCTTGAGGCGCGCCCACTTCGACTCGCCGACCTCGCTCTCCGCCAGCGCCCACTCGTCGAAGTTGCCGGTGAGGTCGTTCACCCCGAAGCCGCTCACGCAGCCCTCCATGGCGCCGCTGGGCTTGCTCTTGTCCAGGCGCCGCAGCTCGGCGTCCTGCACCTCGGGCTTGGACGAGTAAACGGCCTCCAGGCTCGGGCTCACCCAGGTGTTGTCGATGTTGCACGCCTTCGGATCGCGCTTCCTGCCGTAGGGGAAGGGCAGTTTGTCGGGCCCCTCGCAGGCGGCCACCCACTCGCTCTCCCAGCAGAGGCGCTTGCCGACGTTGGCGCAGGCGCCGGCCGCGTCGTACCAGTCGACCATCACCGGCGGGTGCCCGCCCTTTTCGTTCGGGTACTCGTAGCGGTCGATGCAGAAGCGCTGCCGGCGCTCCTTGCCGGTGCAGCGCTGCTCGGCCGCGAATTCCTGACAGATCGTCAGGTGGTTCGGCTTGTCGTACTCCTCCTTCAGGCAGCGCCGCTCCATCTTTTCGCAGTAGGTGGTGTCCACGTAGGCCATGTCCGCCGGGCACGGCCCGGAGGCCGCCGCCGCCGCGTCGGTCGCCGGGGCAGAAGC
>JBBJMR010000405.1:0-6450 GCA_037720395.1 Polyangiaceae bacterium
TCGTGCGACCGCTATCGCTGCAGGATCGCGTCCTCCACGGCTGCGACGGCGGCGGCATAGGGTGCCTCGTTGCCGTCGTAAGCATCCTCGACCAGCCGGCGGAGCTGCGCATCGGAGATCCCTGCCACATTGGTGGCGCGGGCCATCCCGGCACGTGCGCACACCAGAGCCATGGCCACCCTCGCCGTCGCCGGCATCTCGGCGAAGATCTCGGCATACACCGACTCGAGCTCCGCCAGCGACTCGCGCAGCCGTGCCGCGGCGTCGGCGGCCGCCGGCCCGCCACGGCCTATCGCTCGCGCGACGTGCGCCAGCATGAGCGCGGCGAGCTCACGCGAATGGAGCGCTGCCCCGGGCGCCGCCCATAACAGGACGAGATCTCGAACCTGGCCGACCACGGATCGCCGGACAGCGCCGCTGCCTGTCTCGAAGAATCGGTCGCTCAGATCCCAGAAGGACGACCGGCGTTCCTCGGGCCGCGGGTGCCGAAAACCGATATCGCGCCGGTGCAGGACGGTTCTACTGATCACGTCGTCGAGCTCGGTCACTCCGCGCGCGGCGCGCTCGTCAGCGCGAGGATCGGTCGTTCCAATGGCCAGGACGGACTCGCCCGCTCGCGCCGCTTCTTCGAACAGCGCGGCGATGCCGTGCACCATCGCCGCGAGCCTACCCTTCGACGGCCGCCGCCTCGCGCTCGTTGCCACGACGCGAAGCGCCTTCGCCACGAGGGCCACGTCCTCGGGCCGCAGCACGCGGGCGGCACCTCGAAGCGGCTCACCGAGCTGGCCATCGAGCACGGCCTCGATCCGAGGCCAGGCATCCGGACCGTAGCCGCGAAAGCGTGTGGCCATCGTTTCCAGGTGCTTCGTCGACACCGGGCCGACGTGCAGCGCGAAGGGTATGGCGAGATCGAGAATCTCCGTGTGCAGCGAGGGTATCAGCGACGGGTCATCGCGGAGCATCGCCAGCCGCGCATCGGAGAGGCGGCAAAGGGCGATGCTGGCGGCCCTGGTCACCACGCGGCGGCGTGACCGCATTTCGAGTGGTGGACTCGACGCATACGACCCTCGAGACGCCGACACTCGACCGCGACCTCCTGCTCCGGGCGCATCACTCGAACGGGACGCACTCCCCCACGCCGGCGGGGTGCTTGTCGGCGTAGTGCACGCACGCCTCGCCGGGGTCGCAGAACGGCTCGCCACCGCCTTCGACGTACTTGCACAGGCGGCGGCAGACGCTGGCGTCGCCGCCGAGGTTCGCGCACAGGAAGCCGCCCTGGCAGGGGCACGGGTCGCCGTCGCCACCGCTGCCGTCCGGCAGGCAGGTGGAGGCTCCGGTGGGGTCGATGATCTGGCAGGTCTCGCCGTTGGTCGCGCAGGTGGCGGGGGTCAGGGGATCGCAGCCGTCGACGGGCTGGCAGACCATGGCGCCAGTGTCGATGGCGTTTCCGGAGCCGTCGCCGAGGCTCAGAGTAGTGATGCAGTGTTCGTCTGCGCTGGGACAGGCGCTCCAGTCACCGCCGCAGCAGAGCTTGCGGCACCGGGTCTCGATGCACAGGTAGCCGTCGGCGCACTCGGCGTGCTCGGCGCAGGTCGCGCCGCTCTGGCCGGCGCCGGCCGGCACGCAGGCCGGCTGAACGGCGGCGCCGTTCAGGACCGGCAGGCACGACTGGCCGGCGGTGCAGCCTTCGTTCGATTGGTAGTTGCACGCGCCGGCGGGGCAGGCTTCCTCGCCGTCGGGCGGCGTGGCCGGCTCGCCGCCGCCATCCTGCACGATGTAGACGTCGGCGCCGGCGTCACTGGCGGTGGTGCTGGCGCCGTCGGTCTCGGGGTCGCCATTGCAGGCGCCGGAACCGATGGCCAGCGCCAGCACGCCCACGGCGGCGGAGGAGAGCGCCAGGGCGCGGAGGAAGCGGCCCTGGCCGCGCGCGAAGCTCATGGCTCATACAGTAGCACCGGGGGTGCGCGGGATTCAGGGCGCGCCCTGGACGTTCGCGTGGCGGATGGCCCGGTGCGCCCGGCGCCGCGGGCTCAGCGGCGCACGCGTTCGCGGCGCACGCGCGCCAGCCACTCGGCGCGGCCGCCCCGATCGCCGCCGCCGTCGCGCGCCAGCGAGAGCACGATGTCCTCGGCGAGCGGGCCGCTCAGGCGCTTGCGAGCCTGCTCGATGGAGCGCACCTCGCGCCCGTCGATGCGGAGCAGCTCGTCGCCCGGCTCGATGCCGGCCAGCTCGGCCTCGCTCTGCGGCGGCACCATGACCACCACCACGACCTTGCCGGGGCGGCCGTCGGAGCGCTCGCCGAGGGTGACGGCCACGCTGCCGGCGGCGGTGGGCTCGGCGGTGGCGCCGCCGCCGGCAGGGTGATCTTCACGCGCGAGGTGGAGCGCCCGGCGCGCACCGGAACGCCCTCGATCCAGCCTCGTCCCAGGTCCGCGATGTACGCCTCGAGGGTGACCTCGCCCTCGGGCACGCCGCCGAGCGTGAAGCCGCCGCTGCGATCGGTGGCCACGATGCCGCGCGGCAGGGGACCGACGGGCAGGAAGGTGGGCACGGCGTCCACGGCCACGCGCGCGCCGGCGACCGGCTGGTCGTCGGGCCCGACGACCATGCCCAGCACCTCGCCGGCCTCGGCGAGATCGATGTTGCCGAGGTCGGCCTCGCGCCCCGGCTCGGCCTCGATGCGCAGCACGCGCTCGGCGGGGGCGTGGCCGTCGAGCGCGGCCGCCAGGCGCACGCGCCCGGGCGCGAGGTCGCGGAAGGTGAAGGCGCCCTCGGTATCGGTGCGTGTGCGGCGCACGCCGCCCGTCGTGTAGAGGGTCACCTCGGCGCCCTCCAGCCGGTCGCGCCCGTCGCGCGCGGTGACCGTCCCCCTGGCGCTCACCGCCTCCTCGAGCGTGAACGACAGCTCGCGCGGCGCCGACTCGACCTGCTCCACGCGCGGCGCCTTTCCCGGCACCACCAGGGTGAAGCGCAGCGGCAGCCCCACCGCGTCGGGCAGCTCTGCGTCGCCGTCGTCGTCCGTGAACAAGGTGCGCCGCAGCGGCACGGCGACGTCCAGCGAGAGGGTGCGGATCTCCACGCGCGGCAGCGGGTAGCGCCGGTTGTCGGCGACGTGGATCTTCACCGTCTCGCGCAGCCTGGGCAGGACGATCTCGATCTCCTTGCGCCCGCGCTCGGGCACCGCAACCACCATGCGGGTGACGACCTCGGTCGGCGACTCGGGGCGCGCCACGCTGACCAGCACCTCGCGCGGCACGGCGGCGAAGGCGAAGGTGCCGTCATCGGCGGCGTAGGTGGCGCGCTCCAGCGATCCCTGGGTGGCGGCGATCTCCACCCGCGCGCCGGCCACCGGGCTGCGCGTCTCCTCGAGCACGCGCCCCTCGAGCGCGCCGCCCTCGCGCAGGACGATGCGCACCTTGACCGTGGCACCGGGCGCGATGGTCACCGTCTCGCTCTCGCCCTCCACGTATCCGGGGTGCCGCACGATGGCGTGCACCCGCCCCGGCGGCACCGGCGATGCGGTGAACGTCCCGTCGGCGCGCGTCACCCAGGGCTCCCCGATGTCTGCCGGCGACGAGGGCAGGAACCCATCGCGCGGAAGGTCGGGCACCGGCCCGGGCATGACCCCGAGCTCGCCGGACGGGATGAGCGGGCGTGGCCCGGCGGCGACGAATTCGAAATGGTCGTCGCGGAAGTCGTCGCGGGCGCTGCTCTCCACGATGGGCATGCCGTCGCCGTCGGTGCCCACCACCTCGATGGTCGCGCCGGCCACCGGGTAGTCGCGATCGTCGACCACCTCGCCGACCAGCGCGCCCCCGCGGAGCAGGCCGATGCTCACCTCGGTCACCTCGGGCCCGACCGGAACCGCGCTGCGCGGCACGAACCCCGGCGCGCGCGCCGAGACCGCCGCGCCCACCGGGGCCACCGGCCCCAGCACCACCACGCCCTTGTCGTTCGTCCTTCCGTACAGCGGGAACGAGGACAGCCCTTCCTCCACCAGCGCCACGCTCGCGCCCGGCACCACCGGCGGATCCGGCCCGTCGGCGGCGCGCTCCCCATCGGTGACCGTGACCACCACGCTGCGTCCCTGCACCAGGCGCAGGGTCACCGCCTTCACCTCGCCGCGCTTCAGCGCCACCCCCACCTCGGTGACGCTCACCAGGTCCCCGGCCCGCGCCTTGAGATCGTAGACGCCCCCGCGCAGCCCGCTGATGCGCACCGTCCCGGTCACGTCCGTCTGCGCCGACCGCGCCGGCCAGAGCGCGGTGCCGGCCGCGAGCACCGTCGCTCCCCCCGCCGCCTGCCCCTCGGCATCGAGCACGCTCACCTCGAGCGCGCCCAGCTTCTCCATCCGGATACGCAGCGGCGCCGTCCCCGGCAACACGCCATTGCGCGTCACCTCCTCGTATCCACGCGCCCGCGCCCGCACCACCCACGGCCCCGGTCCGAGCCGCTCGAACCGCGCCGCCCCACCCCCATCCGTCCGCGCCATGTGCGGCAACGGGTCGCCGCTCTGCACCGCCAGCTCGGCATCGACGATGGCCCGATCTCCCTCGTCCACCACCACCACATCGAGCCCGACCGCCGGCCGAAGCACCAACCGCACCGTCCGGGGCCCCGCGTCCAGCACCGCCCGCGTGGAAGCCCGAGCCTTCCCCGCCCCATAAGCGAGCACCCAGGTCTCCCCCCGAGGCAGCCCGCCAAACAGAGCCCGCCCCGCCCCGTCCGTCGTCACCTCCCCCGCAAAATAAGTCTTCGACCCCGCCTTCCCCGCCCCCGCTGCCGCCCCCCCTGCGGCTGCCGCTGCCGCACCCGCGCCCGCTCCCGGCTCGACCACCAACGAGAACGCACGCACGCTCGCGTTCGGCACCGGCTGGTCGTTCTCATCGACGACCTCCACGGTCAGCTCCGCGTCGCGCACCATCGACGCCGGCACCGGCGGCGCGACGAGCATCGGCGACGTCACCCCCGCCACGCGCACATCGCGCAGCGACATCGCGAACAGGAAGCACACCAGCGCGGCCACCCCCGCCACCGCCCGGTCGACGCGCACCTCGCGAGGCACCTCGACCCACGTCCGCACGAACCAGGCCCGCGCCGCTCGCCAGAGCTTCACCGGCGAGCGCCCCGAGATCATCCGTCCGTCTCTTCCCGTCGTCCCCAACCACGCGCACCCCGCGCGTCTTCCCCCCGTCCTAATGCGCCCCCGCCCCCCGGCTACCGACCCCCGCCCCGCCAAGGCCCGCGTCCGCCCACAACCCCGCCCCCCGGCTACCGACCCCCGCCCCCCACAACCCCCGCCCCCGCCCACCCGCTGCCCCCCGCCAACACGCTACCCACCGGCCCAAGCGGAGCCTACCGAGGGCCCCACACGCAACACGCTACCCACCGGCCCAAGCGGAGCCTACCGAGGGCCCCACACGCAACACGCTACCCACCGGCCCAAGCGGAGCCTACCGAGGGCCCCCACGCAGCCCGGCGGGCCCCGGATGGGGGCCGAGCACGGAGGGGTTGGGAAACGCATTCGCGTCGTGCGCCGAAGGCGCACCGGCGCAAATTGCCGAGGGCCCCGGCCCCCTCCGCGCGCAGGCCCCCCATCCGGGGCCCGCCGGGCGGAAAGCTACCTACCGCCCTCGGAAGGCGGAGCGCCCCCCCGAACGTCGCTCACCACCGACTGGATCTCCTCGTCGCTCAGGATGTGATCCGTCGACTTCGCCTTGGCGAGGATGGCATCGACGAGCTCCTTGCTCGGCTCGATGCGCCGCTGCCGCAGCCAGTAGTTCACGTTCGACATCCCCGACATGTACCCGACGCAGATCTCCTGCTTCCTTCCGAACATCCCCGCCGGCACCCCCGAATAGATCCGGTCCGCCAGCCAGGCGTCGCCCTTCGACTCCGCCTTGATGATCGCCGCCGCGTGCACCCCGGTCGCAGTCCGGAAAGCATCCCGCCCGACGAGCGGATAATTGATGGCCACGTTCCACCCGACCGCCGTCGCCGCCGTGTTGCAGTACTCCAGCAGGTGCGTCAGGTCCTGCTGCTCCAGCAACCCGAGCAGCTTCAGGTTGAGCAGGATGAGCTCCATCTGCGCGTTGCCGACGCGCTCCCCGATCCCGAGCGCCGTCCCGTGCACCCGGTCCGCGCCGAACTCCAGCGCCCAGAGCGCGTTCTCCAGCGCCAGCCCGCGATCGTTGTGCCCGTGCCAGTCGATGCCCACCTGCGCGCCCGCGCCGGCGACGATGCTGCGCGTGAAGCCGATCAGATTGCGCACCCCGTCCGGCGTGGCGTGCCCCACGGTGTCGCACAGGCAGAGTCGGGACGCCCCGTGGTCGATGGCCATCTTGAAGAGCGTGGCCAGCACCTCGGGCCGCGACCGCGTCGTGTCCTCGGTCACGTACGCCACCGACAGCCCCGCCTTCACACCGGTATCGATGGCCTCGGCGCTGCGCG
>JBBJMR010000152.1:0-20389 GCA_037720395.1 Polyangiaceae bacterium
CCCGGCTGCGCGCGCGGCGGCGGCAGGTGCGCCAGGGCGGCAAACGCCAGCTCGGCGAAAGGATCGGCGGCCGTCAGTCCTGTCCGACGCGCCATCGACGACATGTGGCGCGCTCTTCGTCCTCGCCGTCTCGCCCTCAGGCGAACAGCTTGCCGCCGAGCTCGACGAGCTGCGCCAGGGCGGCGTCCACCGCCTTGGAGCCGTGCGGTTCGACCAGCTTGCCTTGCTCGTCGAAGGCCTTGTCCGCGCGCATCAGGTTGACCTGCGTCGGCGCGACCACCGCGCCGAGCACGCTCAGCACCTTGCGCAGGTCGAAGATCATGCGCACCCCGCCGTAGGGACCGGGCGAGGCGGCCATCAGCGTCACCAGCTTGCCCTTGAAGCACTGCCCCGGTGGCCGCGAGGCCCAGTCGATGGCGTTCTTGAGCGGCCCAGGGATGCTGGAGTTGTACTCGGGAGAGACGATGAGCAGCGCCGACGCCGCGTCGATGCGCTTGCGGAAGGCGAGCGCGCCGGCTGGCAGCCCCTTGTCCTGCTCCAGATCGCCGTCGTAGAGCGGCATGTCGACCTCGCGCAGGTCGAGCCAGTCGACCTCGGCGCCGAGCGCGCGCAGCCGCTCCACGGCCACGGCGCAGAGCTTGCGGTTCAGCGAGTCCTTCCGGAGCGCTCCGGCGAAGGCGAGGACGGGCAGGGGCATGGGCCAGGCTTCACACGTAGCGTGGCGCGCGGCAACCAGTCGGCCCGTCAGTCGAAGGTCGGCTCGCGCTTGCCCTTGCGCTTGCGCTTGCGCTCCTTGTCGGCGGAGGCGATGCGACCCCACTCGTAGGAGACCTTCTTGCGGAAGGCGCCCAGCTCGTCGCCGCCGTGGAGGAACAGCTCGCGCCCGGTTTCGGTCTCTCCCAGCGTCGGCTGCCACCAGTCGGTGGAGACGAAGGCCAGCAGCGTGGCCGTGTCCAGGCGCATGCGCGCGACGACCACACCACACGAGGCGTGGCCCGGCGGGTGCGCGCAGCCGCCGCCGATGATCAGCTCCTCGTTCCCCGTCGGGTGCCACTTCCACATCCGCTCGACCTCGAACTGGTCCTCGGGGCGCCGCCCGCGGCTCAGCGCCGCCACCTCCTCCGGGACCAGCTTCTCCAGCTGCGGCGCCACACGGTCGTCGGGCGGCTGCCACACCAGCGGCTCGCCGCGCGTCACCGAGAGCACCACCTCGAAGCTGTTCTGCTCTCCGGCGCAGCAGCGGAAGCCGATGTCCTCGCGGCGCGTCTCCGCCTTGAGCGCGCGTCCGTTGGCGCAGCGACCGACGCGCTCCCCGGCAGGGCCGTTGCCCCCCCGGAGCGTCCACAGGTCGGGCTTGGCGCCTTCGCGCCGCCAGCGGCTGGCCGTCCAGTTCCACACGCCGCCGTGCATGTCATGGACACCGAAGCCGCTCAGGCAGCCAGCGCTCAGGCCGTTGGGCACCAGCGCGCGGCCGGTGCCCGTGTTGCAGACCGTCGCCTTGTAGACGTCGCCGTACTCGTAGCTGCTGTTGCTCGGCCCCTTGCAGGCCCGCTCCCACTCCAGCTCGGTGCACAGCCGCTTGCCCAGCGACTCGCACTGCAGGCGCGCCTCGTCCTGGCCCACGTTGGTGGTGGGGATGGATCCAGACTCGTTCGGCCAGGGGTAGGTGTCGATGTAGAAGCCGCGCATCACCACCTGCTCGCCGGCCATCTCCTCGTCGGCCACGCGCGGCAGCCTGTCGGGTGGCGTGCCGGCGATGAGCACGCCGGGAGGGATCCACACCATGCCCGGGCGCGGCGGCGGTGCGGGTTCGGCCACCTCGAGGCGCGGCCCGGCATCGCTGGCGGCGTCGGCCGCGGGGTCCGGCGTCGCGTCGCCGCGCGCGCAACCGAGCACGGGGAGCGCGAGGAGCGCGCAGGCCGGCGCCCCCGGAAGCAGGGCCCTCTCCCACCATCCCGAGGCGCCTCTCCGCGCGCGGGCCATGCTCTCAGTCCGCTTCCCGCTCGCGCAGGTTCAGCTCCTTCATCTTGAGCTGCAGGCCCTTGCGAGAGATCTTGAGGAGGCGCGCGGCGTGGGTGACGTTGCCCTGCGTCTGATGTAGCGCGCGCACGATGAGCTCGCGCTCGAGGCGGCTCATCGCCGCCTTGACCTGCTCCTTGAGGCCGTCGGTGCCGGCCGCCCCGCCGCCCGCGCTCGAGGCCGGACTGGCGCCGATCCTCGCCGGCCACCGCCGGCACCGGCGTGCCGCGCGTCTCCCCGCCGGTGGTGCCACGCAGCTCCTCGGTCAGGTCCTCCTGGCGAATGCGCTGCCCGTCGGCGAAGAGGACGGCGCGCTCGATGACGTTCTCCAGCTCGCGGATGTTGCCCGGCCAGCCGTAGCTGGTGAGGCGATCCATGGCCTCGGGCTCCACGCCCTCCACCGCCTTGCGCAGCTTGGCGTTGAACTTGGCGACGAAATACGCGACCAAGAGGGCGATGTCGCTCTTGCGCTCGCGCAGCGCGGGCAGAGCGATGCTCACCACGTTGAGGCGGTAGAAGAGGTCCTCCCGGAAGGCGCCGCCGGCGATCTCGCGCTTCAGGTCGCGGTTGGTGGCGGCGATGAGGCGCACGTCCACGTGGATGGTCTTGATCCCACCGACGCGCTCGAACTCGCTCTCCTGCAGTACGCGCAGCAGCTTGACCTGCATCTCGTTGGGGATCTCGCCGATCTCGTCGAGGAACAGGGTGCCGCCGCTGGCCAGCTCGAAGCGGCCCGGCTTGCTGGTCACCGCGCCGGTGAAGGCGCCGCGCTCGTAGCCGAAGAGCTCGCTCTCCATCAGGTCCTTGGGGATGGCCGCGCAGTTGACCTTGATGAAGGGCCGGTCGTGGCGGCTGGAGTTCTCGTGCAGGGCACGGGCGACCAGCTCCTTGCCGGTGCCGCTCTCGCCGGTGACCAGCACCGTGGTCGGCGTGTCGGCCACTCGATCGAGGATGGCGTAGATGTCCTTGATCGGTTGACCCTCGCCGATGATCCCGAAGCGTGCCGCCGCCTCCTTGACCGTGGTCGGGACCTCGCCGCGGGTGGCGTCGGCGCTGGCCAGGTCGCGCGTCCGCAGCGCCTTCTTGACGATGACCCGCACCTCGTTCTGGTCGAAGGGCTTGGTCATGTAGTCGAAGGCGCCGGTCTTGAGCGCCTCCACCGCGTTGTCCACGGTGCCGTGCGCGGTGAGCATGACCACCGGGCGCTGCGGGTCGTCGCGCAGCGCCGCGCGCAACAGATCCATCCCGTCGACCTTGGGCATGCGCAGGTCGGTGATCACCAGGTCGATGTGGTGCTCCTTGAGGAACGCCAGCCCGGCCTCGCCGTCCTCGGCGACGTGCACCTCGTAGCCGTCGCGGGTGAGCTGCGCGCTGAGCACCTTCCGCAGGTTGGCCTCGTCGTCGACGACCAGGATCTGCTTCTTTTCCGGGAGTATCACGGGGCGGAGCGTACCACGGGCTCCCCGGAGGCCCCCGCCGCTGCCGTGCTCCGGGCTGGCGAGCATGATCCGGGCGCGACCGCGCGCGTCCCGCCTATTTCTTCGCGACGCCGGGGGCGGCCAAGTATGCTGAGCCCCCGATCGCCGCCGCTGCGATAGGAAATCCGTGCGTCGCCCGGGGGGCGCGCACGGACCAGGAGGATCTTGCATGCGTGTCTGGGGCTTGGTTCGTGGTGTCGCAGCCGTCGCCGTCGCTTCTGCACCGCTGATCGTGGGCTCGACGCTGGCCTGGGCGGACGCGCCGCCCGCGTTCCCGCCGTGCAGCAAGGAGCCCAGCCCGGCCGACGTCGAGGGCGCCGCCGGCTCGCACCGCGCCGCCAAGGCCTACTACGAGCGCGGCGAGTACGACAAGGCGGTCCAGCTCTGGCGCGACGCCTACAGCTTCGACTGCAGCAAGCCGGCCGTCTTCCTGAACATGGCCAACGCCTACGAGAAGAAGGGCGACACGGCGGCGGCGGTGGCCATGCTCGAGACCTACCTCGCGCGCGTGCCCAAGGACGCCCCCGACGTGGGGACCATCAGCGCCAAGGTGCAGAACCTCAAGGCGTCGCTGAAGAGCGAGCCCGTGGCGCCGGTGACGCCCGCCGTGACCACCGCCCCGACCACCGCCCCGGCGCCGACCAGCACCGGGCCCGATACCTTGCCGCCGCCTTCCGGCGCGCGACCGTACGGTGTGGCTCCGTGGATCGTCACCGGCGTCGGGGTGGCGGCGCTCGGCGCCGGCGTGGTGGTGGCGATCATCGGCAACGGCAAGGTGTCCGACGCCGAGGAACAGTGCACCGGTCGCAAGTCCTGCCCCACCCCCGTCGCCGACTCCGGCAACACCGGGCGCAGCATGGTCACCGCCGGCATCATCGTCGCTGGCGTCGGGGCGGCCGCGGTCACTGGCGGCTTGATCTGGCAGCTCGGCTTCAACCACCCGGCCAGCTCGGAGGCTGCGGCGCGCCCGGAACGTGGCGTTCGCGTGGCGCCGCTGCTCTCGCCCGCCCAGCAGGGCGTCCTGGTCACCGGCCGATTCTGAGCGGCGCCCTTGACCAGGCAGGGCTTCCTGCCTTGAATGGCGGCGGATGACGGCCGATTCCGCGCTCGCGCACGGCGCCCCGCCCGCCGCGGTCGGCCGCACGCCGCGACCGCGGACGCTCGGGCTCGACGCGCCCCTGGTCGAGCTCTGTCGCGCGCGGCTGGCGCGCAGCCGCATCGCGCGCATGGGGCTGGTCTCGGCGTGGAGCACGACGCTCGTCTTCGCGGTGATGGCCATCGTGCTGCGCGCCGGCGACGGCGCGGACGCCAGCTTCGGCGGGCTGGTGGTGCAGGCCACGCGTATCGTCGCCTGGGTCGCGGGCGGCTCGGTGGCGCTCGCCGCCGCCGCCGACCGCGCCGCGCTCGATCGACGGGAGGGCATCGAGACCCTGGCCGCGGTGCGCGGGGCCGCTCCACTGGCGCTCGCCGCCGCGCGCGCTCTGGCGACCATGATCCAGGTCGCGCGCGCCGTCCTCGGGCCGGCGCTCTCCTTCGCCGCGCTCGGAGTGATCCTGTCGGGCACGGTCTTCGTCGCGCTCTCGCAGCTCGGCGTGGCGGTGGCGGTGGCGCTGTTCGCAGTGGTCACCGGGGTGGTGGTCGGCGCCGCCGCCGACATCTGCGCTCGCCTCGGTCGGCGTCAGGGTCGCTGGCTGCTGCTGGCGGTCATCCTCGCGCCATGGGTCGCGGCCGACGTCGCCGGCCGCAGCGCGTGGTCCATCCCCGGCGCCCTGTCGGCGCTGCTCGACCTGGCGGTGCGACTCCTGTCGGGAGGCGCGCCGTGACCCAGCCTCGACAGGAGGGAGGTCTCCTGGCGGAGCCTCCGCACGTGGACGTCACGCCCCCCGTGCTCACCCTCAGCGGCGTGCACGCCGTCGACGAGGAGGGCCCCGGGCGGCGCGCGCGAGGGCGCCTGCAGGGCGCGAGCCTGGCCCTCGGGACGGGCGTTCACGCCGTGCTCGGTACGCCGCGCGACGGCACGGTGGCGTTCTCCGAGGTCGTGCTCGGTGTGCGGGTGCCCCTGCGCGGCGTCGTCTCGCTGCGCGGGCCGAGCCCCGCGCGCCAGCCGGCGCTGCGCGCGCGCATCGGCGGTCTGCCGCCCAACCCACGCCTGCCGCCGGCGGCCACGGTGGCCGCGGTGGTGCGCCTGTGCATGCGCGCACGCGGCGAGCCGGACGCGTCCTTCGACGGCATCCTCGACCCGCTCGGCCTGGGCGCGCTGCACGGGCGCTCGCCGCGATCGCTGTCCTACGCCGAGGCGCGCGCCGTCGAGCTGGCCCTGGCCCTGTCCACGCCGGCGCCGCTGCTGGTGCTCCTGCACGAGCCGCTCGTCGACGTCGCCGTCTCGCGCGCCGGGCTGGTGCGGGAGCGCGCGGTGGAGCTCGCCGAGGCCGGCGCCTGCGTGGTGGTCGTCACCTCGTCGCCGGCCGACGCGCGCGCGCTCGGCGATCGCATCCACCTCTTGCAGAACGGCGTCTTCGCCGGCCCGCCTGCGGACGCCGACGTGCCGCCCGGTGGGCGCGGTGAGCTCACCGTCTGGGTGCGCGAGCCCGAGGGCGGCGGGCCGGGCGCGCGCGAGCTGGCCGCCGCGCTGCTCGCCGGCGGCGAGCTGGCCGGCGTCAGCTGGGAGGATCCGGGCCCGGCGGCGCGCGCGCGCAGCAGCGCCGTGCGCCTGCGCGGCGACCTGGAGGCCTGCGCGGTCGCGGTGGCGCACGCCAGCGTGGAGCTCGGCGTGACCGTCGAGGCCATGGCCAGCGCGGTGCCGGGCCTGCAACAGCTGCGCGGTGCCCACGCCATGATGGCTGCGCGCGCCGCGCCGCGGCGCAGGCGTTGCCGCCGCCGCCGCTGCTGCTCGCTGTCGAGGAAGCACCGCCGCTGCCGCTGGCGGTGTCGGCCATGCCCGCCGAGCCGCCGCCGCCGGCCTCCGCGGTCACCCCTCCGAATTGCCGGGCAGCGTGGAGCGACCATGAGCGTCTCGGCACCTCCGGGCCTGATCACCTTGCCGGGGCGCAACGTGCTGCCCCCCGTGTCGTTGCGTGCGCCGCGCCCGGCGCAGCCGGCCGTGGCGGTGCGCATCGGCGCGGCCATGGGCGTGCGCCAGCTCCTGCGCCGTGCGGTGGCGCTCCACGTGGCGCTCGCGCTGCTGCTCTCCCTGTCGGCCGCGCTCGTCGAGCGCCGCCGCCAAGGCCGGCGCCGTCGACCGCGCGCTCGACGCGGTCTCGGCTGCCGCTGCCGCTGGCCGTCTTCGCGCTCGTCGCCGAGCCCCGCGGCCGCGGCAACCTGCGCCGCGCCTCGTGGTCGGCGGCGAAGTTCGGTGTGGCGCGGCGCGACGTGGCCATCGGCATGCTCCTGCCGGCGCTGGTGGTGGCCATGGTGCTCGGCGCCCTGATGAGCACCGTGGCCGTGGTCTTCACCCACAGCGCCGCGGTGCCCATGGTCGCCCGCGACGTCCTCGTCGGCGCCTGGGTGGCGGCGCTCACCGCCTGCGCCTACGTGGGCTGGTTCGCGCTCGGCTCCACCTTCTTCGCGCGCGGCGGCGGGCGCTGGCTGGTGCTGGCCATCGATTTCGTGATCGGCGGCACGCTCGGGCTGGCCGGCGCCGTGCTGCCCCGCGCCAACGCGCACAACCTCCTCGGCGGCGCCCCGCCGCTCGGCGTCTCCCAGCCGATCAGCGCCGCCATCCTGGTGGTCACCGCGGTCGCGCTCTGCTCGCTCGCCGCCGTGCGCTGCCGCGACTGAAGCGCGCGCGGCACTTCGGCTGCACTCCCGTGCAACCCGCGCACGGGTCAAAGCGCGCGCGCCCGATTGACAGTCTGTGCACCGAGACCCAGGCTGCTCGATCAGCAGGTTCGCCTGCGTGCTGGCGGGGCAGGCTCGATGCCGTCCCGCTCCCAACCCCGTCGGGTGCGAAAGCCCCGGCACGAGGAGACAGCGATGCACCCTGGAATGATGTCGTGGTTGAGGCGCGCCCGCCGGGCGGCCGCGCACGGTGGTGAGGCACATTTCGCGCACGGAGGAGGCCCCGGCGAACACGGCCCGCGGCACGGTGGCTGGCGCGGGCGAGGGGGCTGCGGTCCCGATGTGGGGCAGGGCGCCTGGGCGGGGCCCTGGGGCCATCACGGTCCGCCCGGTGACGGCGGCGATTTCGGCGTGCGCCGTCCGCTGCGATTCCTGGCGTCTCAAGCTGGAGCTGGACGACAAGCAGGTCGCCGAGCTGGCCAAGGTGCTCGACGAGCTGAAGACGGAGCGCGCCCAGGGCGCCGTCGACGACCGGCGCACCGCGGCCGCCTTCGCCGAGGCCGTGGCCGCGGAGAAGTTCGACGAGGCCGCGGTGCGCGAGGCCGCCTCGCTGCGCGTGAAGACCGCGGAGCGCCTGCGCGACGCCGTCGGCAAGGCGCTGGGGCGCATCCACGCCATCCTCACCGCCGAGCAGCGCCAGGGCTTTTCGTACCTGGTGCGCACCGGTGCGCTGACCATCTGAGCTGGTGGTACGATCCGCCGTCCATGCGGCGGCGGATCGTCGAGGAGAGCACCGTCCCACGCGCCGCCGCTGGCGAGCGCGCCGGCGCTCGCGTGCTCGCATCGCTGGCCGCCGTCCCTTCCGCGGCGCCTTCGCAGACGCCGCCGCCACAGCTCGGGCGCTACCAGGTCCTGTTCGAGCTGGCGCGCGGCGGCATCGGCACCGTCTACGCGGGCCGCCTGCTGGGCGCGCACGGCTTCGATCGCGTGGTGGCCATCAAGCGCCTCACCACCCCGACCGGTGGCGAGGACGAGGTGGCCGCCTTCCTCGCGGAGGCGCGGCTGACGGCGCGCATCCGCCACGCCAACGTGGTGCAGACGCTGGAGCTCGGCGAGGACGGCGGCAATCCGTTCATCGTCATGGAGCTGGTGGAGGGCGTCTCCATGGCGCGCCTGCTGCGGCGCCTGGCCGAGACGGAAGAGCAGCTGGAGCCGCGCCTCGCCGCCTGGGTGATGGCGCAGGCGGCCGCCGGGCTGCACGCCGCGCACGAGCTCCGCGGCGGCGACGACCGCCCGGTCGGGCTGGTGCACCGCGACGTCTCGCCGGAGAACATCCTCCTGTCCTACGACGGGCGCGTGTACGTCGCCGACTTCGGCGTCGCCAAGCTCATCCACTCGCACCGCGCCACCGAGAGCGGCGTGGTCAAGGGCAAGTTCGCCTACATGTCCCCGGAGCAGACACGCGCCGGCGAGCTCGATCGACGCTCCGACGTGTTCTCGGCGGGCGTGGTGCTGCACGAGGCGCTCACCGGCGAGCGCCTCTTCGCCAGCGCCTCGCCGGCGGACACCATTCGCCGCATCGGCGAGGACAAGCCGGTGGACCCGAGCACCCTGCGCCCCGAGGTGCCACCGGCCATCGCCGACGTGGCCCTGCGCGCGCTGGCCAAGGACCGCGAGGCGCGGTTCGCGACGGCGGTGGAGATGGCCGAGGCGCTGCGTCGCGCGCTGCGGCAAGAGCGCACGCCGGTCGACGAGTCCGACCTGGCCGAGCTGCTGGCGCGCGTCTTCCCGGGCGAGCGCGAGCGCTTGCAGGCGCGCATCGAGGGCGCGCTGGCCGATGACGACGTGGCCCCGGAGATCGGGGAGCGCAGCGATTCGGTGGCCGGGCGCAGCGGCTCGGTCACCGCCGCCATCCGCGTGCCCATGGCTCAGCCGCGTCGCTGGCTCGGGCCGGGGGCCGCCGTCTTCGGCGGGCTGGTGGTGCTGATCGTGGTCTGGACGCTGCGTGCCTCGCAAGCACCCACACCGGAGGCGAGCGCCAGCGGCGCGCCGCCGGAGCCCACCGCCGGCGCGACCGCCGCCGCGCTGGCGCCGAAGCCCAGCGACACGGCGGCCGCGTCAGCGCCGACGGCGAGCGCGACCGCCGCTCCGAGACCCCGAGCGCGGCGAGCGCGGCATCGCCGAGCCCGTCGGCGACGCGCGGGTCGTCCCGGCGCCCCCACGGCCGGGTGGCACCGGCAAGCGCCCGCCCAGCGCCTCCGGCAGCGCGTCGCCGGCGCCGAGCGCCGCGCCGTCCGGCGGCGCCTCGCACAAGGGCGAGCCCTTTCGCGATCTCTGAGTGGCGCGTGGGCGACCGCGCCTCATCGGGGAGGCTCGCATGGCGCACGGGCGGTGCGTCAGCGGTGGCGGACGGACGCGGCGCTCGGTTTGGCTCGCTCAGGGCGGCGGCAGGACGAACGGTACCGCGCAGTCGAGCTCGTAGAGCGATAGCGACGGATTGCCCGGCTGACCACCCGGGGAGAGCACGACGTAGTCCGGGCGCCGCTCGACGCTGGTCCATGTGTAAGGAGGGACCTCGAGCAGCTTCTGGTCCACGACCACGTGCTCCACGAACTCGGTCGACAAAGGCGAGATGACATACGGCGCGGCGCTCTCGTTCAGGTACTCGATGTCGAAGATGCCTTGCTGCGCATCGATGTTGCCCGCGAGCAGGCCGATGCCCATGTTCGCCACGCCGCGCACCCGCAGGTAGATGCCGAACGTCCCGCGCGCCGGCAGCTGGTTGCCGACCTCGAGGAACGGCGGCAGGTAGTTGAGCTCTCCATCGTCGAGCACCCCGATCACCGGTCCGCGCCCGTCGCATACCGCGGCGCAGCCCGCGCAGCCGCACATGCACTGCGTCTCGTTCGACAGGCCGAGCCCGATCTCCGACGGCGCCAGACGGATGCACTGCGCCTCCGGATGGCGCTCGCGCACCGCGGCGGGGCAGTCAGGGGGAGGGAAGCACGCGTCCTCGGGGACGGGACAGGTGCCGCTCAGGCAGGCGCACTCCTCGGTGCCCGCGAGGCAGAGCGTCTCGTCGGGCTCGAGGCAACGCCCCTTGGTCTCGATCGTCGCCTTCGAGATGGCCGGGGAACAGTTGCCGGCCTCGCTGTGCGCTTCGCCCGGGCACTGCGCGGGCGGCGGCAGATCGTCGAGGCACCCGGTGACGAGCAGGCCCCCGATCATCGCGCCGACAGTCGCGCCGATCGCAGGCACGGATCGGGCGATCGTCGTCGCGCGCACCGGCCGACAGTAGCACCACCGCGCGAGGTCTGGCCGTGACCCGTGCGAGGGCGGCAGTTGTGCGCGCCTCATTTCGCGCCGCGGCGCGCGGCGGTTCCGTGCTCGAGCAGCTCCAGGGCGGCGCCGACCTCGAGGGCCAGGTCCGACCCCGCGCCGCCGGACTCCACCGCCAGCGCGCGCGACCGCTCCCACGCCACCCGTGCCCGATCGCCACGCCCGCAACCGATCTCCGCCGCCCCGAGCGCCAGGTAGAGGCGCGCCATCTGCTCGGCGGTGCCGCCTTGGCGCCGCGCCAGCGGGGAGAGGACGTCCTGCACCCGCGCCACCGCGTCGCGCGGGCGCCCCAGCGCCACCAGGCCGCGCGCCTCGAGCTCGGTGATCATCGCCAGCGGCCCCTCGTAGCCGACCTCGCGCTTGAGCGGGGCCACCACACGCCTGGCGAGCCCGAGCACCTTGGCGTGATCGCCGGCGCGATGGTGGGCACGCGCCAGCATCACCACCGCCGCCGCGGTCGGCGCGCGCACCGAGCCGAAGCCCTTCTCCTCCAGCTTGCACGCCGTCTCCAGCTGGGCGCTGCCGCCGGGCAGGTCTCCCCCGAGCACCGTGCACAGCCCGAGCGTCGCCCAGGCCACCGCCCAGCGCGGCTACGCTCCACGCCCAGGCCGCGCAATCGATCCATGGCGCCCTGGGCCAGGCCCTGGCCTGCTCCACCTCGCCCAGCGCGGCGCGGCTGCGGGCCACCGCCAGCGCCGCCTCGGCGACGCGCGCGCTGTCCTCGCCGAACGCCGCGGTCGCCGCGTCCAGCGCGCGCTGGTGCGCCACCAGCGCGCCGTGGCGATCGCCGGTGGCGTCCAGGGCGACGCCCAGGGAGCGCTGCAGCACTCGCGGCCAGCACCGCAGGCGCATCGGTGCGCTCGACGAGCGCCGTCAGCAGTCGCGCGGCCTCGCCGGCGCGGCCCTGCGCCATGTAGGCCACCGCCACGCACAGCCACACGCGCGCGCGCGCCTCGTCCACCGGGCCGTCCGGGAGGGGAGATCTGCCGCGGCGGCGCCCAGCGCGCGCGCCGCACCGTCCACGTCGTCGAGCGCTGCCAGCGCCAGCGCCAGCGTCCCCTGCGCTTGCCGCGTCTCGTCGTGCGCGGCGCCGAGCGCCTCGCCGAGCTCGCGCGCCGCGTGCGTCAGCGCCTCGCGCGCCGCGCCGAGCCGTTGCTCCTCGATGGCCGACTCGCCGAGCACCAGCCGCGCCCGCCCCATCTCGGCGCGGCTGCCGGCGGCCTTGGCGCGCTGGAACGCGTCCTTGCCCAGGCGCACGGCCGCGCCCAGGTCGCCGCGGGCCAGGGCGGCGCGCGCCTTCTCCAGGTCCTGGTCGCTCACGCGCGACCCATACCATTGCCGCGGGGCGGGCTCAGAATCGGCCGCTGGCGCGCACGGCGCCGCCGGCCGGCGAAGCGTGCACGCCGACTTGCCAGCCCGGTCGCGCCGCGGCGGAGCGCGGGTCGCCGGACACGTGGACCATCCCGTAGACGGCGATACCTGCCGTGATCGCGCCGAGCGCCGCAGGCAGCGCCCATGCCGCCTGATACGTGCTGCGGGCCGACTCGTAGTCGTCGCGCGCGGCGGCGTACCCGGTGTGGCCGGCGCCGAGGTCTTCCGCGTCCGCCCGCGCGTCCTCGGCCTCGCTGCGCAGGACCAGCGGCAGCGCGACCGACGCCGCGGTGAGCCCGGCACCGACCAGCACCCAGGCGGTCGGGAACGATCGCCGTGGCAGCGGCGCAGAGTCGGGCGTGCTCGACGGCGGCGGCGACGTCGTGACCGGGGCGGCGGCGACGACCGGCGTGGCCGGAGCCGGGGCGGCGGGGCCGGGCGGCAGGGCGCTGCTCGGGGGTGGGGCGGCGATGGGCGGAGCGCTGCTCATCCCGGCGCGCAGCGTACGCGCGCGCTCCAGCGCGTCGAGGCGCCGCTCCTCCAGCTCCGGTGGCCGCGACGCCTCGCGCTCCGCGGACGCGGCGAAGGCCTCGAAGCGATCGATGGCGCGGGCCGCGTCGCCGGCGCTCTGGTAGGCGAGGCCCAGGTTGTAGAGCACCTTCCAGCGCGCGCCACCCGCGGGCGTGGTCAGCGGCTCCCAGATCGCCGCCGCGCCCAGGTAGTCGCGCGCATCGAAGGCATCGAGCCCGCGCTTGAAGGTCGCCTCGGCATCGGCGCTGGCCGGCGCCGGCTGCGCCAGCGCCACGCCGTGGGCGGCGATTCCTCCGAGCAACGCCGCGGAGAGCACCGCGCTGCGGATCCACCGACGGCCGACCTGGCGGCGCGCCCGCTCGCGCGCGCTACTCATCGTCGCCGCCCTCGCCGCGCAGGGGTTGCAGCATGCGGTAGAGGCTGGCGCGCGGAATGCCGAGCGCCTCGGCCGCGCGCTGCACGGACCCCCCGGCGCGATCGACGACGCGTGGCAGCACCTCGCGGTGGAACGACTCGATGAGGCGGCGCTTGGCCTCGTGGTAGCTGAGCGTCTCCAGCCCGGCGAATGGCGAGGGTGCGCCACGCGTCGAGGGGGGGCCGGCGTTGCCGAAGAGCAGGCCCTCGTCCGCGCGGTCGAAGGTGGCGAAGCGCTCCACCACGTTGCGCAGCTCGCGCGCGTTGCCGGGCCAGGGATAGGCAACGAGCAGGCGCGCCAGGTCCGGCGGCACCGTGGCCGACTCGTCGCCGGTGGCGCGGCGCAGGAAGCTCTCTGCCAGGGGCAGCACGTCGTCGGGCCGCTCCGAGAGGCGCGGCACGGCGACGTAGACCACCGCCAGCCGATAGAACAGGTCCTCGCGGAACTCGCGCTGCCTCACCGCCTCGCGCAGCCGCCGGTTGGTGGCGGCCACCACGCGCACGTCGACCTTGATCGTCTGCGCGCCTCCGACGCGCCGGAACGAGCGGCTCTCCAGCGCGCGCAGCAGCTTGGGCTGCGCCTCCAGCGGTAGCTCGCCGACCTCGTCGAGGAAGAGCGTGCCGCCATCGGCCTGCTCGAAGGCGCCGGCCCGCGCGGCCACCGCTCCGGTGAAGGCGCCGCGCTCGTGGCCGAAGAGCTCGCTCTCCACCAGGTTCTGTGGGATGGCGCCGCAGTCGACGACCACGAACGGACCGCCCTTGCGCGCGCTCTCCTGGTGCACGGCGTGCGCGAGCACGTCCTTGCCGGTGCCGGAGTCGCCCTCGAGGAGCACGGTGACGTCGCCCTTGGCGGCCTTCTCCAGGAGCGAGATGACGTGGCGCAGCGCCGCGCTGTGGGCGATGGCGTCGCCGAAGCGCGTGCGCGGCGAGACCGGCAGGTCCAGCGGCCTGTCCGAGAAGCGCAGCGCCACCGAGGTGTCGCCGACGATCAGGACCGCGTCGCGCTCGAGGTGCAGCGACTCCACGCGCGCGCCGCTGAAGAAGGTGCCGTTCAGGCTGCCCAGGTCGCGGACGCGCACGCCTTGCACCTCGGCGAGCAGCTCCAGGTGCCGGCGGCTGACCAGCTTGTCGCGCAGGCGCACCTCGCACGAGGCGCCGCTTCCGATGATCACCCCGGCGCCGCCCAGCTCCACCGTCAGCCCGGCGTCGGCGCCGCTGGTCACCTCCACGCGCGCGCCGGTGAGGCGCACGCGGTGCACCTCGTCGAGCGAGGCGCTCCGCGTGGAGAGCTCCTCATCGGACGGTGCCTGCATGTACCCCATGCTACCACCCATCGGTCTTGGACCCGCGCGGGGGCGCGCGGGTAAAACGCGTCGCCTGCAGGCGACAGAGTCTCATCCAGGCGACACGAAGCGCCGGGCGCGCCCTTGCCACGCGCGGAAATGGGGCCCGGGCCGCTCGCGCCGTCGCGGCACGGCGCCTGCTAAGTCGGGACGCAGGAGTGCGCGCGGTGGCGAGGTCGCCGCACCGCGCAGCTCGCCGAGGGAGGCAGGGCGATGATCGGGAAGACGTCACGAGGAGCGGCGCTCGGCTGCGCGCTCGTCGCTGCGGTGGGTTGCTCGGAGGGAGAGTCCGACCTCTTCCCGGTGGGGAGCGGCGAGAGCTCCACCGTGGCGCAGGAGCACTTCCTGCGGCGCTTGCACCTCGATCTCACCGCCGCGGCGCCCAGCGACGAGGAGATGGCCTCCGGCAAGAAGCGCCTCGCCGAGCAGGGCAATGTCCCGGCGACGCGGGGCGACATCGCCGCCGAGCTCATGGAGTCGCCCCAGTTCGCGGAGCTCTTCGTCTCCGAGCTGGAGAACCGCGTCTTCGCCGGGCAGTCCCTGGATGACGCCTACGGCTTCGTCTGTGCGACCATCCGCGCCGTCGAGACGCAGTGCAACGAGGGCTGCGATCCCGCCGACCCCTGCGCCTGCGACTGCCCGCAGCTCATGCCGCTGGTCGCGGAGCGCGAGACGCTGCGCGGCGCCCCGGACGCGCTGGTCACCGGCGACACGGGGACGATGGAGGTCGAGCGCCTCTACGGCAGCTCGATGATCGTCCAGTTCTTCGGCGGCTCGGTGGAGGGCATCGCCGACACCCTCTGGCAGAACTTCCTCGGCCGGCCGGCGGAGGCCGACGAGGTGCGCAACGCGCGCGCGCTGATCTTCGGATCCATCGTCGAGGGCACCCCGGCGGGGCTCCTCTTCCATCGGCACGGGGCGACGTACGAGGACCTCATCGACATCATCTTCACCTCCGAGCCCTACCAGGACGCCGTGGTCGGGGGTGTCTTCCAGCGCTTCCTCGGGCGTCCCGCTCGCCCCGCGGAGCTCATCGTCTTCACCCCCACGGCCGCGTCGGCCGGCGACGTGCGCCCGGTGGCCCAGGCCATCGTCTCGTCCGGCGAGTACTTCGGAGACTGACCATGGCATCGCTGTCCTCCCGCCTCGCTCGCACCTCGATGTTCGCCGCCGCGCTGGCCGTGCTGTTGCCGGCCTGCGGCGACGGCGCCTACCAGTTCCAGGAAGTGACCGTCGGCGGCGAGGGCGATGCCCGCGCGCCGGTGGCCCGCTCCAACAGCCAGTTCGTGCGCGCCATCTACAGCGACCTGCTCGGGCGCGCGCCGGAGTCCTACGACTTCGTGGTCCTCGACGCCCAGGGCAACGAGCTGTCGCGCTTCGCCGTCGACGAGCAGCGCTTCCTGGTGAGCGCCCTCGACGGCATCAACGACACCGACCCGCTGCGCGCGGTCATCGCCGCCGGCCTGACCAGCTCGCCGGAGGCCGGCCTGCCCGACAAGTCGGAGGTCTCCGACCCGGAGGCCTTCGTCACCGACCAGTTCCACCGCTTCCTCGGCCGCGACCCGGGCACCTGGGAGCTGGCCGCCTTCGTCGCCGACTGGAAGAGCAGCGACGCGGTGAACCCGCGCACGGTGGTGCGCGCCCTCATCGCCTCGCGCGAGTACCAGAGCCAGTAGAGCCGTCCGCAATACCCCTCGTCACGTTCCAGGAGAGCAAGCGCCCATGGCCTTCACCCGACGTTCCTTCCTGCGCGCCGCCGGCGTCGCCGCCGCCGGCGCCGCCGCCGGACCGCTCATCCGCACCTCGCGCGCCGGCGCCGCGGGAGCCTTCAAGGCCAAGCGGATCATCGTGGTCAGCGTCGCCGGCGGCCTGCGCCTGCGCGAGTCGCTGGGCATGGCCGAGGGCGCCACCATGCCCAGCATGCTCGGCGACATCCCGCTCGTCTCCGGCTACGGAGACGCGGCGGCCGGGGCGGTGAAGATCGCCCCCGAGTACGCGGCGAGCATGCTCCCGGACATCGTGGTCCCGGCGCCGCGTGCGGTGCCGCTCTACGCCGAGGGCGCGCTGGTCACCAACGTCCGCTACGCCGAGGGCGCGCCGGGCCACCTCCAGGGCGGGGCCTGCCTGGTGAGCGGTGCCTACAACAACATCGACAACCGCGCCGACGCCCACGTCCCGGCGCCGACGCTCTTCGAGCTCCACCGCCGCCAGGCCAACACGCCGGCCACCGATGCCTGGTACGTCTCCAACGTGCCCGGGTTCTACCGGGCGCTGCAGACCAGCGTGCATCCCGAGTACGGCCCGCGCTTCGGCGGCTCGTGGATGTCGCCGACCGGGGTGATGACGCCCATCGTGCCCATCGTCGCCAGCGGAGAGCGCTCGCTCACCCTGGCCGGCGCCGAGACGCAGCTCCCCATCGTCAGGGACAGCGCCGACGAGCGCGACGCGGTGCGCCGCCTGGCCGCGGTCCTCGATGGAAACTCGGCGCCGTACCCCGGTGACGACGGCATCTTCCGCAGCAGCGCCGCCGACAACCAGGCCATCGAGGGCCACCTGGCCTCGATCTTCGCCGACCCCACCTACCGCAGCTTCTTTCCGCAGGAGTACGGCATCGGCATCCGCGGCACCGACGGGCAGCTCGACGCCACCGGCGACGTGGCGACCATGTACCACGCCGAGCAGCTTCTCAAGACGTTCCTGCCCACGGTGATGGTCGTCTCGCTCATCGACGTCGACGCCTGCCACGACGACTTCAACGCCTACCTCTACTCGCAGCCCGTCGCCGACGCGTGCATCCGCCACCTCTGGGACACCATCCAGTCCACCGAGGGCCTGCGCGACGAGACGGCGCTGATCGTCATGCCCGAGCATGGGCGCCAGCTGGCCTTCAACGGCAAGAACCCGGACAGCCTCGGGCGCAGCGGCCTCGATCACGGCGGCGGCGACGACGGTGACCGCGACGTGTGGATGCTGGCCCTCGGGCCGGACTTCAAGCCCGGTGTCTACGATCCGACCGGCATCGAGCAGACCGGTCGCACCTCGGGCCGCTACGAGACCATCGACGCGGTGATGACCGCGGCCACCCTGCTCGGGTACGGCGAGGCCATGGCCTCCAACCTGAGCGGCCTCGACATGCGTCCCGGCCTGGTGATGGAGGACATCCTGGCATGAAAGCGCGACACTTCTCCCTGGCGTGCCTTCCCCTCCTGCTCGCGCTCGGCGCCTGCAGCGAGGCCATCGACGCCGGCGGCGCGCCGCCCGTCGAGACCGAGGTCGACGATCCCCTGGCCGTCGAGCCCGAGGTCGCGGTGAACAGCCTCGACGATCTGCACCAGCGCATCATCGTCAGGAGCTGCGCCGCTCAGCCGGGCCTCTGCCACAGCGGCCAGTTCGAGCCCAACCTCTCCACCCCGGCGCTGGCCTACGAGAACCTCGTCGGCCGCCCCGCGCTCGAGCGCACCAAGCAGCTGCGGGTGGCGCCCGGCGCCGCCAAGGACAGCCTCTTCATCCACAAGCTCCGCAACCAGGACGTCATCACCCAGATGCCGCTCGGGGCCGCGCCGCTATCCGAGGAGGACATCCAGGCCATGGAGGCGTGGATCGACGGAGGCGCACTCCGCCGGCCCGGCGCGGAGCCGGCGCCGGTCCTGAACAACCCGCCCAACGAGCCGCAGTTCGGCCTCTTCGACCTGCTCGGCACGCGCCTCGACCCCGCCGGGCCGGCGTCGGTCGCCGCGGGGGACACGCTGGTCTTCCGCATCTCGGTGGAGGACTTCGAGACCGCCGACGCGGACATGCCCTACGTGGCCGTGGTGCTGCAGACGGCGGAGGGGCTGACGGCGGCGATCGGCGGCGCCGCCAACCCGACCAATGGCATCGCCACCTATTCGCCGGACGATGCCCCGGAGGGCCAGGGCGACACGCTCGACTTCCGCTTCGAGTGGACGGTCCCGGAGATGGTCACCCTCTACAACGACACCGAGGCCAGCGAGGTCCCAGCCGCCGGGCTGTCGTTCACCGTCATCCCCATCTACATCGACGGCGGTCTGGACGCGGGCGGCATGGTCGCCTTCGGCTTCTCCCAGGACCACATCACGGTGATGCCGTGAGCGCGCCGCGGATGGTGCGCGCCGCCGCGCTGGTAGGGCTCGCCGTTGCCTGGTCGGGCTGCGGCGGGGACGACGCGCCGGTCGCCGAGATCGTCGATCACGCGCCGAGCACGCTGACTCCCGGTGACGACGCGCTCGACGACCTGGAGCTACAGGTCCACTACACCGACGCCGACGGCGATCTCGGCGAGGGCGCGGTGGAGACCTACGACTGCGGTGGCGGCGTGGCGCAGAGGACCATCCTGCCGGCCATCGCCTCTCCCGAGGCCGTCGACGAGGGCGTGCAGATCGAGGGCGACCTGCGCGTGGTGGTGGCCGATGTCGGGCCGGTCGCGGCCGGGCCGGTGCCGGAGGCGTGCGGCGGTGACGGCAGCGCCTTCTGCGTGGTCCTCGTCGACGCAGCCGGGAACGAGAGCGAGCCCTCCTGCGTCTCGGGCATCGTCATCGCCACGGAGTGAGTGACTACAGGTAGCCCTGTGCTTGCAGCTTGAAGAGGCCGGCGTAGCGCGCGTCCTTGGCGAGCAGGCTCTGGTGCGTGCCCTCCTCCACGATGTGCCCGCCCTCCAGCACCACGATGTGGTCGGCGCGGCGCACCGTGGGGAACCGGTGCGAGATGAGGATGGTGGTGCGGCCGTCGGACAGCGCCCGGAAGCGCTCGAAGACGGCCTGCTCCGCCTCGGCGTCGAGCGCGGCCGTCGGCTCGTCGAGCACCAGGATGTCCGCCTCCTCGCGCATGAAGGCGCGCGCCAGGGCGACCTTCTGCCACTGGCCGCCGGAGAGCTCGACGCCCTTCTCGAACCAGCGCCCGAGCTGCGTGTCCAGGCCACCGTCCAGCCCGCGCACCATCTCGGTGGCGCCGCCGAGCTCCACCGCGCGATCGATGCGCGGCTCGTCGGCGAGGTGGTCCACGCTGCCCAGCCCGACGTTTTCGCGTAGCGCCAGCTGGTACTGGTTGAAGTCCTGGAAGACGACGCCGATGCGGCGGCGCAGCGCGCCCTTGTCCCAGTCGCGCACGTCCTTGCCGTCGACCACGATCCGCCCCTCGCTGGGCTGGTAGAGGCCGGTGAGCAGCTTGATGAACGTCGTCTTGCCGGCGCCGTTGTGTCCGACCAGCGCCAGGCTCTCGCCGGGGGCGATGCGCACGTCGATGTGGCGCAGCGCCCAGACGTCGTTGCCCGGGTAGCGGAAGCCGACGTCCTCGAACGCGATGGACGCGCCGCGCGATCGAGTGGCCGGGACCAGCGCCTGGCCGTCGCTCGATGGCGGGGGCGCCGCGAGCGCGGCGGTGCCGTTCTCCGGTGGCGGCGCGACCCGGTCGGCGCCCGCGGCGGAGGGCGCCGAGTCGGTGGGGATGGCCAGGTACTCGAAGAGGTTCGACATGTAGAGGTTGTGCTCGTACATGCCGCCGAGCGCCCCGAGGATGCTCTGGAAGGCCTGCTGCCCCTGCCGGAACGCCATCACGTAGAGCACCATCTGTCCCAGGGTCAGCTTGCCCGCGGCGGTGGCCAGCGCCATGGCGGCGTAGCTCGCGTAGAAGGCGGCGGTGGCCAGCAGCGACAGCACCCACGTCCAGCCGGTGCGCTTCACCGCCAGCTTCTTGTCCTCCTCGTAGAAGGACTTGCCGAGCTTGCGGAAGCGCTCCAGCAGCACCGGCCCGATTCCGAAGAGCTTCACCTCCTTGGCGTGCTCGTCGTTGGCCAGCACGTACTCGAGGTAGTTGAGCTGGCGCGACTCCTGCGAACGCCAGTTGCGGAGCTTGAAGGCCGCCCGCGAAAAGCGCACCTCCGCCAGCGTGGCCGGCACGGCGGCGAGCAGCAGCCCGAGCACCGCCCAGCCGCTGAACTGCACCAGGAGGGCGATGTACCCGCCGAGGGTGAGCACGTTCTGCAGGAGCTGGAAGCTCTCGCTGACCACCGACAGCGGCCGCGAAGACGCCTCACGGCGCGCGCGCGTCAGCTGGTCGTAGAAGGCGGGGTTCTCGAACTGGGTGAGCTCGAGGGTCAGCGCC
>JBBJMR010000008.1:0-59957 GCA_037720395.1 Polyangiaceae bacterium
TGGCGTGCGATTCCTTGACCGCGCGCAGCACGCCGATGCCGTCGAAGCCGCCCATGCGCAGGTCGGTGAGCACGATGTCGTAGGCGCCTCGGCCGCCGAGATCGGCGCCCTGGTTGCCGTCGCTGGCCTCGTCCACCTCGTAACCGGCGCCACGCAGCATCATGGCCAGCGTGGTGCGCATGTTGCGCTGGTCATCGACCACCAGGATCTTCGACATCGCCTGCACGCGTCCCCTCCGACTTGGGCGCCGACTTGGGCGCCGACTTGGCTCCGACTTGGCTCCGACTTGGGCCGAGGTCGACGGGCGCCGCTAGTCGCGGAGCTGCTCGGCGAGATAGGCCACCTCACCCAGCCTGTCGATGAGCCCCAGCTGGGTCTCCAGCCAGTCGATGTGATCCTCCTCGGCGACCAGGATCCTGGTGAGCAGCGCCTCGCTGGCGTTGTCGCCCTTGGCGCGGCAGAGAGCGATGCCGTCGTTGAGGCGCTTCACCGCCGCGTACTCGTTCTGCACGTCGCTCCTCAGCTGCTCGGGCACCGTCTGGCCGATGTGCAGGGCGTCGAGGCGCTGCAGGTTGGGCAGCCCGTCCAGAAAGAGGATGCGATCGATGAGCTCCTCGGCGTGCTTCATCTCGTCGATGGACTCGTCGCGGCTCTTCTTGGCGAGCGCTTGGTAGCCCCAGTTCCGGCATATCTTGGCATGCAGGAAGTACTGGTTGATGGCCACGAGCTCGGCCGCGAGGACCTCGTTCAGCAAGTCGATGACTTCTTGGTTGCCCTTCATGCGCTGGCCTCCTGGGAGATCCGGCTCCGCCACGGGCGACGCCAGGGTGCAGCGAGGTGCCGCGAGCCCCGAGCCGGGCGCGACCCCCACGGACGCCGCCCCGGCGCCTCCACCGCGCGCCTCGGCGACCCGTCGTATCGACCAGTCGCCCAACTACCACATTTCGGTGGGTCCTGGCCGCGGCGGGGCCGCGGAGGCCATTTTCAGCAGCCCACGGCCGGATGGCCGCACCGGGGGCCGCCCTCGGCATGGCCACATCGATTGACGAGTACCGCGGACCGGGCGAGCTCGGCGGCTCAGGCGCAGGCGCCGTTGGACGCCAACACCGGCAGGGAGCGGTGCTCGCCCGAGGCGCTCGCGTCGTGCTCCTCGTCGATGATCTCCTCGATCGTCGAGTGGCAGCCGCCGCAGCAGGTGCCGGCGCGGGTGCACTCGATGACGTCGGCGATGGAGCACGCGCCGGCCCGCACTGCGTGGCGGACCTGACGGTCGGTGACTGCGCGGCAGAGGCAAACGTACATGCGCGAAGTGATGTTGAATGTAGCTTTCAACATCATCAGGTGCAAGAGGCTCGTCGCCTGCACCGAGCCTGGCGCGGTCAAGTCCTCGAGATAGCGTCGGATCCTGGCGCCGTCGTCGGCCGGTCAGAACGACAGACCACCGTCGACGTCGATGGTGCGCCCGTTGAAGTAGTCGCACTCGATCACGAACTTCACGGCCAGCCAGATGTCCTCCGGCACGCCGACTCGACCGACCGGGATGGCGGCCACCAGCGCATCGCGCGCCTTCTGGTTCATGCCCTGGGTCATCGGAGTGTCGACCATGCCCGGGGCGATGGCGCCGACGCGGATGCCGAAGGGAGCGAACTCCTGCGACCAGGTCTTGGTGTTGGCGGCCAGCGCGCTCTTGGCGGCCGAGTAGTTCGACTGCCCGCGGTTCCCGTGGCGCGCGATGGAGCTCATGTTGACGATGACGCCCTTGCTCCCGGCCTCGGCCATCTTGGCGACCACGTCGCGAACCATGTACGTCGCCCCCGTCAGGTTGACGTCGATGACGGCCTGCCACGACTCCTTGCTCAGCTTGGTGATGGCGCCGGTGGTGCGGTCCTTCTTGACGAGCAGCCCGTCACGGAGGATGCCGGCGTTGTTCACCAGGCCATTGAGGCCGCCCATGCTCTGCGACGCGAAGTCGATGAAGGAGGCGATGTCCGCCTCGCTGGCGACATCGAGCTTGCGCGTGAAGAGCTTGCCCCCGAGGCCCTTGCTCTCCTCGGCGAGCGAGGCGAGCCCGGCCTCGTTGACGTCTCCGGCGGTCACCTGACCGCCGGCCTCCGCGATGCGGAGCGCGTAGTGACGGCCGAGGCCCTGGGCGCCGCCGGTGACGATGAACTTCGTGTCTTCGAGCTTCATGCGACCTTCTCCTGCGCGTGCTCGGGGAGCCGCGATCTCGCGCAGCTGGATGCCGGAGGTTCGCCCCGAGATCAAGCCCCACGGCCGGGACCACCCGCCGCGGGGCTCCGCCAGGAGAGCTCGCGCGTGCCCGAGGCCCGGAGCGCAGTCAGCCGGCGACCTCGGGCAGCACGCGGCGGAGCCGGTCGATGGCCTGCGCGTGAAGCCGGCTCGCCCAGCTCTTGCTGATGCCCAGGCGCCGGCCCACGACGTCGAGCGGCTCGCCGTGCCAGTAGAAGCCCTCGACGAGGGCGCGCTGCCGCTCGGGCAGCTCGGCCACCGCCGCGCGGACGCGCGCCGCCGCCTGCCGCATGGTGGCCTGCTCCTCGGGCGAGACGGCATCGGTGGTCCCCTCCCCGGTGCCGGCGCCGGCGAGCAGCCCCACGGCGAGCGCGGCGGCGCGGCTGGCCAGGAGCCTGTCGAGCCGAGCCGCGGCGTCGACGTCCTCGGCACAGGCCTCCGGACCGTGGCTGTCGCCTGCGACGAGCTCGGCAGCGACCAGCGCCATGGCGCGCGCGCCCGCTGCGCGGCCGTGCGTCTCGCGACGCACCCCGTCGATGATCGCCCACTCGAGCTTCTTCTTCATCCACGCGTGAAAAGGCGCGCGCGCCGGGTCCCAGGCAGTGACGATGGGCAGCAGCTCGACGCGACCCAGGGAGCGGAGCTCGTCGAAGCAGACGATGCGCGCGTAGCGCCGCGCCAGACGGCGAGCCACCCGGTCGAGGATGTGCATCGCCTCGTCGAGGCGCTGTGCGAGCTCCGGGCCGGTGGTCACCGGCGCGACGGCCTGACGGAGGTGGCTCACGTCAGCGCTCGCCGCCGTCGCCGCGGCGAACGGTGCCACTCGCCTCTGCGGACGCGCCCCGCGCGGCGCGGACCGTGGCCGAGACCTCGGGGTCGTCTTCCATGGCCAGCGCAAGCTGCGCGCGCATCCAGTCCAGGTCCGCGGCGGACATCGAAGCGCGGTACGGCGCGACCGCGCGCTCGATGCGCTCGCGCGCCCAGGGGTCGAGCGCCTCGAGCGGCTGCGGCTGCTCCGCTCGGACACGTGACTCGAGCGGCTGCTGCGCTCGGGCAGCTGACTCGAGCGGCGGCTCCGCTCGGACACATGACTCGAGCGGGCGCTCCGCTCGGAGCTCCGACCCGAGGCGCTCGGGGATCGATGAATCGCGTGAAGGCACCCTTGCCATGAGGGAAGGATTATAAGGCGGCGTGCGCCGCGAGCCATCGACCCGGAGAAACTTTTCACGCACGTGCGCGGCCGTGATCGCGCTGTTTGCGACGTCGTGCGGTGCAAGCGGCGAGGCCGTGCCGTCCGCACCGCCGGTCGCCACCGCTGCCACCCCGAGCACGCCGCCGGCAACCCCCACCACCCGGCTGGCGAGCACATCGAGCGTCACCGCCAACGCCACCGCCTCCGCGCCGCGGGCACCCTCCCCCATCTCCGGAGACCTCCCGGCCGATCTCGACGGGCCGCTTTCGCTGAACCATTCGTGCGCGGCCAGGACGTGCACGCTGGCGGGCCTGCTGCCGCCGGAGACGGTCGCCGATCCCGCCTCGCCGGCAATGGTGTGGTCGCACGATCTGGTGGCAGCGGGCGCCGCGGTGCGCTTCCCGCGCCCGGCTCGGTCGATGTCTACGGCGTGGTGCTCGCGGGCGCGGTCACGGTGCGTGGCGACGAGGGCGGCGCGCCGCTGGCCGCGCGACGCTGGACGGCGTTCCGCGCGGCCGGAGGCGGTGCAACGATCGCCGCTGCCGAGGCGGGCGCGCGCGTGACGCTCGCCGTGGTGAGCGGCGGCGAGCCGCTGCGCGAGGCGCGGCCGCCGGCCACCAGGCGACCTGGAAGGCGCGGCCGGCGCCGCTGGCCGTCGTCGATCTCTCCGCGTCGAAGGACCTGTCCTGGGGTGGCGGTGCCATGCACGCACGCCTCGGCTTCCAGGGCAGCGAGCAACGCGCGAGCCTCGGGCTGCTGATGGCCTCGGCAGACGCGCCCGTGTCGCGGCACCGGCACGATGACGCGTGGGAGATCCTCGTCGCGCTGCGCGCCTCCGGCTCGGCCGGACGCGCCGCCGGCGGCGGGGCCCTGGAGGCGTCACGGCTCGAGGACGGCGGCGTGGTCGCCATGCCGGCGGGATCGACCACGCCTGGACGCCCGATGGCAAGCGGCCGCTGGTGGCCTTGCAGCTCTATATCCCCCCGGGTCCGGAGCAGCGTTTCAAGAAGCTCGCCGGCGTGGAGTGAGCGCCGGGCCCGCCCGGGCACCGGCTCGGGCGGCGGATGGGGTCACGGCTTCGGTGCGGCGTCCGGCGGGGGGCCGTTGAGGCAGGCGTCGAAGTCCTTCACCGTCTTGGCGCTCACCGCGCACTTGAGCGACGCCCGGTCGACCACCTTGCCCACCAGGCTCTTCTGGCAACCCTCGACCCACTGGTCCTGGCGCGTTCCGGCGGCGCGGTCGATGCTGGACTCGGCGGCGTCGCGCTGGTTCTGCTTCAGCTTCGGAGAGAGCTTGGAGCGCTCGTCGTTGCCGATGACCATCTTCAGCGCCCGCCCGAGCTCCGCGCAGTCGGTGTTCGTCATCTCGTAGTCATCGGGCACCGGCGCGGCGGACGACTTCTTGGGCGGCGGCGCATCCTCGCCCTGCGCCTCGCCGGTCGCGGCGGGCTCCGGACTGGCCTCGGGCTCGGCGGTCGGCGCGGCCTCGATGTTCGGCTCGGGCTTCGGCGCCGAGGAGCACGCGGCGACGGCCAGCAAGGAGACGATGGCACCGATCGAGACCGAGGGGGCCGCACCCAGGCGGCGCAAGCGTGAGCTTCCGTGCATGGCCGGAGCATCGCACGTCCGGCCGTGACGGGTCACGGACACGGGCACGGACACGGACTCGGACTCGGACTCGGGCACGGCCGCAGGTCGGACAGGACTCGGACTCCGACGCGGACGCGGCACGCGCGGGCATGGGGCGGTGCCGACAGGTGCTTGCTCCGGGACCGGGCGAGGGGCACCCTCGCTGGCATGGTCGCTCCCGGCGCCGGCACCACCGTGTGTGGCTCGCTCTCGCTCCATCCCGTTTCGCTCGGCGCCGCCATGCACCGCGCCGGCTACGCCGCGCTCGGACTCGACTTCCTCTATCTGCCGTTCGGCGTCACCGACGTCCAGGGAGCGATCACCGGCATGCGCGCGCTCGGCATCCGCGGGCTGGGAATCTCGATGCCTTACAAGCTGGCGGTGATGCCGTGGCTCGACGGCGTGGAGCCGGCCGCCGCGGCGATCGGCGCCGTGAACACGGTGGTCAACGACGCCGGTCGGCTGACCGGGCACAACACCGACGCCTGGGGCGCCGTGCGCGCGCTCGAGGAGAGGCTCGGCGGGCTCCGGGGGACGCGCGTGCTCCTGCTCGGCGCCGGCGGTGCGGCGCGCGCGGTCGCACACGGCGTGAAGGCGGCGGGAGCGGTGCTGTCCATCTCCAATCGCGATCTGGGCAAGGCGCGCGCGGTGGCGGCCGCGACCGGCGCGGAGACGGTGGCGTGGGACTCGATGCCGGCGGCGATTGCGGCGCAGGCGGTGGTCGTCAACGCCACCTCCATGGGCATGGCCGACGTCGATACCGACAGCCCCATCCCCGTCGGCGCGCTGCGGGCTGACCTGTGCGTCATGGACATCGTCTACAAGCCGGTCCGCACGCACCTGGTGGAGGCGGCCGCGGAGCGGGGGGCGACGGTCATCGACGGCACGCGCATGCTCCTCTTCCAGGCCATGCGCCAGTTCGAGCTCTACACCGGCCGCGAGGCGCCCCGCACGGCCATGGAACGGGCGCTGCTCGAGCAGCTCGGCGCTCCGCTGGGCCAGTCGCGCACTTGACGAGTAGGGTGCGGCCCGTGCAGCCCCGAGCGCACCTCGTCGTGGCGGCCGCCGCGCTGGCGCTCGGGTGCCGGGCGTCCGCGGACCGCGGGCCGCCGACGGGGGCCGGTTCCGCGGCGGGGACCGAGGTGCGCACGGACACGGACACCGGCGCGCGCACGGACACGGACACGGGCGCGCGCACGGACACGGACACGGACACGGACGCGGACACGGGCACGGGCACGGGCACGGGCACGGGCACGGGCACGAACGCGGTCGCGGACGCGGACGCGGGCACGGCGACTCTTGCGGCGGCGGCGCGGACACAGGGCGCCCCGCCCGGCATGGTCCCCATTCCGGCGGGGTACTTCATGGCGGGCGCGCGCTTCGGCGCCGGTGACGCCGACGAGCGGCCGATGCACGAGGTGGTGCTGGCGGCGTTCGAGCTCGACCGCACGGAGGTGACCGTCGAGGCGTACCGCGCCTGCGTGGCCGCGGGCGCGTGCACGCCGACGCCCCCGGGGGCTTTCTGCAACGAGGCCCACGCCGATCGCGGCAACCACCCCATCAACTGCATCGACTGGGGGCAGGCCGAGGCCGTGTGCGCATGGGCTGGAAAGCGTCTGCCCGACGAGCACGAGTGGGAGTACGTGGCCAGCGGAGGCGTGAGCGGGCCGGACAAGCCCCCGTTCCCGTGGGGCGAGGAGCCGCCGGACGAGCGCCGAGCTTGCTACCACCACCAGGGAACCTGTCCGGTGGGCTCGTTCGCGCCGACGGCGTTCGGCCTGCTCGACGTGTCCGGCAACGTCTGGGAGTGGACCTCGAGCTGGTTCGGTCCCTACCCCGACGAGGCGCGCGACGGACAGACGCGCGTCTATCGCGGCGGCAGCTGGAGCCGGCGCTTCCCGAAGTGGATGCGTATCACCTTGCGCAACCGTTACCGGCCGGACCAGCGCAGCTCGTCGCTCGGCGTCCGCTGCGCCCGCACCGCGCAGCCGATCACCTGTCCCGACGGCGCGGAGCCACACAATGAGCGCTGTGTCCTGGTCGCGGGCACGCCGGCCTGCGAGCCGGCGTTCCGCTGGCAGGCTGGCAAGTGCGTGCTCGACGTGCCTGGCACGCGGCCCGCACCCGACGCTGCGAACACCGTCGACGCCAGCGCCGATCGCGGCGCGGCCCGCGGGCCCGCCCCGACGTCGACCGGTACGCCGCGCGCGCCGGGCCTTGCCACACCGCCCGGCCCGTCCGGAATGCCAGGCGCGGACAGCGCGACGGGCGCGGAGCCCGAGCCGATCCGCCAGTCTCGCGACCCGGGCTCGGACGAGGACTGCCAGAAGAACTTCCACGGCACCCCGTTCGCCTACCGGATCTCGGGTGGGACGTTCCACGAGCGCGAGCCCATCTTCCGGGCGTCCGGCTGCCGGAAGCGGGACGTGAGCCGCACCTCCACCAGCCTCTGCTGCGCCCGCTGACGTCCGCCGCGCAGGCGTGCAGCGGCCGGGCGCCTGCTCCCCAAGTGACTTGAATCGTTGTTGAATATTGGGCTCCCTGCCGGGGCCCGAAGCTGCTTCCGGCCTGCGCCGGCCACGACTACCGTCGCGCGGTCATGGTCGGCTACGAGATCCGCGCGGCGCTGCCCGGCGACGAGGAACAGCTCCTCGACGTGGCGCGGCACCTCGACTCGGTGAACCTGCCCGACGACCGCGACTCGATCCACGAGATCGTGGACCACAGCTACAAGAGCTTCACCGGGGAGATCCAGAACCAGCGCCTGCGCACGTACGTGTTCGTCCTGCGCGACCTGGCCAAGCAGCGCATCATCGGCACCTCGATGATCATCGCCCAGCTCGGGCGACGCGGCGCGCCGTACATCTACTTCGACGTGCTCGACGAGGAGAAGTACTCGGCGACCATCGACAAGCACTTCCATCACACGGTGCTGCGCATCGGCTACTCGTACAACGGGCCGACAGAGATCGGCGGCCTGGTGCTGGAGCCCGAGTACCGCAAGGCGACCGAGAAGCTCGGGCTGATGATCAGCTACGTGCGCTTCCTCTACCTCGCCGTCCACAAGGACCTCTTCCAGAACGAGGTCCTCGCCGAGCTGCTCCCGCCGCTGGAGCCCGACGGCACCAGCCACCTCTGGGAGGCGCTGGGGCGACGCTTCACCCTGATGAGCTACGCCGAGGCGGACTTCCTCTCCAAGAAGAACAAGGAGTTCATCAAGAGCCTCTTCCCGGAGGGCGTCATCTACGCCTCGGTCCTGTCCGAGGGGGCGCAGAAGGTCATCGGCAAGACGGGGACGCAGACGCGCGGCGTGGAGAAGCTCCTGCGGCGCATTGGCTTCCGCTACGCGCACCGCGTCGACCCCTTCGACGGCGGGCCGCACTACAGCGCGCCGATGAACGAGATCACCCTCATCGACAAGACGCGGCGCACCAGCGCCACCAAGCCGTTCGCGCCCGGCCCCGGCGACACGCGCGCCCTGGTGGCCGTGGAGCAGGACGGGCCGCCCTTCTTCCTCGCCGTGCTGGCGCGCGTGCGCGACGCCGACAAGAACGGGGTGGCGGTCTCCCAGGACGCGTGGGAGACGCTCGGCCTCGACGAGGCCTCCAGCGTCATCGTCCTGCCGATGGAGTGAGCCCAAACCCTTGAATGGGGATGACGCCTTGCGTTTCGACGATTCTGCTGTTACAGAATCGTCGAAACCGATTCGCGGAGGACCCCATGGACGTCGGTGCCGCCTTTGCCGAGCGCGAGAAGCGGGTCATCGCCGCCATGGCCGAGGCTGCCATCCCGCCTGGGCGCTTCCTCGACGGCGCCGGGGCGCAAACCGCCGACGGCGTGCTGCGCTGGCTGGAGCAGGCGCCGCCGGCCGCTGCCCAGGCGCTGCGCGCCGCCTACCTGATGACGGAGCTGGGCACGGTGGCCACGCACCGGAGCACCTTCTCGGCGCTGCCGCTGGAGACGCGCGCTCGCGTCCTGCAGGACTGGGGCAACAGCCCCCTCTATCCGCTGCGCGCGCTGCTGCGCGCCATGCTCACGCCGATCAAGCAGCTGCACTTCGACCGCCCGGAGATGTTCGCGCACGTCGGCTGTCGGTACGAGCGCGAGCCGGCTCGCAACGAGGCGCCGCGGTGGCTGGGGCAGGTCACCGACGGGCGTCAGGTGGGCGAGGACCTCGAGCTGGAATGCGAGGTGGTGGTCATCGGCACCGGCGCTGGCGGCGCGGCCGCGGCGTACGAGCTGGCCTCGCGCGGCCGCGCCGTGCTGCTCCTCGAGGAGGGCGACTTCCACCGGCGCGAGACGTTCACCCTGCGCCCGTCGCGCCACCAGAAGCTCTACCGCGACCAGGGCATGACTGTGTCGCTGGGCAACGTCGGCATCCCGGTCTTCTCCGGCCGCGCCGTCGGCGGGAGCACGGTCATCAACTCGGGCACCTGCTATCGCGCCCCGGAGCGCACCTTCCGCAGCTGGCGCGAGGAGGGGCTGCCGGCGGAGCTCTCCAGCACCGGCATGGATCCGTACTACCGCCGCGTGGAGGCCATGCTCCAGGTGGCGCCGGCGGAGCGGCTCCACGTCGGCAAGATCGGGGAGATCATCGCGCGCGGCGCGGCGCACCTCGGCTACCAGCACGACGTGCTGCGCCGCAACGCGCCTGGCTGCGACGGGCAGGGCGTGTGCTGCTTCGGGTGCCCCACCGGCGCCAAGCGCTCCACCGACGTCAGCTACGTGCCCGAGGCACTGCTCCGCGGCGCGCAGCTGGTGACGGCGGCGCACGTGGACCACATCGACGTGGTCGCCGGCCGCGCGCGCGGGGTCACCGCCACGCTCGGGCGCAGCGCCGCCGACAAGGCGGCCGGAGCGCCGCGGCGCAAGCTGACCGTGCGCGCCGACGCGGTGGTCGTCGCCGGGGGCGCCCTGATGACGCCGCTCCTGCTGCGACGCAGCGGCGTCTGCGGCACGAGCGGCATGCTCGGCAAGAACCTCTCCATCCACCCGGCCAGCAAGGTGCTCGCGCTCTTCGACGAGCGCGTCGACCAGTGGAAGGGGATTCCACAGGGGTACAGCATCGACCACTTCGCCGAGGAGGGGCTGATGTTCGAGGGCAGCTCGCTGCCCTTCGACCTGGCGGCGCTGGGCATCCCGTGGACCGGCGCGCGCTACACCCAGCTCATGGAGGAGTACCCGCACCTGGCGACCTTCGGCTTCATGATCCAGGACGAGAGCCGCGGGGAGGTGCGCGCTGGGCTCGGTGGAGCCCCCTTCATCCGCTACACCATGAACGCGCGCGACGCGGCGCTGATGCAGCGCGGGGTCGAGGTGCTGTGTGACGTCTTCCAGGCCGCGGGCGCGCGGCGCGTGCTCCCGATGTGCGCAAGCTTCGACGAGGTGAGCAGCCCGGCCGACCTGGCCCGCCTCCGCGCCGCCAAGCTGCGCCCCGGCGATCTGGAGATCACCGCTTTCCACCCGCTCGGCACCTGCCGCATCGGTGTCGATCCGACACGCTCCTGCCTGGGGCCGGACCACGAGGCGCACGACGTGGAGCGCCTCTGGGTCTGCGACGGGAGCGCCATCCCGAGCTCGCTGGGGGTCAACCCGCAGATGACCATCATGGCCATGGCGCTGCGCGCCGCCGAGGCGCTCGACGCGCGGCTCGGGTAACGCGCCACGAGCCGCGCCGGGGTCGGGCCTCAGCCCACCAGCGCGGCGTGCACCGCGTCGGCGGCGCGCCGCACCTCGGCGGCGCGGCGCGGAAGGCCGGGTCGATGCGCGCCTCCTCGAGCAGCGGGCAGCGATCCAGCCAGGCGATGTCGCACAGACCCGCGGCCGCGGAGCGAGCCACCGCGCCCACCGCCCCGCCAACATCGCCGCGCGAGGCACAGATCTCGGCGTGGATCTGCTCCAGGAAGGCCCGACGCCGCGCGCGCGGCCCGCCCAGAGGCGGCGCGGAGAACGCGGGGTGCGCCCGCGGGTCGGCTCCGCGGGCACACAGCTCGGCCAGCGCGAAGACGATGGCCAGCGGCCCGCGCGCCGGTACCGGAAGCGATACGTCCGCCAGCCACCGCTCGCCCCAGGCGGCGTCGCGGGCCCAGACGGCGAGGCGCGCGCGCTCGACCCGCAGCGACACGTCCGGCACCGGCGGCGTGGCCTCCGGCGCCGCCGCCGGCGCCTGCGCGTCGGACGAGGCGCCCGCTCCGGCCCACGAGGACGGCGGCCCGCGCTCGAGCAACGCATGGGCGCGCGACGCCTGACCGGACAGCGCCAGCGCGCGCGCCAGCTCCGGAACCCCGAGGTCCCCGCCGCCCAGGGCGCCGGCCGCGCGCAGCCGCTCCACGCCGTTGTCGATGCGCCCCGTCTCCACCAGGGTTCGCCCCAGAAGCAGCTGCGCCTCGGGTAGCGCGGGGCCGCGAGCCATGGCGGCGCGAACCTCGACGGCGGCGCCCACCGCGTCGCCCTCCTCGAACAGCACCAGCGCCATGGCCAGGCGGGCCTCGGCCAGCTCGGGTGCCCGCGCGCGCCTCCTCGGCGGCGCGACGCGCCTCGGGCAAGCCCTGGCCGGTGAAGTGGGCGTGCCGCGCGCAGGCCATGGACAAGCCGGCGAGCATGGGCGGCGCACCCCCCGACCGCACCAGCGCGCGCTCGAAGAGGTGCAGGGCGCGCTGCAGGTTGTCTGGCCAGAAGCGGCGGTACTCGTGAAGCCCGCGCAGGAAGAGCTCCAGCGTCACCGCGTCGATGAGCGGCATATCCTCGGCGGCGAGCGCCGGCTCCTCGACGAGGACGGTGCCGTCGCCCGGGTGCCGCACGCCCAGGTCGGCGGCAGCGTGCTCGACATGGGCGTCCCCGGCAGCGGACGTGGCCTCCTGCGCGGCCGCGCTCTGCAGGGCGTGCAGCAGCTGCGTCGCTGTCTGGAAGCGGTCCTCCCGGCGCCGTCCCAGGCAGGCCATGATCACCCGCGCCAGCGCCGGAGAGATGTCGGCCCCGCGATCCCGCGGGTCCGGGGTGGGCTCGACCAGCCGCACCGTGGCCACCGCCAGCTTCGACGGCCCCTGCCAGGGTCGCTGCCCGGTGCAGGCCTCGAAGAGCAGCGCGCCCAGCGCGTAGACATCGGCACGACCGTCGAGCTCGCGCGCGCCGCGCACCTGCTCCGGGGCCATGTAGGCCGGCGTGCCCAGCGCGTTGCCACCCTCGCTGCCCGCCGCCAGTGCCACCGCAGCGGCGACGCCGAAGTCGGTGACCAGCACCCGGCCACTGCGGGCCAGCAGGATGTTCGCCGGCGAGAGGTCGCCGTGCACGACGCCCGCCTCGTGGGCCGCAACCAGCGCCTCGGCCACGGCGATGCCCAGCTGGCAGCAGCGCAGGGCGGACAGCGGCCCGCGCTCCGCCAGCTCCTCGGCCAGCGACGCGCCGTCCACCAGCTCCATGGTCAGGAACCGCTCGCCCTCGTGCCCTCCGATGTCGAAGGTGCGCGCCACCCCCGGGTGCGAGACGCGTCGCGCCAGCTTGACCTCGTGGCGGATGCGCTGCAGCGCATCCGGCCCGGCCAGCAGCTCGCGGTGGATGACCGTCCGCGCCACCACCTCGTCGAGCTCGAGATCGCGCACGCGCAGCACCGTGCCCATGCCGCCGGAGCCAAGCACGCCCAACACCTGGTAGCGTCCAGCGATCAGCTCGTGCGCCAGGCTGCCCGAGCCGAAGCGACGCGCCGGCGCGAGCGCGCTCACCGGGGCGGCCTCGCCCGGCGTGTCCTCGCCGGCGGGCGCGCAGGCGGTGCTGCCGTCGTGCTCTCCGTGCGTCTTGGAGCCAGGCATGCTTGGTGGGCGGCGCGTGCTGCGAAGGCCCAGCGAAGCATGCTACCCCTCGCCCGCCGACAAGCGCCTTGGTAATCCGTTCGACTCCGGCCACGAGCGCCGGCGCAGATCCGGTTGGACGGGGACGCGGGTGCGCGGATCGCCGGCAACCTGCGCAGACGACGCCGATGTGCTGTGCCACGACCGCTCGACGGGCTCGATGTCAGTCGGCGGGGCTGTCGCTGGCGGCGACCTCGGGGGGCACTGCGGCTGACGCCGGCACCTGGTCCGCCTGGGACTCGCGCACCGTCGACGCGGTGCCGGCCGCGGCGGGCGGACCGCCGATCTGGCGCCGCTCGTCGGTGTCGACGCGACCGTCGCGCATGGTCACGATGCGCGGCATGGAGGCCGCGAAGGCGGTGTTGTGCGTGACCACGACGATGGTCGTCCCGTGGCGCTTGTTGATGTCGAAGAAGAGCGCGTGCATCGCCTCGCTGGTCGCCGAGTCCAGGTTGCCGGTCGGCTCGTCGGCCAGGATGAGCTTCGGCGAGAGCACCAGCGCGCGCGCCAGGGCCACGCGCTGCTGCTCGCCGCCGGACAGCTCACCCGGGCGGTGGGTGGCGCGCTGGGCGAGCCCGACCTCGGAGAGCAAGGCCCGCGCCGGGCCCTCCATCTCCGGCCGGGTCTTGCCCTGGATGAGGCCGGGCATCATCACGTTCTCGAGCGCGTTGAACTCCGGCAGCAGGTGGTGGAACTGGAAGACGAAGCCGATGGTCCGGTTGCGGATGGCGGCCAGCTTGGAGCCGGAGAGGCCGGTGAGCTCGTCGTTGCCGAGGCGGATGCGCCCGCTGGAGGGGACGTCGAGGGTGCCGATGCAGTGCAGGAAGGTGGACTTGCCAGCCCCGGAGGCGCCGACGATGGCCATCACGTCGCCCTGCTCGATGATCAGGTCGATTCCGCGTAGCACCTGGAGCTCGCGCCCCATGTGCACGAACGACTTGCGCAGGTCTTCGACGACAACAAGAGGCCGCGAAGCGGTCCTCGTTCCTGGCTGAGGTTGGGCCATGCGGTTCTCTATTCGTAGCGAAGGCCGTCCACCGGGGACAGCTTGGAGGCGGCGCGCGCCGGATAGATGGTGGCCACGGTGCAGATGAGCAAGGCGGCCACCGCGACCATCGCGTAGTCGGAGCCGTTCACGTTCACCGGTAGTCGGTTGATGTAATAGACCTCGGGGTCGAGGCGCACGCCGAACTTGGAGAGGCCGGAGCAGGTCGCCAGCGCGGTGCCCACGCCGAACATGGTGCCGATGGCGCCGATGATGATGCCCTCGAGCATGAAGATGCGCATCACCGCGCCGTCGGAGGCGCCCAGCGCCTTGAGCACGGCGATCTCCTTGCCCTTCTCGGTGACCATCAGCAGCAGGGTGCAGACGATGCAGAAGCTGGCCACCAGGATGCAGATGCAGAGGATGATGAAGGTGGCGATCTTCTCCAGCTTGAGCGCGCTGAAGAGGTTGCGGTTCATCTCCACCCAGTCGCGGAGACGGACGAAGCCCATGCCCTCCTCCTCACGGAAGCCGTCCACCAGCGCCTCCATGGCGCCGCGGTGCTCGGCCACCTTCTCCGGGTCGGGCACGCGGATGTCGATGTGGGTGATCTTGCCCTCGAGACTGAAGAACGACTGCGCCACCTCGAGCTTCACGTACGCGTGGGTGGCGTCGTACTCGTACATGCCGCTGTAGAAGATCCCCGCCACGCGGAACTTGCGGGAGCGCGGCATGACCCCGGTGGGGCCGAGCTCGCCGAGCGGCGAGAGCAAGGTGATCTCGTCGCCGACGAGCACGTGCAGGCTCTTGGCCAGCTCGCGGCCGATGACGATGCCCGGGAAGATCTTGGTGGTCGACCTGATGTAGTCGCGCACCGCCGGGTCGACGTCTGGTGGGACGCGGAAGTCCGGGCCCTTGTAGTACGGCTCGCAGGACGGGCCGCGCCCGATGATCTCCTCGGGCGGAAGGTTGGCGAGCTTCTCGGGATCGTCGAGGTAGGCCAGCTTGCCGACCTCGATGTTCTTCTCCAGATCGATGACCTGGGACACGGTCTCGGTGTCGATGCCGCGCACCAGCGCGCCCGCGGTGTTCGACGCCGAGGCGCCCATGGCCTCGCCGGCGACAACCGGGGTGGCGGCGCCGCCGCGCGGGCCCATCACCGCGCGCACCTGCTCCACCTTCTCGTCCCAGTTGGCGAAGCCACCGGGCCGGGTGGTGTCGACCACCATGTGGCCATAGTTGTTGAGGATCTTGAACTTCAGGTCGTGGCCGAAGCCGCCCATGATCGAGGTCACCGAGCAAAGCGCGCAGGAGGAGACGGCCACGCCGGCCATGCTCAGCACGGAGATCACCGTCAGGAAGCCGCTCTTGCTGGCGCGCACGTGGCGCGCGGCGACGAAGGGCCCGAAGCCCCGGAACTCGAGGCGATCGAAGACCAGAGGCAGCGCTGCGGCGAGGACGATGATCAGGAAGACGACGCCGCTGCCGAGCGCGCAGTAGCGGAGGATCTCGTTCTTGAGGACGAAGGGGGCACACTTCTCCACCTTGAAGCGCATGATCAAGGTGGTGAGCACGGCGAAGGCCACGCCCAGGGCTGCACCCAGCCCCCAGCCGATCGAGCGCCAGGGGCTGACCGACCAGCGGCCCTTGGCGCGCCAGGCCAGCGAGGCGACGAGCACGGCGACCAGCGCCATCATCACGAAGTACGCCGGCCTGGGGATGTCGATCACGGGCTACCTCTGCCTCAGCAGCGGGAAGAGGATGACGTCACGGATGGAGGCCGCGCCGGTGAGGAGCATGACCAGGCGATCGACGCCCATGCCGAAGCCGGCCGCCGGCGGCATGCCGTGCTCCAGGGCCCGGATGTAGTCCTCGTCGAAGTCCATGGTCTCCTCGGCGCCGCGCGACTTCTTGGCCACCTGGTCCTGGAAGCGGCTGGCCTGGTCCTCGGGATCGTTGAGCTCGCTGAAGGCGTTGCAGAGCTCGCGGCCGTCGACGAAGAGCTCGAAGCGATCGACGAGGCTCGGATCGGCGTCCTTCTTGCGCGCCAGCGGCGAGACCTCGAAGGGGTAGTCGATGACGAAGACCGGCACGCTCTTGCTGCCATCGGCGGTGCGGTGGTCCTGCGGCAGGAAGGGCTCGACCACGTACTCGTAGGCGCAGAACAGGAGCTCCCCGGTGCCCTCGCACTTCTTGGCCGCGGTGCGGAAGTTCGTCCAGTCGATGTCGCGCTTCTGCGCCTTGGCCGCCTTGGACCACTCCTTGATCGGCGGCGGTGAAGACGGGTTGTCGCCGCCGATCAGCTCGGCGACGTCGCCGGGCAGGCCGGCGCGCGCCAGCGCTGCGGCGAGCGCGTCGCGCATGGGCAGGCGCTCGAAGCGCTCGAAGGTCCAGGTGCGGGCCGCCACCCAGGCGGCGTGCTCGGCGGGCATGCGCTCGGCCAGGCGCGCGTCCACCCAGCGCAGCATGGCCTCGGTCTGGTCCATGAGCGTCTGGTAGGTGGCGTACGCCTGGTAGTACTCGAGCATGGTGAACTCGGGGTTGTGCCGGGTGGACAGCCCCTCGTTGCGGTAGCAGCGCGCCAGCTCGTAGACGCGCTCGAAGCCGCCGACCACCAGGCGCTTGAGGTAGAGCTCGGGCGCGATGCGCATGAAGAGCTCGAGGTCGAGGGCGTTGTGGTGCGTCTTGAAGGGCTTGGCCGCGGCCCCGCCGATGAGGCCGACCATCGAAGGGGTCTCGACCTCGAGGAAGCCACGCTCGTCGAAGAACGAGCGCAGCGCGGTGACGATGGACGTGCGCGCCTTGAAGACGGCCCGCACCTCGGCGTTGGCCACCATGTCCACGTACCGCTGGCGGTAGCGTGACTCGACGTCCTTGAAGGTCGTCTTGGTGGGCAAGGGGCGGTAGGCCTTGGTGAGCACGCGCAGCTTGCTGGCGCGGATGGAGAGCTCGCCGGTCTGGGTGGCCATGGCCGTGCCCCCGGCCTCCACCACATCGCCGAGATCGATGTCGTCGAGGCGCTCCTGCAGAGGATCGGCCGGATCGGAGAGCTCGAGCACCAGCTGCAGCTCGCCGGTGTGATCGCGGAGGCGCAGGAAGGTCAGCGCGCCGACGTTGCGACGGAAGAGGACCCGCCCGGCGACGACGAAGGGCAGCGGTTGCACCTGCGCGGCGTCGTACCGGTCGCCGCCGCGACCGGGCGGCGCGGGGGTGCGCGCGCCGTCGAAGCGCGCGCGCACGTCGGAGAGCGGGGTCAGGTCGCTGACGTCGTTGGCGAACGGGTTCTCGTTGCGGCCGCGGATGCGCGCCGCCTTCGAGGTGCGGGCGGCGACCAGCGCCCCCTCGCCTTGCGGCGGGACTTGCTGGCTCATGGGCTCTCGTCGTCGGCGGACACCTGCCCGCCCTTCTTCAGCGAGCCGCCGGCGGCAGCGAGCAGGTAGGACTCGATGAAACCATCGAGGTCGCCGTCGAGGACCGCGTCCACCTGGCTGCTCTCGGTGGCGGTGCGCACGTCCTTGACCAGCCGGTAGGGCGCGAGCACGTAGTTGCGGATCTGGCTGCCGAAGTTGATGGCGCTCTTGTTGGCGTTGACCGCCGCCGTCTGCGCCTCGCGCCTGGCGAGCTCCATCTCGTAGAGCTTGGCCTTGAGCATCTTCATGGCCATGGCCCTGTTCTGGTGCTGGCTGCGCTCGGCGCGGCAGACGATGTTGAGACCGCTCGGGAGGTGGCGCAGGCGCACCGCCGTCTCGACCTTGTTCACGTTCTGCCCGCCCTTGCCGCCGGCGCGCATGGTGGTGATCTCGATGTCCTTGTCGTTGACCTGGATGTCGATGTCGTCGTCGAGGTCCGGCGACACCTCCACCGCGGCGAAGGCCGTCTGCCGGGTGTGGTCGGCGTTGAAGGGGCTCATGCGCACCAGCCGGTGCACGCCGGCCTCGGAGCGCAGGTAGCCGTACGCCGACTCGCCGGTGACCACGAACGACACGGCATCGATCCCTGCTTCGTCGCCTTCCTGGAAGTCCACGATCTCGGTCTTGTATCCGCGGCGCTCGGCCCAGCGCAGGTACATGCGCATGAGCATCGAGGCCCAGTCCTTGGCGTCGGTGCCGCCGGCACCCGGGTGGATGCTGACGATGGCGTTGGAGCCGTCTGCGGGGCCGGAGAGCATGCGCTGCAGCTCCGCCTGGCGCAGGCGCGCGTCGAGCGCCTGCACCTGGGTGGCGGCGTCGGCGAGGACCGAATCGTCGTTCTCGGCGGCGCCGAGCTCGAGGTATTCGCGCACGTCATCGATCTGGCGTCCCAGCTTGTCCGCCAGCTCGAGCTTGGCCTCGGCCTGGGCGCGCTGACGGAGCGTCTTCTGGGCCTTGGCCTGGTCGTTCCAGAAGCCCGGCGCCAGCGACCGCTGGGTGAGCTCCTCGAGCATCCGCTTCAGTCTCGGGACGTCAAAGATGCCCCCTTAGCGCCTCAAAGCGCCTTTGGAGGTCGAGCAGTTTTTCTCGTGTCTCGGAGAGCATGGTGACCGGAGGATCTATTCCAAACGGGCGCCCGGCGCAAAGGGGCAGGCGTCGCGCATCCGCACCTGCCATTGGATGCGCCGGCACGCCCGGCGCGAGCGGCATACGAACGTGGTTCCGCAGCGGGCGGTGATTTCACCCGCCGGACTTGTGGCGATTCAGCGGTCGAGGCGCGCCGGAGGTGGTCCGGGGCGCGCCGAAAGCGGGACCATCGACGCCAGCACCGAGGTCATCATCTGCCGGTCGAACGGCTTGTCGAGGTGCTGGTTGGGCACTCCTCCAGGAAGCTGTGCGCCGCGGGCGTGAAGGCGCCGCCGGTGAGAAAGACCACCCGCTGGGCCTGCTCCGGGGCCACCGCGCCGATGGCGGCGAACAGCTCCATGCCGCTCATCTCCGGCATCATCAGGTCGCTGAAGATGATGTCGAAGCGCTCGCCAGCGCGCATGCGCTCCAGCGCCTCGCGAGCGTGGGTGGTGGCGGTCACCTCGTGGTCGCGCCCCAGCATGCGGGAGATGGCTCGCGCCACCATCGGTTCGTCGTCGACCACCAGGATGCGGGCGCGGCGCACGCGCTTGGCCGGCGTTGCTGGCGGCGGGCGCACGGTATCGCCCACGGAGGCAGGGAGCACCACGCAGAAGGTGGTCCCCTTGCCCGGTTCACTCTCGACATCGCGTCGCTGCGCGTGATCTGCGCGACATCCGCCCGCAGCGCCTCAGCGATACGGGTTGGCGAGCTCGTCCGGCGGGGATGCTTCGGGCGGCTTGGGCGCCACCGGCTCGGCGGTCTTCGGCGGCGGCGGAGCCTTGGGGGGCGCGGCCTTCGGTGGCGGTGGCACGTTCGGCGGCGCGGCCGCGGCCTTGCCGGGGACGCGGAAGGCGGGCTTGGCCGGCGTGGCGGCAGCAACGGGCACCGAGGTCGGCTCCGCGGAAGGAGGTGCCGGAGGCGTCGCGTCGACGCTGGCAGAGGCGGTGGCGGTGGCGGGTGCTGCGGGTGCGACGGCGGCGGGCGGCGCAGCGACGGTCACCGAGGTGGCCTCACCGGCGGCGTCGCCGGCGCCGCCCGCCTCCGGCCGCGCCGCCACCGGTGCCGCGCAGCAGGAAGAAGCCGCCGATGCCGAGCGCCGCAGCGATGGCCACCACCAGGGGGGCCCGGGAGCCGCGCATCGGCGGGCCGGAGACGGGCGGCTCGTCGAGCGGTGCCGCCCCGTCGTACGTGGGCTCGGCGCCGAACGCCTGGTGCGGCAGGGTCATCGCCGGTGTCGACACGCTCTGCGAGGCGGCGCGCACCCGGGTCAGCTCGCCGTCGTCATCGGAGACCGCACGGGCCGCCTGTGCCGCCAGCACCATGGCCGGCGAGTGCGGGACGGTGGGCGTGGCCGGTATGGCCATCATGCCCGGCAGGGTGCGGCTGCTCTGGGGCGGCGCACCCGCGCCCGGCGCCGGAGGCCCGCCTGCGGGCTGGTCCTCGAGCGGCTCTCGCCGGGCGCGGTCGACCACGTGCAGCGGGATGCGCCCGGTGGTGTCCGGGCGCTGATCGAGATCGGGCTCGGCCTCGACCGTGTCGAAGCGCGCTTCGGCGGCGTGCTGGCCGTGCTTGCCGAGCACCACCTGGCTCGGCTCGGTGAGCGAGGTCCAGGCACGCACCGACTCGCGCTGCTCGGCGATCTCCTGGCCGATGATGCGCTGCACGTACTCGGCGACGTCGCGCGGCCGCGCCACGCCGGCGTCCTTGCCGTCCTCGGCCTCGCGCGCGGCACGCTCCAGGGCGTCGCCCATCTCGGTGGCCGTCTGGTAGCGGTCGGCGGGGTTGCGCTGCAGCGCGTGCGCCGCCACGTCGTCGAGGGCCAGCGGCACGCGCGGATCGATCTCGCGGGCGCTGGGGATGGGCTCGATGAGGAGCCTGGAGAGGGTGACCGCCTCGCTGTCGGACTTGAAGAGGCGGCGGCCGGTGAGCACCTCCCAGAGGATGACGCCCATCGAGAAGAGGTCGGCGCGCCGGTCGGTGGGCACCGACTTGGTCTGCTCCGGCGCCATGTACGCCAGCTTGCCCTTGAGCTTGCCGGTGCGCGTGGAGGCCAGACGCGCGGTGGCGCGTGCCACGCCGAAGTCGGTGAGGCGCGAGCTGCCGTCGATGCCGACCAGGATGTTCTGCGGGGAGACGTCGCGGTGCACCAGGCCGACCGGCTGGCCCCGCGCGTCGATGAGGTCGTGGGCGGCGGCCAGGCCGGCGAGCGCGTCGAGGAGCACGCGCATCAGGATGGGGCGCGGGACCACCGCGCCCTCGTGCTTCGACAGGGCGCGGGCGACCACGCGCGCCAGGGTGTCGCCCTCGATGTACTCCATCACCAGGTAGTAGCCGCGCTCCGAGGTGCCGACCTCGAGGATGGGGACCACGTTCGGGTGGTGGATGCCGGCGGCCAGGCGGGCCTCGTCGAGGAACATCTCCACGAACTCCGGCTCACCGGCGAGGTGCGGATGCAGCCGCTTGATGGCCACGAAGCGCTGGAAGCCGCCCACACCGCCGAGCCGCGCCAGGTAGACGGTGGCCATGCCGCCGGAGGCGATCTCTCCGATGAGCTCGTAACGATCGAGGCGACGGCTCTCGTCGTTCTGCGGCAGGAGCTTGACCTTGGCCACCGCGTCCCCCTCAGAACCGAGCGCTGCCCACGAGCCCGCCGCCCCGCTCGACCGGCATCGGCGCCGCCACGAAGCGCGGCGGACGCGGTCCCTTGCCGCTGGAGCTGGCCGATGACGAGCCGCCCCAGTCGGTGAAGAAGAGACCGAGCGCGGCGGTGAGCACGCCGGTGCCGATGGTGGCACCGATGAGGATGTTGGTGCGCATCTGCTTGTCGCGGCCGTCCTGGTACTCGGGGCAGCTCTCGCCCTGGCCCGCACAGCGCTCGCGCACCGTATCGGCGCCGGGGTTGTTCTGGGTGTCGATGCCGCTCCAGATGGTCACCCCGCCCACGCCGGCGGTGGCGACCAGGCCGATGATGAAGAAGGCGGGGGACAGGCCGCTGCCCGAGGAGGGAGCGTCCGGCGGTGTGTCGATCACCGGGGACGGCGACGAGCCCGGCGCCAGGACCGGCGCCGCCGCCGCGGCGCCCGCGACGTCCCCGTTGCCGGGCTCGAAGCGCAAGGTGCTGGCGTCGCCGGGCGCGGCCGAGATCTTCTCGGTCTGCGGCGCCACGTCCCCGTAGAACGTGGCCTTCACGGTGGCCGGCCCCGGCGCCAGGTACACCACCCAGCGCGTGGTCGGCTCACCGAGGAGCTTCTCCTCGCCGACATTGAGCGCGCAGGGGGAGGCGCAGCTGACGTTCAGCTTGTGCAGGCCGGGGGTGAGCTTGTCGAGCGCATCGTTGGCCTGCTTGCTGGTCTCGGCGTCGGCCGGGTAGCGCGCCAGTGCGAGCGCCGCCCAGGTCGCGGCCAGCGCCCCGTTGCCGGCCTCGGCGCGCGAGCGCATGGCGAGCCGCAGGGCCTTGGGGCTCGGCAGGGCGCGATCGGCAGCCTCGAAGTGCTTGGCCGCGCTCGCGTAGTCCTTCTGCTTGAAGGCCTCGGTGCCGGCGTCGAAGGCGTCGGCGGCCTGCTGGCGCTTGGCGGGATCTGCCTGCTGCGCCAGGGCCGGCGCGCCGACACAGATGAGGGCGAGCGCACCGAGCATCGGTGCCGCTCGGGTGGCGGAGAACATCGGACGCGATCCTGCCGTCGAGCCGGCTCCGGCGTCAACGGCGCTGGACGCGCCGCCGCGAGCGGAGGCGCCAGAGCCAGCGCCAATCCGGTGACGCCGGATGGCCAGGGCCCAACGTCGCGCCGCCGTGCGCGGGTCACCCGTCGCGCCGCCGGCCGCTCCGCTCAGCTCATCTCCAGGAAGAGGCGGTCGGGGTCCTCGAGGTACCCGATGATCTCGTAGGCGAAGGCCGCGCCGACGTGGCCGTCGATGATGCGGTGGTCGAAGGAGAGCGAGACGAGCATCACCTCGCCGATCACGATCTTGCCGTTCTTGACCACCGGCTTCTCCTTGATCTGGTGGATGCCGAGGATGCCCACCTCGGGCATGTTGAGGATGGGCGTGGCGAAGAGGCCGCCCTGGGAGCCGAGGGAGGTGATGGTGAAGGTCGAGCCGCCCAGGTCCTGCGGCGTCACCTTGCCGCTCTTGGTGGCCTCGCCGAGGCGCTGGATGTCGCGGGCGATGTCGAGGATGCTCTTCTTGTCGGCCGCGCGCACCACCGGGACCATCAGCCCGGCCTCGGTGGCCGAGGCGATGCCGATGTCGTAATAGCGGCGGACGACGATCTCCTGGGTCGTCTCGTCGAAGGCGCTGTTCAGGGTGGGGTGGCGCTTGAGCGCGGCCACCACCGCCTTCACGAAGAACGGCAGGAAGCTCAGCTTGACGCCGGCCTTCTCGGCGGCGGGCTTGAGGCGCTCGCGCAGCGCCTTGAGCGCGCCCACGTCGCACTCCTCGACGAAGGTGAAATGCGCCGCGGTGTGCTTGGAGCGCGACATCCCCTCGAAGATCCGCTTGCGCACCCCGCGCAGCGGCTGCCGGTCCTCGAGCGCTTCGCCCGCGCCACCGGGCGGCGGCGGGACGCGCAGCGGGGCCGGTGCTTCGGCCCGGCCCGACCGGGCCATGGTCGGCGTCGAGTCGCTCTGGGCGGCGGCGCCCTCGTTCGGGCGCGCCACCAGGCCACGCACGTCGTCCTTGGTCACGCGGCCGTTGCTCCCGGTGGGCGGCACGCGGTGCAGATCGACGCCCAGGTCACGAGCCAGCTTGCGCGTGGCCGGCGTGGCCAGCGGCTTGGCGTTGAAGTAGCCGCCCTGCGAGGCGTGGCCGTTCTGGCCACCGCCGTTCGGCTGCGCGGCCGGCCGGGCCATGAGGTTCATCCCCGGCAGGTCCTCGCGGATGTCTCCGACGGCGGTGGCCGCAGGGCCATCGGCGCCGCCCGTCATGCTCTGCGGCTGCGCGCCGGGCGTGGCCGCGGTGGGCTCGGCGGCGAGCGCGGTGGAGAGATCCGTGGCCGCACCGCCCGGCTGGTAGCCGCCCGGCGCGCGGCGGGCCTCGGGGGCGCCCTCTCCTCGTGCCTCTCCTGGCGATCGCGTAGCGGCGCCGGCCTCCGCCCCACCCCCGACGTCGAAGACGACGAGCACCGAGTGCACGGCGACGGTCTCGTCTTCCTTGCCGCGCGTCTCCAGGACCTTGCCGGCCTTGGGCGCGGTGATGGTCACCGTGGCCTTGTCGGTCATCACCTCGACCATCGGCTGGTCCTCGACCACCACGTCGCCGGTGGCGATGAGCCACTTGACGATCTGGCCCTCGGTGACGCCCTCGCCGATGTCCGGAAGCTTGAACTCGTAACGGCTCATTTCAGGCGCCTCCCATGAGACTGCGATCAGGCACCGCGATGGCGCCGCGCCCCCGAGCGACCCAGGCCACGCGGCTCATCCGCACGGGCGCATGCCCGCGCTGGCCTCGCCGGAGCACCAACGCTGCCGCTCCCCCGCGCGCGAGCGCGCGGTCGTCTGCGCCTCCGGCGCGATGGCGGCTGAAACCGTCCGCCAACCGCCGCGTGGGTGCCGCAACTCGCATGCTGGCAGGTCGTCTCATCTCAGTACCTCGCCGTCTCGACGAGGCCCGGCAGGATGCGGTGCGACAGGGGCAGGTACTCGTTCTCCAGCGTGTACGGGAACGGCGTGTCCCAGCCGGTGACGCGCAGGGGCGGGGCCTCCAGGTGCAGGAATGCCTTCTCGTTCACGAGCGAGACGATCTCCGCCCCCAGCCCGCAGCTCTTGGCCGCCTCGTGCACCACCACCAGGCGCCCGGTCTTCTTCACCGAGTCGACGATGGTCTCGATGTCCAGAGGCCACAGCGTGCGCAGGTCGATGACCTCGCAGTCGATCCCCGACGCCGATGCCTGGTTGGCCGCCTCGAGCGCCTCGTAAAGCATGGCGCCCCAGGCGACGATGGTCAGGGTCTCGCCGTGACGCACGATGTGCGCCTTGCCCAGGGGCACCGTGTACTCACCCTCGGGGACGTCGCCCTTGGCGGCGCGATAGATGCGCTTGGGCTCGAAGAAGAGCACCGGGTCCGGGTCGCGGATGGACGAGAGGAGCAGCCCCTTGGCGTCGGCCGGATTGGAGGGGCAGACCACCTTGAGCCCGGCGACGTGGATGAACTGCGACTCGGGCGACTGCGAGTGGTAGTGCCCGCCGCGGATGCCGCCGCCCACCGGCGTGCGCACCACCACCTTGGCGCCGTACTCGCCGCCCGAGCGGTAGCGGTACTTGGCGAGCTCGCTGACGATCTGGTCGTAGGCCGGGAAGATGAAGTCGGCGAACTGGATCTCCGGCACCGGCACCAGCCCGTATAGCGCCATGCCGATGGCGGCGCCGATGATCCCGCCCTCGGAGAGCGGCGTGTCGATCACCCGGTCGTCGCCGAATTCGTCGAAGAGCCCGGCGGTGACACGGAAGACGCCACCCACCTTGCCCACATCCTCACCGAGGATCACCACCCGATCGTCGCGGCGCATCTCGAAGCGCAGCGCGTCGTTGATGGCCTGCACCATGTTCATGACCGGCATGTTCGTCTCGTTTCCTGGAGGTGCGAGCGTCCTGAGGTGGGCTCCGCGGCGGTGTGAGCGGGCGAGAGCGAGAGCGAGCGCGACGAGTCACCGGGCGTGCGCCCGGCGGGCTCAGTGGCCGTGGCGCTTGGCGCGCGGGCTGGCGAGGAGCTGGTCACGCTGCTCGCGCAGGTGCCACGGGATCTCGGCGTAGACGTCCTCGAACATCGACTCCAGGGACGGGGCCGGCGTGCTCTCGGCGGCGGCGATGGCCGCCTTGAGCTCGGTGTCGATGCCGTTCTCGATCTCCTTGTCCTGCGCGTCGGACCAGCCGCCGCCCTCCGAACCGAGCGCCTCCAGGTAGCGGCGCACGCGCACGATGGGGTCGAGCGTCTTCCAGGGGTCGAGCATGGTCTCCGGGCGGTAGGCCTTGGGGTCGTCGCTGGTGGAGTGACCGCTCATCCGGTAGGTGAGGGCCTCGATGAGCGTCGCGCCCTCGCCGCGCGCGGCGCGCGCCACCGCCTCGCGCGCGACCTTCACCACGGCGAAGAGGTCGTTGCCGTCCACGCGCACCGAGGGGATGCCGTAGGCCACGCCCTTGATGGCGAAGGTGTCGCTCGCCGTCTGCCGCTCGCAGGGGACGGAGATCGCCCAGCCATTGTTGCGGCAGACGAAGACGGTCGGCGTCTTGAAGACGCCAGCGAAGTTGAGGCCGTTGTGGAACTCGTTGGAGCTCGTGGCGCCCTCGCCGAAGTAGACCATCGTCACCACGTCGTCCTTCTTGATCTTCGCCGCCCAGGCGAAGCCGACGGCCTGCGGGATCTGCGTGCCGATCGGCGAGCTCACCGAGCCGAAGTGGCCGCGTTTCCAGCAGTAGTGGTCGGGCATCTGCCGGCCCTTGGCGGGGTCGTTGGCGTTGCCGAACATGTTGTCGAGGTACCGGCCGAGGGGCATGCCGCGCCAGAGCGCGGCGGCGAACTCGCGGTAGCAGGGGAAGATCCAGTCGCTCTCGCGGAGCGCGAAGGCGGTGCCGAGGATGGCGGCCTCCTCGCCGAGCGAACCGATGTGGAAGCCGATACGCCCCTGACGCTGCAGCGTCACCAGGCGGTCGTCGAGGGTGCGCGCCCCGAGCATGGCGCGGTAGAGCGACTCGACCTGCTCGCGGGACAGCTTTGGGTCGTGCTTCGGATCGAGCGAGCCGTCGTCGCGAAGCGCCTTCACCACGTCGGGCGCGGAGGCGTCGTGCGGGTGGCGGGCCACCGCCGGCCCGGTGCGCGTCGCTGCTCCGGCGCCGTTCGCCTCGCGCTCCTGGGTGACGTCGCGATCCTGGCCCGTGCTGGCGGAGCCCCGCGCGCCTGGGGTGTGGGTGCTCATGGCGGCGGCACCCTAGCACTACTCTCGAGCCGCTTCGCCAGCGGAGTCTCGCGCGCTCGGGGCTGCCGCCGTGTGCCGCGTCGCCAGTCGCGGGCGCGCAGCGGGCGCGGCGTGCTCGGCCTCTATTTCAGCGCCGCTTCGGCCTGACCGAGTGCGTCATCGACGGCCGCCGCCTCGAGACCGAAGCCCTTGGCCAGCTGGTCCATGACCGATCGCTCGGTGTCGCTGACTCCACCGGTGACGTGGGCCATCAGCGCGCCGATACGCAGCACCTCGTGCTGGTGCTCGGCGCGCGTGATGGTGCGCGCCACCATGCGTGTGCGCTTCTCCACGCCGTCCTCGGAGAGCTGCTCGCTCAGGTCGGCGAGCAGCGCGGAGAGCTGCGTCGCCTGGACGACGTTGTTGCAGGCGTGGGCCACCACCGACTGGAAGGCACCGCGCTCGTCGTCGTCGAAGACGCCGTCGGAGTTGGCCACCAGGAAGGCGGCCTCGACCACCGCCTCGAACAGAGCCGCCGCCGCCGGGTCGAACCCGGTGGGGACGGTGGACTCGTCATAGACCGGGCGCGCTCCGTAGGAGATGGCCGCCTGGGCGAGGATGGAGGTGGTGACGCCCGCCGGGGCATCCTCGCCGGGGCGAGCGATGCCGCGCGCGACGCGTTCGAGGAGGCTCTTGTCGGCTACGGTCATGGCAGATCGGCCCAGCGGCGGGCGGCTCCTCGCTGTCGAGGCGGGAGATCCCGTGCAGGGGCGCTTGCTCCAAGCTGCCTGCAAAGCACCGGGAGCGTCAAGAGCCGGTTGCTCTCGTGTGGACGTTCCTGAGCCGGCGCGCGGAGGGACGCTGCGCGGGAGGATGGTGGGTCAGGGGCCCGTCGCGCGGCGAACGAGGGACGAGGGAGCGATCAGCTCGGGCGCGGCGGGCTCGGCGAGCCGCGCCGCCTCGCGCCGGGCGGCGGCGAGGCGGTCCTCCAGCGTGCGCCCGATCGCCGACTCGTCGGCGGCGCCGAGGACGCCGCGCACGAAGACCTCGGCCGCCTTGTAGCTGGAGCGCACCAGCGGGCCACTGGCGGCGTAGAGGAAGCCCATGGCCATCGCCTGGCGCTGGTAGTCGGCGAAGACATCGGGCGGGACGAAGCGCTCGACGGCGTGGTGCTTCGGCGTCGGCCGCAGGTACTGGCCGAGGGTCACGATGTCCACCCCGGCCTCCCGCAGGTCGCGCATGCACTCGATGACCTCGTCGTCGGTCTCGCCGATGCCGACCATGATCGAGCTCTTGGTCAGGCGGCGGCCGCGGAAGGCGCCGTCGTCGAGCGTCGGCTCGGCGGGGGCGGCGGAGTCGAGGCGCGCGCGAGCGCGGCGCAGCACGGCCATCGTCTGCTCGTAGCTGCAGCGCACGTCGCGCACCGAGCGCTGCAGGCGGCGCACCACCTCGACGTTGTGCGCGAAGACGTGCGGCCCGCCGTCGACCCCTCCGCCTACGACCGTGTCCACGGCGTCCAGGTGACCGTGGAAGTCGCCGACCAGCGTCTCCACCAGGATGTCGTGGCGCAGCTCGCGCAGACGACGCACCGTGGCTGCCACGTGGCCGGCGCCGCCGTCCAGCAGGTCGTCGCGATCGACCATAGTCATGACGACGTAGGACAGCTCCAGCTGGGAGATGGCCCTGGCCACGTGCTCCGGCTCGCGCGAATCGACGGCGCCGCGCGGATCACCGGTGGTCACCGCGCAGAAGCGGCAGCCACGCGTGCACACCTCGCCGAGGAGCATCACCGTGGCCGTTCCCTCGCGCCAGCACTCGCCGACGTTCGGGCATCGCGCCTCCTCGCAAACGGTGGCCAGGTCGAGCTGGCGGAACGTCTGCTTGAGGCGGTGGTAGACGTCGCCCCCGGGCGCACGCACCTTGAGCCACGGGGGCTTTGGGGCGAATCGTTCGGTCACACCGAGGAATTACCCCCGCGCGGGTGCCGAGTCGAGCGCGGCGGGACAGATGCCCTCGGCCGGCCGCAGCTCGCCGCGCTCGGTGAAGATGGCGTCGACCAGCGCCGCCGGGGTCACGTCGAAGGCAGGGTTGCGCACCGGGACGCCATCGGGCACCAGGATACGCTCCCCGACGGTGGCCACCTCGCCGCGGCCTCGCTCCTCGATCACGATGTCGTCACCGCGCGCGGTGGCGCGGTCCACCGTGCTCCAGGGCGCGGCCACGTAGAACGGCACGCCGTGCGCCCGCGCCAGGCAGGCCAGGCCGTAGGTGCCGATCTTGTTGGCCACGTCGCCGTTGTCGGCGATGCGGTCGGCTCCGACGATCACCGCGGAGACCTCGCCGCGACGCATGAAGGTCGCGGCCATGGAGTCGCAGATGACCTCCACCTCGATGCCGTCCCGGTGGAGCTCCCAGGCCGTCAGCCGTGCGCCCTGCCACAAGGGGCGCGTCTCGTCCGCGAGCACGCGCAGCCGTGCGCCCTTGTCGACCGCGGCGCGCACCACGCCGAGCGCCGTGCCGTAGCCGCCGGTGGCCAGGGCCCCGGCGTTGCAGTGGGTGAGCACGGTGCCCTGGCGCGGAAGCCGCGCCGCCCCGATGCGGCCCATGGCGCGGCAGGCGCTCACATCGACCCGGTGGATGTCTCGCGCCAGCTCGGCCAGAAGGTTCCACCGCGCGGCGCCAGGAGCGCCGGCGTGCTCGAGCGCCAGGCGCAGGCACCGGTCCACGGCCCACCCCAGGTTCACCGCCGTCGGGCGGGCGGTACGCAGCGTCTCGGCTGCGGCGCGCATGGCGGCGCGGTAGGCGTCCGCGCCGAGGTGCTCGCCGGCGCGTGACGCCAGCACCATGCCGTAGGCAGCGGCGATACCGATGGCCGGCGCGCCGCGGACCACCATCTCGGTGATGGCCTGCGCCACATCCGCCGCCGCCTCCAGGGTCAGGTAGCGCTCCTCGGCCGGGAGCAGGCGCTGGTCGAGGAGCCAGACCCGGCTGGCGCCTCGATCGAGCTCCGCCGCCGAGTACCCAGCGCCGGACAGCGCCTCGTCCGGGTGCCACGGTGCGTTCACGAGCGGCGGCCGGCGTTCCGCCCGGCCCCGCGGCCCTCGTCACCCGGCGCGGGGGGCGGCGTGCTGGCGCCAAGGCGGGCGCGGATCTCCTCGGTGACCGTGCCGAAGTCGTCGACTGCGTCGGCCTTCTTGCCGGCCAGGTAGACGCGCAGCCCCTGGATTCCGAGCAGGGCGATGCTGGCGTTGACGTTGCGCGCGGAGAGGAAGGCGATGATGTCGCCGTTCTTGAGCAGCGACTCCAGGTCGTCGAGCGTGGCGGAGATCTCCTTGGTGGGGTCGACGCCGGTGCCGACCTCCGAGGTCATGGTTCGCTCCATCGGGTCGTCGTCGTCTCCGATCGACATCGCGCCTCCTCCCAGCCGCAACCGCGGCCGCCCGCTGGCGGACGACCGCGCGAGGCGCGCCAGCATAGCCGTCGAGGCGTCCCTTCGCGCCACCACCGCATCTACCCCGACGTGTCCGCCCGAGCGCCTCGGATCCGGCACTCCGGCGGCTTCCGTCGAGGCCGTCGTGCAACAGCGACCCGGCGGCGAGCAGAAATGCGCACCCCGACCGTCCCCCGTGTACGAAAGCGGCCGGTCCCCAGGGAGTTTCCGGGTGGGAGTCGCGCTTCCTGTGCGCGCACGTGACACGGCCGGCTGGCATCGCAGCTGCAATCACCGTCTGGCGTCACACCGAACGATTCACCACCACGAGAGGACGAAAGTCATGTTGCGATGGTCGCTGATTTTCCTGGTCGTTGCACTCATCGCCGGCGCGCTCGGCTTCTTCGGCATCGCCGGGTCGGCGGCCGGCATCGCGAAGATCCTCTTGGTGGTTTTCCTGGGCGTGGCGGCCGTCGGGTGCGTGTGCGCCCGCGGCGGCGCGGCGGTCTGACAACACCCCCCCCCGCCGCGCTCGCGCCCCAGGGCGCGCGAGCCCACGGCGTGCGCCGCGACTTTCGCGGCGTTCGTCGTTTTGTGACTCGCGACCGGCTCGGCCCGCGTCCGGCGCGATGTTGGAGCCTCACCGCTTCCCGCGCCGGCGCGTGCCCTGCACGATGCGGCTCGGATCGCGCGGGGGCTTGGCGGAGGCGGACAGCGCGCCGGAGAGGCGAGCACGCTCCGAGGGCGCGAGCTGCGCGCGCATGCGCTCCAGGGCGGCCTCGATCACCGCGCGCGTCTCCGGATGCTTGGCCACCGACCTTGCCTCGATCCAGGCCATGGTCTCGTCGGGCCAGCGGCGGCCGACGGCCGCGATCTGCTGCGGCAGGTCGCGGCGCAGCGTACGCAACCCCTGTGAGCGATCCGCGGAGCGCGGCGCGGCGTCGGCGAGCGAAAAAGCCATATCGAGGCGGGCGATGACCCCGCTCCCCTGCCCTCCTTCCATCGCCGCCAGCGTCTCGCGATCGGTGACCGCCGCAAGGACGGTGTGCGCTTGCAGGAAGCCGTCGAGCCAGCCGTCGAGCTCCGCCAGCGGCGCGCCCGCGCGGCGGCGCGCGCGCACCAGGTCGACGATGGCCGAGCGAACGTGCGCGCTCTGATGCTCGCAGAGAACCTGCAGCGCCTGCGACGCCCCCTCGGCATCCACACCGGCCCGCCATCGCCCGGCGAGCGTGTGCACGGCCACCACCACCGCGAACTCCGGCCCGTCGAGCAGCGCCTGGAGCAACGCGTCGCCGCGCCGACCGGCCGCGGCGACGCGCCGCCACGGCGGCGGCGAGGTCCGCGTTGGCTCGCGGCCCCGGCAGCCCCGATCCGCGCTCCATCTCGGCGAACAGGGGTGCGGATGGCCCAGCGCGCAGCGCCGCCTCGAGCGCGGCGTCGAGGCGGGGGTTCTTGAGCTCGACGATCACGCCGTTGACTCGAAGAGCGTGGATCTCGGAGCGACGACGCGGCTGGAGCCGACCGGAAGCAAAGGTCCGCCGGTTTCGCCGGGAAGCTCCGCTGCTGCTCCCCACACATGGGGCCCCAGCCCCACGTGCTGTAGTCGAATCATGAACCCTCGCCTCAGAACCCGACGGCCACGCCGAGCTCGGGCGAGATGACGGCGGTCACGGCCGGGAAGGTCGCCGAGGCACGCACCGCCAGGTTGATGCCCACACCCTTGGTGGGCGCGACCATCACCCCCACGCCGCCGCCGGCGAAGCCGAAGCCTGCTTGCTTGTAGGCGTCGAGGTCCTGGATGCGAGGCTCGGGCTTGGTGGCGCTCGAGCCGTCGCTCGGCTGGGTGCAGTTGCTGTCGCGGTCATCGGGGTCGGCGGCGCCGCAGCTCTCCCCGTCTTCGAGGACCTGCACCGTGACGCTGGTGTCGACCTGGGCCATGCCGCCGGAGAGGAAGACGTATGGCCGGGCGCCGGTGCGCTCGAAGGGGCGGCGGCCGAGCCAGTAGGCGACGCGGCCCTCCAGGTGCACGGGCAGGAACTCTGCGCCCTGCGGCGCGCCCTTTAGGGCGAAGCCGGAGCGAAAGCCGAGCGACAGAGTGTCGAGCTGCAGCCGGTCTTAGCCCACGGTGATGCGCACCGTGGACAGGGCGGGCCCGAGGTTGACGTTGTTGCCGATGTCGTCGCCGCTGGTGGTCGGCTCGCCGTCGTAGCGGGTGCCGTCCTGGCGGAAGCAGGCGTAGTTCTCGGTGTCCTGAGATGGACGCGTGCACACCTGATCGCCGCTGACGATGGACACGTCGGCGACGACGGACAGGCTGACCCAGTTCTTCTTGTACTGGCCAGGCGTCTCGGTCGGCTTGTCGCGGCACTCGCCACCGATGCACACCAGGTCGGCGTTGCATTGTCGGTCGTCGATGCACTGCTTCGGCCCGTCCTCCGCCTTGGCGCACGTCGACGGCGCAGCGAAGCCCGGCCAGTGCGGCGGCTCGCCCGCGAAGCCCTGCTGGATATCGGTGCTCAGCGGCTCGGTGCGCGAGCCGGCGCCGGCGAGGATGTCGCCCTCGTCCCCGGTCACGGTGATGGCGTAGCGGACGGTGCCGGGCTTGGCGGTGTCCGCGCAAGGGATGTCGATGCCGTAGCCCTTGTCCCCGAGCTTCTTCATGACCAGCGTGCGCCAGTCGCCGCCGGAGGTGCCGAGATAGGAGACGGTGAGCTTCTTGGCCTTGGCGCCGAGCTCGGGCAAGAGCTCCACGAAGAGCGGCACCGGCGTGGACACCTTCTGCGCCGCCACCGGCGTGTGGATCACGCCGTCGGAGCCGCCGGGCGCGGTCGGCGGCGCGACCGGACCGCCGGTGGAGGCAGAGAGCTTGAGCTCCGCGCGAGCGCGCTCGTAGGCAAAGCTGATCTCGGTGGAGGCCACGTCCGGGTCGAGCGCCGCCGTCTTGTCGAGCTTGAGTGCCTCGACGAAGCTGTCCTTGGCGTCGTCGAGCTGCTTCTTGCCGCCGGCCTGGACCGAGCCGATGGCGACGTAGAGGCGCGCCTTGATGTCCGGCGCACAGCCGCTCTTGCCACACGCCTCGAGCGCCGCGGAGAGCTTCTGCTCGGCCTTGTCGAAGTCCGTGTTGAGGTAGTCCACCTCCATCGCATCATGCAGCGCCTTCTTGGCCTGCGCGTCCTTGGGCGCGGCGTCGGCGACACACGGGATGCAGAGCGCGACGAGGACCGCGCCGGCCGGCAGAAGCGGACGAAGCATGGCGCGACCCAGGGCCGGAGGGGAGACGAGGTGAGCGCGGGTCCGCACGGGGCGCCACACTGTAAATCGGAGGCGTGGGATCTCGCACCGGAATTGTGTGTCCGGGTCGGTGCTGGCGTTCCCGGGGGGGTTCCGGGTACCGAGGCCAGGCCCGCAGGCGGGATGGGAGCGTGAGGACGGGGCCAGCACCCGGATGTCTCTGCTTCGACAGACCCCTTCGTCACACGCTGTCGAAAGGCCAGCCTCGACGGACAAAAAGGTCGAGGGCGGCATCGGTTGCCCGAGCCGCCCTCGAAGAGGTTCCACTTTGCTCGCCGAGGCGTCCCCCGGAGGGGTCGGATCTCGTTGCGACCTATTCGGCCGTTGCGAGCCTCCACGTCGCGCTTGCGGCACGACGTGGCATCTTCGTGATCCGCCGGTTCCCATGGATGGGTCGCGCAGTTCGCGCTCGCGTTCCCATCGCTGGATGCCACGGTTTTTCGCCGTGACGGCTTCGGTCGCGGATCATCGAGCGCAGCGCGACGAGCGTGCCGTACGAGGACCGACCATGGCGTTCCTCACACGTGCCGCCGTCGTTGGCTGCAGACCCCCTGCGCCCTTCGACTGGGGGGGCCGAACCCGACACCGCCACCTCTGACACTCCCTGTCGCTTCGTGGACGCTCACGCCGAGGTTCCGTCCCCGCGTTCGCGCGCCGTGCCCGTCTTTCGTCAGGCTCGGCGACCATCCACGCTGCCAGGTCCCCTGGTGCCTGCCTCCCGTTAGGGATGCAGCCACGAAAAAGACCGGAGCGGCTTCTGCTGGCTCGAACCTCGATCTTGCGACCAAGCGATGGCTCTCGTGTTTCCCGGTGAAGGTACGCGCCGAGGACCCTCCGCACCCTTTCGCCCGCCACGCGTGGCCCGCCCCGTCCGGACGTGCCGCCGTGCCGCGCTACCGCCGCCCCGCCTCTGCCCCCCTCTCGGGAGACCTCGGTGGAACGTGGAAGATGCTTCTCGCCAACTTCTGCAACCGACGTTCGACACGAGCACCCGTGATTTCGCCAGATTGCCGAGCGCGCAGGCTTCACCCTAGGGCGAGCGCTGCGTCGACCCCGCCGACCCCTCGCATCCGGCAAGCCGGCGCGAACAATCCGCGTTGCGCCGGACCGCCTTGCGGCGATCCGACCCCGGCTGACCCACGCTTGACGGCGCGGTGCCAGCTTCGGCCCTTCCCGTGCACACTGACCGTTGCCCGCGGCTCTCTCCTCTCGGAGAGCACCGCGTCGGAGCCGCCCGTCAGGGAGGCCCACGACGGCGCACCGTTGTCGGGTGCGGCGCCGCTGCACGAGCGACCTCTGACGTCTCCTGTCACGCACACTCGCGAACGACCGTCGGTGCGATCATCCGTCCGCGTACGCCGAGGTTCGCCTCGCGCTGCCGCCTCGTCAAAGGCGACCGCTTGTGACGACCCGAGACGCCTTCCATCGGCAGGTGTTCCCTGGACTCATGCTTTCGCACGAGGCCATCCCAGATATTGGAGGGAACCTGTCACCGTGCCCCTCGCTTTGCCGCGAGGAGCCGGCTTCCGGGGCCCGTTCGTCTACCTTTGCTCTCGCGAAGGATGACTAGGCATCGTTCGTGATCCGCGCGCTCTTCACGCGTGGGCGAACGAAGCCGGGCACCGCCTGTCGACTTCTGCAATCGAAACGAACCACGAGCACGACCACGAACGTCCGAGCTCCGCAGCACCACACCCGCAGTCGCCCGCTGGTGCAGCTTTTCTCCCGGAGGTCGCGCCCTTTCGGGCACGTTCCGGGCTGCGGATGGCCTGTCTCGCTTGCGCGAGCGGGCCAGCCGAGGTTCCACGGGCCAGGGGTTGCTGGGGGCGCGGCGATGCCGGCTCCGTTGCGACCTCTCCCACCGCGATCGCTCGCGGGAGGAGCTTTGCCCCGACCCGATCGACTCGAGCACCTCATGTCGTGAGCCGTGACGAGCGCCGTCCGGAAACGACGGTCTCGCCAGAGGCGCGGTGCGCGCGCCTCCCACGGCTCACCTCGCACGCCGACGCTTACGCGCCTTCTTGCGTCCCGGGCCCTGCTGCCGCAGGCGCACCGGGATAGGGCCGCTTCGCACGCCCACCCGCGAAGGTGAGCTCGCTCTGCCGCGCCCGAGGTGCCTTCCATCGCCGGACGACACTCCCCGTTTCCGGGGAGCCGCCCCGCCCTCCACAGCCTGTCCCCAGTCTGTGGACGAGTGGTGCTGGCGCCTCTTCGATCCCCGATACGTCCTGCGCTCGTGACGCGAGCACAGGCGAACGAGGACTCGGCCGCACCCGGCGACGACCAACCTCGAGGGTCGGGCGTGTCGGAGCGCGGACCGCAGCGCCTCCAGCGACTTCTACGTTCAGAAACGTTCGCGGCTCGATGTGCCGCAGAACTTCCAGGCGCATAAATCTCTCTTTCGGGGGGTCTTTGCAAACAAAAAGTCGTGGAGTTGCCACGATTTGTTATCCACAAACTTATCCACAGTTTGATCACGGAATACCCGCAAAAACACCGCCGATTGCGCACTTTCCCGGGAAAGTCGCCGCGCGGTCGCCGCCGAGTTTATGGTCATTCTTATCGGCATAATTATGAAGTCTCGGGCGCGGGTCAGCGAGGCGCTGCGACGCGTGTGCGTTGCGCGGCCGAAGCACGCGCATGAGTCGGCGCTCCCTGGCCGAAGCTGGGCTCGCTGGTGGGTGAGGTGGGTGCGCGGCAGCAGCGCGGCAGGAGCCGCGCTCGCTCGTGCGTGAATCAGCGCAGCTCGACGGAACCGACCACCCTCGAGCGACCGCCGGGCCTCAGCCGACCACGGCGAGTCGCCGCGCTCCGGCGAGCTGACCGCAGGCACCGCCGACATCGCGCCCTCGCGCACGGCGCACCAGGGTGGTCAGACCGTGCGAGCCGAGCCGGGCGACGAAGGCGTCGAGGCGCTCGGGCGCGGGTGCGCGCAAAGCGGGATCGGGGCCCGGGTGGGCAGGAAAGACGTTGATGCGGCAAGAAAGGCCGCGCGCCCACTCGGCCACCAGGTCGGCGTCCGCCAGCGCATCGTTGAAGCCGTCGAAGAGCACGTACTCCACCAGCACGCGCCGCCCGCGTGGCAGCGACGCATCGAGCGCCGCGCGCAGCGCAACGGCACGCGACGGTTGATGGGCATGAGCACATCGCGGCGCGGTGGCGGTCGGGCGCGTTGAGGCTCACCGCCAGCTCCGCCCGGGTGCCAGCGAAGAAGGCCGGCAGCTTGTCGGCCACGCCCACCGTGCTCACCGTGACCCGCGACGGCGCCAACGCCAGCGCGCGGTCATCGGTGATGACGCTCAGGGCCCGGAGCACGTTGGGCAGGTTGTCGAACGGCTCCCCCATCCCCATGACCACGATGTTCCCGACCGGCGGCGCGCCAGCCCGCACGCGCTCCTCCCACTGTCCCGCGGCCACCCGCACCTGGTCGACGATCTCCTCGCACTGCAGCTGTCGCAGGAGCCCGAGCTTGCCCGTCTCGCAGAAGGCACAAGCCCGCGCGCACCCCACCTGGCTGGAGATGCACAACGTCGTCCGCCGCTCCGAGGGAATGAGCACCGACTCGATCAGCGCCCCATCCCGAGCCCGCAGCACCAGCCGCACCGTTCCATCCCCCGCCGGCGCCCGCTCCGCGACCTCGAGACAAGGCTCTACCTCGAGCCCGAGCAAGGCCCTCCGCGCCACGGCGCCAACCCCCAGCCCGAGCAGTGCCGCCTCGTCCCACCGGGCCACCGTCCCCGCCGGGGCCCGATACACGTGCCGCAGCACCTTCCCCACCACGACCGCCGCCGCCCCCGCCGCCACGCCCTCCCCGACGAGTAACCGCCCGAGCCCCACCCCATCGAACCCAGCGACCGCCGCCACGACCCGACCCTACCACCAGGGCCCACGCGGGGACCATCGCCCGGCAGGCCCGGTCCCCGACTGCTCGGTCATCGAACGGCCCCCGATCCCGGGAGGCGCGCCCCGCTGCCTGCCGTCACCCGAGCAGAGAAAGGAACTCCACGATCTCCGGCAGCGAAAGGCTCTCGTTGACGACACCCGCGCGCACCGCCGCCCCCGGCATCCCGTAGACGACAGCGCTCGCTTCGCTCTCCGCGATCACGGTTCCACCCGCCGCCCGGATGGCACGCGCCCCGTTCACCCCGTCGTCCCCCATCCCGGTGAGGATGATCCCCACCGCCCGGCTCGCCGCGACCTGGGCCACGCTCTTCAGCAACCGATCCGCGCTGGGCACGTATCGATCGGCGGGCTGCGGCGGCGCCACCTTCACCCGCAGATCGGCCAGCGACCCGGGTGCCGCCCCCGGCCCCTGCACCAGCTCCATGCACATCTTGCCCGGACACACGTAGCCGCGCCGCAGGCTCACCGGATCCCCGTCCTGTGCCTCGCTGGTGCGCACCGGCCCCTTGCGATCGAGGCGCTCGGCGAAGGTGCGTGTGAACTTGTCGGGCATGTGCTGGGCGACGAGCATGGCGCCGGCGAAGCGCTCGGGCAGCTTGGTGAAGAGCTCGAGCAGCGCCGTGGGCCCACCGGTGGAGCTGGCGATGGCCACCAGGTGCCGCGGCGCCGCCTGCACGTGCCGTGCGCCTGGCAGATCGAGCGAGGAGCTGCGCGCCGCGGCGGCGACGGCTGGCGCAGGCCCCCGGCCACCAGCGGCTCGGAGCGCAGCGGCGCCCGCGCGCCGGGTGCGGTCACGGCGCGCAGGCTGCGCACCAGCAAGACCTTCTCCAGGATCTCGGCGCGCAGCGTATCCGGCGAGAACTGCCGGTCCGGCTTGGCGACGAAATCGATGGCCCCGAGCTCCAGCGCCTTGAAGACGTTGTCCTTCTGCGCGTAGCTGGAGACGACGATCACCGGCGTCGGCTGGCGCGACATCAGGATGCGCAGGAAGGTGAAGCCGTCCATGCGCGGCATCTCGAGATCGAGCGTGATGGCCTGCGGCTTGAGCTGTGTCGCCAGGCGCAGCGCCTCCTCGCCGTCGGCCGCCTTGCCCACCACCTCGATCTCCTCGCTGCCAGCGAGGATGTCGGCGATGTTCTTGCGGTTGTAGGCAGAGTCGTCGACAACCAGCACGCGGAGCGGGGGCGCGGCCATCTAGCGGGGGCCCTTGACCGCGGCACCCTCGCCGGAGCCGCCGTAGGGTGAGGCCTCGAACAGGCGCGTGGCGCTCTTCGGCTTTCGATAGACGAGATCTTCGCGCAGATGCACGAGCTCGAAGGCGGTGGAGACGTTGAGCAACGATTCCGAGTGCCCGAGCAGGAGGAAGCCGCCGGGCAGGAGGCGATCGTAGAACATGTCGATGACCCGGCGTCTGGATACGTCATCGAAATAGATGAGGACGTTGCGGCAAAAGATGACGTCCACGCGGCCGACCACGGCAGCCCGGACGGAGTCGAGCAGGTTCAGGTGACCAAACTGGCAGGAGGCACGGACCTGCTCGCTGACGTGGACGCCCCCGGGACGCTCGGTGAACCAGCGCCGCCGCATCTCCGGCGGCGTGGCCCGGAAGGACGACGGACCGTAGACGCCGCGGCGGGCAGCGGCCACGCAGCGCCGCGAAATGTCGCTCCCGAACACGCGCACGTCGCAGTTCACCGCGCCGAGCGCCGCCGACTCCAGGGTGGCGATGGCGATGCTGTAGACCTCCTCGCCAGTGGAGCAGCCGGCGCTCCACACCGAGAGGCGCTCGCGATCCTGCGAGGCCACCACCATGGGCAGGACCTCCTGCTGGTAGGCGCGCAGCTGGTAGTCCTCGCGGAAGAAGTACGTCTCGTTGACCGTGACCAGGTCGATGGCCTCGTCGATCTCCGCGCGCCCGCGCTCGTGGAAGCGGAGGTACTGGTAGTACTCGCCGAACGAGGAGAGGCCGAGGGCGGCGACGCGCTCGCGCAAGCGCCGCTCCAGCGTGGAGCGCGCCTCGGGCCCGAACCACAGGCCGCAATACTGGTTGAACAGCTCGCGCAGCTGCCGAAACGCCTCCGGATCGAGGCGGATCTCGTCGGGCGAAGGCATCGCGCGGCCTCAGCCTCGCCCTCGGTCTCGGCCGCTTTCTGGCGGGGACGACCCCGAGGTGCTGGCCAGGGTCTCGGCGCACAGCGCCCGGATCTCGGGCGAGGGATGGCGCATGCATCGCGACAGCGCTCGCTCCACGATGCGCATCTCGACCTCGTCGGCGGGGGTCAGCGCTGCGAGCTTGAGCAGGGTGGCCTCGATGACGCTGGGATCGGCGTGGTCCAGGCCTCCGCACAGCGCCTCCAGCCGCCCGGCATCGGTGGAGGACGCACGCGCCAGCGCCTCCACCGCGGCGAAGGCGACCACGCTCGGCGCGCTGCGCGCCAGAGGCGCCAGGGCGGCGACGAGCTCGTCGGCGTCGTCGAGATCCATGGAGCCGCTGCGCACCGGCGGCACGCTCTCGCGCCAGCCGATGCGCGGCGAGAGCGGGGGCAGCAGCCTGGCCGACAGGGCGGCCACGTCGCCGAGCGCGCGCACGGTGGCCGCCAGCAGGTCCTCGTCCTGAGACCGGCCGACGAGCTCGATGACGTCGCTGGCGCGCGGCTTTTGCAGGCGGCCACGCGGCTCCTCGGCCTCGCCGAGCAACGGCGGACGCGGTGCCGGCGTGGTCGGCGCGCGCGCCCCGAAGCGGCCCAGGGCGCGGGCGGCCGCGATCTGCACGCTGCGCTCCTCGTCGGTCAGCGCCACGGTGAGGACGTCGAAGGCCGAGAAGCCGGCGCCGGCGCCGGGATCGACGACCGCCACCGCCTCCACCGCAGCGCGTCGCGTACGCGGATCGGCGGAGACGGCCGCCGACGCCAGCCAGGGCAGATCGCTCCCGTCAGCGAGCACCGGCGCGCCGTCACCGGCGAGCGCGGAGATGACCAGGATGGCGGTCAGCGCGCACGGGTCGTCTGCGGCGGCGGCGTTGGCCAGCGCGCGCGCCGGGGCGGCATGGCGGGCCGCCAGCGCCTTGAGAGCGCCCTCGGCGGCGTGCGCGACCGCCGGGTCGCGGGCGAGGGTGAGCTCGGCGCAGGAGGCGAGGTCCTCGGCGGTGCCCAGGTGGGAGAGCTGGAAGAGCGCGCTGGTGGCCACGCCGCGCTCCGGGTCGGCGGCGGAGCGGCGCAGCGCGCCGAGCACCTCGCGCACGTCGCCGGCGTCGGCCCCCGGGGCGCGCGCGATGGCCGCCGCCACGTCGAGCAGCGTGGCGCGCCGTCCGCCTCGGCGGCGAGCGGGTCGGTGTGTCCACCGCGGGTGCCGCCCCGCAGGCGCGCCAGCACCGCCGGGAGCGCCACACCACCGAGCAAGCTGAGCGCGCGCGGCGCCGCGGCGGCCATGGCCTGCTCTCCGAGCGCCTCGATGGCCGCCTCCGCGGCGCCCGGTGCGCCGGCGGCGGCGGCGAGGACGAGCGCCATGGCGCGCTGGTCCATGGAGTCGCCGGCGCCCTCGCCGAAGCCCAGGCTGGGCACGGATCGCGGTTCGCTCGCCGGCGCCGGCGCCGCGGCCAGGCCGAGCAGCCGTTCGGCCAGCGCGGGCCCCTCGGCGCGCAGCGCGCGCGAGGCGTCCCCGCGGTGCTGGCCGTCGAGCATCCGGGTCATCGCCGCCAGCGCCTGCGCCAGCGATCCGCCGCGTGCCGAGCACAGGGCGCGCGCCAGTGCACGCGCGGCGCGCGGGCTCTCCGTGCTTCCTGCAGCGGCCAGCGCAGCCGCGCGCGTGGTGGGCTCGAGCGCCAGCGGCTCGAGGCGCTCCCAGGAGAGCGGCGCGCCCAGCGACTGCAGCCCGCCGAGGGCGGTGAGGCGCACGAAGCGATCCTCGTCCTCGAGGCACCGCTGCAGGACGTCGATGACCTCGTCGCGCACCACGCCGCCGAGCAGGGCGATGGACTCCACCGCTGCGTGCCGCACATTGTCGTCTACGTCGGCCACACAGGTCCGCAGCGGAGCGAGCGCCGAGGGATCGCCGGAGCGGCCCAGCACCTCCACCGCCAGCTTGCGACCGTCGGCGTCGAGCTCGGCCAGGCGGGCGCCGACCACGGCGACCGCCGGCTCGCCGGCAGCGCCGAGGACGTCGACGATGGCGTTGCGCAGGCCGACGTCTCCGAAGCCCTGCTCCGCGCTGGGGCCGAGGCGCTCCACCAGCGCCTCCAGCAGCGGGCGTTCCCCCGAGAAAGCGCGAGCCGAGAGCGTGGCCTGCTTGCGCACGCGCCAATCGGCGTCGCCGAGCGAGCGCAGCAGCAGCGGGATGGCCTCGCCGGCGGAAAGGTCGACGATGCGCGCCGTGGCCTGACGGCGCTCCTCGGCGTCGGTGGAGTCGAGGGCACGGACCAGGGAAGTGGCGGTCATTGCCCGGCCTCCGCGGGGAGCGCGCCGGCGGCGGAGAGCGCATCGGCGAGCTCCACGAAGCGCTCGCAGTCGAGGACGAACGTCAGCCGGCCGCCGTGGGTGGCCACGCCGGCGATGCCGCGCACGTCCCGGTTGCCCCCGACCTCCGGCGTCGGACGGAGCTCGTCGCCGCCGGTGCCGAAGACCTCGGTCACCCCGTCGACGACCAGCCCCACGGTGGTCCTGCCGGCGCCGACCAGGATCCACTTGGTGCTGCGCCGCGCCACCGCTCGCGGCAGCCCGAAGCGCGCACGCAGGTCGATGACCGGCACCACCTCGCCGCGGTGATCGGCGACGCCGATCACCTCTGCCGGAGTGTGCGGAAGCGGGGTGAGATCGAGCGGGTTGACGATCTCGCGCACCCGCGAGATGTCGAGCGCGTAGTGCACCTCGCCGACGAGGAAGCCCACCAGGCTCTTCTGCGGATCGGTGCGGTGGCCTTGCTCGGGCATGGGCATCTCCTCAGGCAAGCACCGCTCGCAGGTCGAGCAGGATGACCACGCCGCCCTCCTCGGCGGGGGCGGAGGCCATGGTGGCGCGCTTCTTCGCCGCTTCGCCGGCGCCGAGCGGCGCAGCGATGGCCATGCGAGCCGCGCCCGGCCGGGCGATGCCGGCGATGTACGGCGCCACCTCGTTGCCGAGCGCCGTCGCCGCCGCCTCCACCTCACCGTCGGCGAGGCGATAGACGGCCAGCACCTCGTCGACGAACAGGCCCAGCGTCTCGCCGGCCTCGCCGTCGACGAGCAGGATGCGGGCGCGCCGCGTGGGCTGGGCCTCGGCCAGGCGCAGGCGGCGGCGCAGGTCGATGACCGTGACCAGCTGCCCGCGCACGCTGACGATGCCCAGCACCGAGCGCGGCGCGCGCGGCACCGGGGTCAGCGGGGGGGGCTTGAGGATCTCGCGCACCAGCGAGACCGGCGCGGCGTACGGCTCACCGGCGAGCGCGAAGGCCAGGTACTCCACCAGCGGGCCGCGGTCCTGCTGGCGGACGCGGCGCAGACCGGCGCCGGGACGGCGCACCAGGTTAGCCATCGCGAGCCTCGCTTGCCTGCCGCGCGTCGCGCGGCGAGGTCGAGAGCTCCTCGAGCAGCGCCGGCGCGTCGAGTACCAGGCCGATGCGCTGGTCGCCGAGCTCGGTGGCCCCGGCGAAGCCGCGCACCGACTTGAGCGAGGCGCCGAGGGCCTTGATGACCACGTCCTGCTCGCCGATGAGCGTGTCCACCACCAGGCCGAGCTTGCGCGAGCCGACGGAGACGACGACCACGAACCGCTTGCCGTTGCGCTTGGTCACGGCATGCCCGGCGCCTGCCCCGCCAGGGCTCGCGCCAACCACGGCCGAGCCGTCGAGCTCGAAGAGCTGCCCCAGGAAGCAGAGCGGCAGGGTGGTGCCGCGCAGGGTGACCACCTCGCGATCGTCGATGCGCCGCACCGCATCGGGCTCGAGGACGATCGCCTCCTGCACGTTGGCCAGTGGCAGGGCGAAGGTCCGTCCAGCCACATCGACGAGGAGCGCGCTGATGATGGCCAGGGTGATGGGCAGGGTGATGGTCACCTTGGTGCCGATGCCCCGCTCGCTGCCGAGGTCGATGACGCCGCCGAGCTTGGAGATGTTGGTCTTCACCACGTCCATGCCCACGCCGCGCCCGGACAGCTCGCTGACGTCGCTCTTGGTGGTCATGCCCGGGATGAACACCAGGTTCAGCACTTCCCGGCGGCTGCTGGTGCGCGCCTCGTCGGCGGCCAGCACCCCGCGCCGCACGGCGGCATCGAGGAGACGATCGGTGTCGATGCCCCCGCCGTCGTCCTCGATCTCGATGACCACGTGGTTGCCCTTCTGGAAGGCGTTGAGGGCGATGGTCCCCATGGCGGGCTTGCCCACCGCCTCGCGCGCCGAGCGCGACTCGATGCCGTGGTCGATGGCGTTGCGCATCATGTGCATGAGCGGATCGCTCAGCTCCTCGACGATGAGCTTGTCGACCTCGGTCTCGGCGCCGGTGATCACCAGGTTGACGTGCTTGTCTGCGTCGCGGCTGATCTGCCGCACCACGCGAGCCAGCTTGTCGAACACCTGACCCAGCGGCACCATGCGCACCTCGAGGATGCCCTTCTGCATCGACTCCAGGTGGCGGTCGAAGGTGCGCTGCAGGCGGTGCAGGTCGCTGGAGAGCTCCCTGCTGATGTGGGCGGCGCGCAGGCGATCGCTGAGGCGCGTCAGCGAGCTCTTGACGATGGCCAGCTCGCCGACGATGTTCATCAGCCGGTCCAGCTTCTGGATGTCGACGCGCACCGTCTGCGCCACGGAGCGGATGGACGCCACGTCGAGAGGCACCTTGGGGCCAGCGCCGCCTGCCTCACGCTGCACCATCTGCGGCGGCAGGAGGGAGGCCACGTCCAGCGCCTCGCGCCGGCGCGCCTCGCTGCCGTCACGCACGCGCGTGCCAGCGGCGCCCTCGGCGGTCGCGCCGCGGTCGAACGGCACCGGGCTCGAGGACACGGCCGCCACCGGGCGCCTGGCCACCTCCTCCACCGCCACGCCGTTCAGGGCCAGCGCCACCTCGAGCTCGGCGCCGGTCAGCTTGCAGGCCATGAGGATGTCGAGCTCTATGGAGTCCGCGTCCGCGCCGGCGCCGGTGGGCAGGTAGGTGATGATCTCGCCGTGCGGCTTGGCGGCGGCCTTCAGGTCGTCGAGCGCCTGATCGATGGTCGCCAGCTGGAACTGGACGCGCAGGCGGAAGAGCGTCAGCCCCTGGGCGATGTTGGTGCGCAGCCGGTGCTCCTCGTACTCGGTGAGCACGGCGAGCAGGCCCGGGTCGAGCTCGTAGTGGCCGATGGGCGACGGCGGCGGGGCGCCGCCCTTGCCGCGGTGCAGCTCGCGGATGAGGTCGTCGACCTCGGGCATCGCCTGGTCGCGCCCCTCCTTCTCGTTCTGCAGGATGCGGTCGTAGAGCTCCGCAGAGCGGAAGAGCAGGTCGAGGACGGTGGGCGTCAGCTCCACCCGACCGAGGCGCATGTCGTCGAGCAGGCCCTCGAGCTCGTGGGACAGCGTGCTCATCCGGTTGGCGCCGAAGAGCCCGGCCAAGCCCTTGAGGGTGTGCACGGCGCGGAACAGGTCGTTGACCAGCTCCGCGTCGACGCGGCCGGTGCGCTGGCCCTCGTCGAGGCCGAGGAGGTCTCGGCCCAGCCCCTCGACGATCTCCTGTGCTTCGGAGAAGAACTCCTCGCGCGCGCGGTCCTGGGCGTCAGCCATCGCCGCCGCTCCGCGCCGCGCCGCGTGGAGATGCCAGGCTCTTGGACACCGCGTCGCGCAGCGCCTCGGGCGTGAACGGCTTGGCCAGGAAGCGATCCGCGCCCAGGGCCAGGCCGCGCTCCCGATCCCGCTCTCCGGACTGGGTGGATACGATGAGCACCGGCACGCTGCGAAGGTGCTCGCTGTCGCGCACGAACTTGATCAACTCCAGACCGTTGATGTCCGGCATGTTGATGTCGGTGATCACCAGCCCGTAGGAGCCGCGGGGCAAGAGGCGCAGCGCATCGAACCCGCTCGCGGCCTCGACGATCTCCAGCTCGCTCGGCAAGGGCGCGTCGCTCGAGTCGGGCGGTGCTTCCTCCAGCGCGGCGCGGATGTAGGACCGCATCGCGGAGGAGTCCTCGACGACGAGAATGCGCACCATCGGACGAGGGTAGCGGAAGGCGGCCAGAGGCTACAGTTCGTGTTCTGCCGCGCCGCCTACCCCCCGGGCGGGCACGGCGGCGTGTATGGCGGGCGCCCACTTGCACCCAGCGGCAAGGCTAGCGCGCCCGGTCGAGGAGCGACGTGCGCAGGAAGACGAGCAGAGCTTCCCGCTCGTCCGGGCGCAGCCGCAGCGGGCGCACCTCCGGGTCCTGGTTGTCGATGGCCATGCCCAGGCCGCGGCCACCGCCCTTGTCGTAGAAGTCGACGACCGCGGCCAGCGTCGGGTAGCTGCCGTTGTGGAAGTACGGCGCGGTCCGGGAGCCGTTGCGGACCGTCGGCGTCTTGAAGGCGTGCTCGTCGGCGGGCAGGCCGCTGACCAGTGCGCGGCCGCGGTCGGGGTCCAGGCGCGGCGCGTCCCGCTTCTCGGGCACGCCGATGGCCGCGTAGACGGGCACGGCGAAGTCTCGCGGGCGCGTGCCGGCGAACGCGGGCGGGATGTGACAGCGCGCGCAGCGCGCCTTGCCGACGAAGACGTCGAAGCCGTGCGTGGCCCGGGCGTCGAGCACGGCGTCCTCGCCGCGCGCGAAGCGGTCGAGGGGCGCATCGCCGGGCACCAGGGTGGCCACCTCCCAGGCGACGAGGGCGCGCGCCACGTTGGACACGTCGACCCCGCCCGGCATGGCCGCGAACGCCGTCCGGTACCCGGCGTCGCCCTGGAGCTTCTTCACCAGGTGCTCGGCGGACAGCCCCATCTCGGCGGTGGAATGGATGACGTTCCTGGCCTGCGCCTCCGGCGTCAGCGTGCGACCGTCCCACATCTGCACCGCGGCCAGCGGCGCGTAGAGCAGGGTCGGCACGTGGCGCAGCGGCGGCGACGAGGCATCGAGCGACCGCGGGCGCGCCAGCCCATCGGCGAAGCCGCGCTCCGGAGCGTGGCAGGTCCTGCAGGAGCGCGAGCCGTCCGCCGACAGCCGCGTGTCGGCGAAGAGGCGCGCCCCGAGCGCGATCAGCGCGGCATCATCGTCGCGCGAGCCGTCGGGCCGGCGCCGCGGGGCGGGCAGCGTCAGCACCGAGACCGGCTCCGCGGCGCCGTTGTCGGCGACGGGGTAGCGGGCGCCGTACGGCAGGCGCGGTGAGAGCCCGCGCGCGGTCCCCAGCGCGCGCACGGCCACGCCGAGCTGGCCCGTCTCGCGCGCCCACGCCGCGCGATCGACCAGGTCGAGCGTCGACACCGCCGCGCGCAGCGGGGCCCGCAGGGTGGCGACGCGGGCGCGCACCTCGCCCAGCGCCCGCTCGGTGGCCGGGTCGCCGGCGCTGGCCGAGAACGCCGTCGCGCCGAGCTCGATGGCCTCCAGCAGGCCGACCATGTCGGCGAGGACGGCGTCATGCCCATCGGGCACGCCGCCGTTGGCCTCCAGGCCCACCAGGCCGAGCTCCCAGGCGGCGTCGGACAGCATCTCCACCGCCGCCTCGGGGCCGAGACGCTTGCCATCGAGGCCACCGGCCAGGATGGTCGTCGCCTGCCGGATGCGGGTCAGCTCGGCGAGGGCCGCTGCATCGTTGCCCTCCGCCAGCGCGCCGTCGAGCGCCAGCAGCGCCCCGCCGCTCTCCTCGCTGCTGCGCAGCGGGCCGAGGAGCGGCTCGGTGATGCTCGAGGCCATCCTCCGCCAGTACGGCGCGCCGGCGGCCACCTGCCGGCGCAGCGCCAGGTACTCGCCGCGCGCTCCCCCCGCCGGCAGGCGGTCGGCGAGCGCCACGGCGCGCGCGCGGGCGGCCTCGGCCGCGTTCTGGCCGACGAGCACCAGCGGCGCCACGGCGGAGGTGCGCTCCGCGGACGCGATGGCCGAGGCGCTCGAGGGCGCCGCGCCAGCGGCGACGGGCCCCGCACTGACCGCGCCCGGAGCCCCGCCGACCGCCGCGTCGCACCCGAGCGCGAGCGTGGTCAGGGCGGCGGCGGCGCGCGTCAGCCGTCGAAGATCAGCTCGCACGCCTCGCGCTTGGCGGCGTCCACCTCGGGCGGCAGGGTCACCGCGGGCGGCGTCGCGTGCTGGGGCGCGGAGAAGTCGAACATCTCCCACGGCGCCTCGGCGTTGGCGTCGCGGTTGGTCAGCGCCGGAATGACGAAGCGCGCCTGGATGAAGCGCACGATCGAGGTGTGGTCGTAGGTGCGGTGGCCGACGAAGTGCTTCCTGGCCCAGGGCGAGACGACCATCATCGGCACCCGCACGCCGAGCTCGTCGAAGTCCCCCACCGGATCCTTGCCCTGATCGAAGAGGGGCGCGCGGTCGTCGGGCTTGCAGGCCGGGGGCGGCGGCACGTGGTCGTAGAAGCCGCCGTGCTCGTCGTAGGTCAAGAAGAGCGCCGAGCGCGACCAGCTCGGGCTCTCGGTGAGCGCCTGGACCACGCGCGCCGCGAGGCGCTGGCCGAACTGGGCCATGGCCGGCGGGTGCTCGTCGTCCGCGTCCCAGGTGTCGGAAGCCAAGCGCGGATCGACGAAGGAGACCGCCGGCAAGGTGCCGGCGGCGGCGTCGGCGAAGAACTGCTCCAGGCTGGTCACGTGCTCGTCGGCGTACTCGATGAGCCGGTCCGGGAACATGGCGTGGCCGATGAAGCCATCGCCGTAGATTTTCCAGTCGACCTCGCGCAGCCCGAGGCGGTCGACGAGGAGGTCGCTGCCCGTGGAGTCGGGGAAGGTGTTGTAGGTGAGGCCGAAGGACGTGGCCGCGTAGAGGAACATGCGGTTCGGCCAGGTCGGGCCCTGCACCGAGCAGTGGTAGTGGTCGGCGATGGCGAACTCGTTGGCCAGCCAGTAGTAGAAGGGCAGGTCGTCGGCGTTGTAGTGGCCCATGGCCCGCTTGCCGGCGATCATCTCCAGGGTGCCGTTGGCCGGCTGCTCGTGGTTGGCCTCGTTGGTGACGACGAAGCCGTCCATCTTGCCGCCGTTCACCTGGCGATGCGTGCCCGTCCAGCCGTGGTTGGTGTCCACGAAGCAGAACTGCTGGTCGCGGTAGGGAGCGACCGGGGCGCCCTCGGGATCGGGGTTGGTGAAGCCCTCGGGCGCGACCTCGACGTCGGGTTGCCCATGCTCGGGCAGGTCCTGGAAGTAGTGATCGAAGGAGCGATTCTCCATCATCATCACCACGATGTGGTCGACGGGGATGTCCTTGCCGCTCGGGAACGAGGCCCCCTGCGTCTCCGCCGGCAGGGAACCAGCCGTGTAGCCGCAGGCGCCGCGCTTCTCCGTGGCTTCGGCGTCGGTCGGCGCCGTGACGTCGCGGTTCCATTCCGCGGGCCCGGGCAGGGGGCCGGCGGGCAACCCACCACCCGGGACGGGCACGTCCTCGGCGCCGCAGGCGGCGGCGAGTGGCAGGAGCAGCAGCGCGCCGAGGAGCGACGCGCGTGGGGACCGGAGCTTCATGGGCGCGGAGTATGCCCCGGATCAGGCGCTCCTCGCCATCGCGGACCGCCGCGACACGTGTTCGTCACGCACGCCGCCCACCGGGATGGCAGGGCCGCGGCGTCGAGGCTAAAGAAGGCGGATGCGTCTGCAAGCCGAAGTGCTCCTCTATCTGCCGGCCGAGGGCGTCCTGCGCTCGGAGTCCCTCTGGGACCGGGTGAAGACGGCGTTCGGCGCCCACGTCGACCTCGCCAGCCCGCGGGCGCGCGTGCTGCTCGAGGCCACCGCGGTGGTGGAGCAATCCCGGCAGGCCATGAAGCGCCTCGGCGTCGACAACGCCGTCTCGCTGGTCATCGACGACACGGTGATCTTCAGCGACACGGTGGGCCGCCCCAACGACCTCGGCGACCTGATGCTGGCCATGAGCGAGCACGCGCCCGTCTACGGTCAGGGGTTCCGTGCCATCCGCTTCGCCACCGAGCACGAGGAGGGCGGGCTGCGCTACATCATCGAGGTCCACTGCCTGGCCGAGCACGACAAGGACGCGCCCGCGGCGCGCGTCTACCTCGGCGGGCGGGTGCGCGAGCTGGAGGCCCGCTCGGGCGAGAGCGGCGACGCCTACCAGGCGCGCGTGGCGCCACAGATCGCGAAGGAGGGGTTCCTCGACGGACAGCGCCGACAGTTCGAGGCCTTCTCGGCGCGCCTCGCCGACGCCCTGCGCGCCACCTTCCCCGAGGGCCGCGTCGAGGAGGTCGCCGCCGAGGCCAAGGTGGTGCGCCCGGCCGCGCCCGGCGCGGAGTCGAAGCGACCGGAGCCCGGCCACGCCGCGTACGACCCGTACGCGCACTACTACCCGAGCCCGTTCGAGCCCATGCTCTCCGGGCTGATGCTCGGCATGTTCATGTCGCACATGTTCGCGCCGCCCTTCATCCACGTGGTGCATCCCAGCGGCGCGCACATCGCGCCCGCCGACCAGCTCGACGGTCACGGCGGCGAGCTCGCGCCCGAGGCCGCCGATCCCGGCGACGCCGACAGCGCAGACGGGGGCGACCTCGGCGGGGACGGCGACGGCGGCGGGGACTTCGGCGGCGGGGACGGCGATGCCGGCGGCGACGGCGATTTCGGCGGCGGCGACTTCGGCGGCGGCGACTTCGGCGGCGGCGACTTCTAGCGCTCGGCGCGCGCCGCGAGGTTCACGGCTTCTTCGGTGAAGCAGCCGGCGGCCGCACGGCGCCAGCCGGCGGCGGGACGGTCGTGGCGGGCATGCTCGCCGGCTTGACCGCCCCCGTCGGCTCCGCCGTCGCCGCAGCAGCGGCCTCGCTGGCCGCGCCCGGAGCCTCCCCCGCGCCGGTGGCGCCGGCGACGGCGACGGCGGACCGGTCGTTGGCGGCCGCGGGCGGCGCCGGCGCGGCCGGCGGCGCGCTGGCGCTGGGCACGTAGACCACCAGACGGTCGCCTGGCGACAGGGCGCTGGAGCGAGGCTTCTGGTTGATGCGCTCCATCATGCCCACGCTCAGGCCATACTTCCTGGCCAGCGACTTCCAGGTGTCGCCGGGCTCGGCCACCACCTCGATGCGGGCGCGGCCCTTCTGCCCCTCGAAGTGGCTGAAGAACTCGGGGGTGCCGGCGACGAGCAGGCGCACCTCGCGCTCCTCCACGGCCACCGCCAGTGGCAGCTTCTGCCCGACCGGCAGGTAAACCTGCAGCGTCATCCCCTCGTGCAGCGACGCGGCCGGGTCGAGCACGTTCCAGCGTCGCAGATCGTCGGCGGTCACCGAGAGCGCGTTGGCCACCTGATGGATGGTGTCGCCAGCCATCACCCGGTAGAAGACGCGCCGGCGGTCCGCGTAGGAGAAGGCCTGCGACGGGACGACGACCACCGGCTTGGCCTTGGGCCCCTCGACGACCAGGCTCGCCGCTGCGGCCGCGCTGATGCCCGGCGCGCCCGGCACCAGCAGCACCGTGCCGGCACGGACCACCTCGTCCTTGCGCAGCCCGTTGAGCGCGGCCAGCGAGGCGCGGGTGACGCCGCGCTGATTGGCGATGTCCTCGAGCGACTCGCCCCAGCGCACCAGGTAGCGCTCCAGCCTGGGATCGGTGGACGCCGTCCTGGGCAGGCTCTTGGCCGCGCGCGCGCCGGCGCCGGCCGGGACGCGGACCACCCACGACACCTCCTGCTTGGCCTCGGGCGCCAGGGGCGGCGTGCGCATGGCCAGCAGCTGCGGGTTGAGGGCGATCACGTCCTTCTCCGAGACCCCCGCCGCCACGGCGATGTTCTTCACGGGCACGCCCGAGCCCACGGCCACCTTGTCGAACTCGATGGCCGGCTCGATCTCCACCTGATCGACGCCGAAGACGGCGCGGTTCCGGGCGACGATGGCCATGGCCACGATCTTCGGCACGTAGAGCGCCGTCTCGAAGGGGATGCCGGCCTCGAAGCGCGACAGCTCCCAGTAGTCGTTGGTGTTGTACTTGCGGATCGAGGCCAGCAGGCCGCCGTAGCCCATGTTGTAGGCCGCGAAGGCCAGCTCCCAGCCGCCGAAGCGCTGGCGCAGGTCGGCCAGGTAGCGGGCGGCGGCCACGGTGGCGCGCTCCGGATCGAGGCGCTCGTCCACCCAGCGGTCGACGGTGAGGCCGTAGATGCGCGCGCCGTCGGGCATGAACTGCCAGAGACCGGCCGCGCCCACCGGCGAGCTGATGGTGGCGTCGAACCCGCTCTCCACCATGGCCAGCCAGAGGATGTCCTCCGGCATGTTCTGGTCGGCGAGCACCCGCCGGATGGCCGCCGAGTAGCGACCGCTCTTCTTGATCCAGGTGGTGACCATGGACCGCCCACGCGGGTTGTTCCGGTAGAACTCCAGGTAGCGCACCACGCGCGCGTCCCAGCGAACCGGGATGTCGGGCATGGTCAGGCCACGCAGCCAGGACATGTCGCGCAGCGGACCGCTGTCGGCGTTGCCCGGCAGGTCGGTGGCCGGCGGCAATCCGGACGACTGCACCTCCGGGCGCTCCTCGGCGAGGAACGGCGACTCGGAGATCGCGCCCGCGGTCTTGGCCTTGGGGAAGAGCGCCAGGTCGAGGTCGCGCATGGCGCGCAGGTCCGTCGACTCCGCGCCCTTGCCCGCCGTCTTGCCATCACCGCCGCCGCTGCCGGCGATGATCCGGCGCGTGGCGTCCTCGGGCTGACCGGCCTCGCTGCCAGGCTTGCGCGGGAGCGGCTTCTTGCCGCCCTTCTTCGCCGTCGACTTCGCCGGCGCCTTGGATCCCTTGGGCGGGGGTTTCTTGGCCTTGCTCGGGCTGGCGTCCGCGGTGTCGCCCTTCTTCTTCGCGGCGGCGTCGGCGCGGGGCGCGCTCTCGGCCCGGGCGGCGGCCTCGCCCGGCGTGGCGGCGACGTCGGCCGCACCCGGCAGAGCGCCGCCCGCGGGCTTGCTGGACTGTCCGTGCGCTGCCCCGGCCAGACCCAGCGTGCATAACGCGGACAGCGCAAAGGACAACGGAAAGGCCCGGGAAAACCGCATGAGGCGATGGAGGTTTCTCACGCGATGCCCACGCGGTCAACTTTCGGCCCCCGTACGACGCGGTGCGTCGCGCGGTCGGCGCGCCCTGGAGGGCTGAGGCGGCGGTCGAGCGACCGCCGCCCCGGCCGCATTCTCAGAGCGGGGTGACGTCGCCGGACTTGGACCAGCTCTTCACCGGGCCCACGCCGACGAGTTTGTAGAGCACCTTCTTGCCGCAGCCGGCAGCCTGCACCTCACGGTAGTCGTCGCCGGTGGGCGCGGTGTAGGTGATCGGCTTGTCGGCGCAGGCCAGGTCTTCCTTGGCCAGCACGTCGACGTCCGGCTTCTGGCCTTCGAACCAGGCCGGTGAGCCGGCGATCATGCTGGCGCAGCCGGTGACCAGCACCGCGCCGGCGGACAGAGAAGCAAGGCGAGCGAAGTACGCAATACGAGCGAGACGAGCAGCCATGACGGTTCTCCCGTTTGAACGAGGATCGGGCCGAGGCCTCCCGGTGGCTGCGCCGCTCCGCGGACTCCGGGTGGGTCGGGCACGCCGGGCTCGGCGTGCGAGGCAGAGACGGCCGCCAAGCGCAGGTATTCATCCCTCTGCGCGCATCCGCAGCACGTTCCGCGCCGCGGATGCGCCCAGAGTCTACAGCTCGGCGCTCACGCGCCTCGGTAACATCCCTCTGCGCGCATCGGCAGCACGTTCCGCGCCGCGGATGCGCCCAGAGTCTACAGCTCGGCGCTCACGCGCCTCGGTAACATCCCTCTGCGCATCGCGGGGCGCGGCGGAGAAAGTTTCCGCCGCGTGCGAAGCGTCACTCGTCGCAGCCGATGCGTGCGTCGTCGTAGGCGAGCTCGTCGAACCACACCGTGAACCCCTCGCCCGCGTCCTGGTAGTTGGCCAGGCCGACGCCCAGGCTCTCGAACACCGGGATCTCCGCGGCGTGGTTGGCCCCGGGCTCGATGGGGATCTCCTGGCCGTCGATCCACAGCGTGCCCGACTGGCTCGGCTCGTCGTAGACCCACTCGATGCACTGCCAGGCGCCGCTCCACTGGTAGTCGTAGCTGGTGCCCTCGGCCCACTCGCCGGCGTTCGAGGGCTGCACGTTGTAGATCCACTGGAACTTCTCGTCGGTGTTCTCGACCACGCCCCAGCGGACGTTGTGCGTGCCGCCGTCGTTGTTGGGCCCGAGCCCCTCGATGAAGTCGGCGTGCAGCACGCCGCTCTGGGGCCATGGCGCCGGCACGGCGACCTTCATGAAGACCCGCCCGTAGTGGTGCGAGGCCAGCGCGCCGAGGCCACCCAGGCGGACCATGAAGTGCTGGCCGTTGTTGCCGCCGTCGACCTTGAGGCTCCTGGCCCCGAAGCGCGCGTCGTCGCTGGCCACGCCCATCGTCCCCTCGCCCCACTCGTCACCACGCGGCCCCCAGCCGTCGGGGAATTCTCCGTCGGCCGCCCCCTCGAAGTCCTCGCACCAGGTGAAGCGCGAGCTCGCGCACTGCGAGCCGCTCGGGTTGCCGCCGCTGCCGTTGCCGCCGGCGCCGGCGCCGGAAGACGTGGACGAGGCCGACGGCGCGCCGCCGCCGTCGCTGTTGCCGCTGCCACCGTTGCCGGGACCGCCCGCTCCCGTCGCCTCGCCGCCCGCGCCGCCGGGCTCCGGCGCGCCCGAGCCCTCACCGATGGAGTCCTCGCCGCAGGCGACGAGCACGGAGACCGAGACGACCGCGAGCGCGGACACGGAGCGAAGGCGCATTGGCCACGAAGGTACCAGGAGAGCCGCTCGCCGCGCCTGCGCCACACGGCGTGGATTGTTCCAGGCGTTCACCGCGCACGCGGCGACACCGCCAGACGTGTGCGGAACCGCACGACCTTGTCCGGGTCGTCGCGCCGCAGACGGCACGCGACGACCCACCTCTTCTCAGGCGGCGGGCGCAGCGGCCGCCGCGCTGGCCGCGTTGCGCGCCTGCTCCTCTTGCCAGAGCGGAAACTCGAGGGCCAGCGCCGCCGCCGAGGCCGGACGTGCCTGCACGCGCGCGACGTAGGCCTTCAGCACCGGCCAGGCATCGAGCGACACGCCGCCATGCGGCGCCACCAGCAGGCACCAGAAAGGCGCGGCGCGCGCTGGCCGAGCGCCGGCGTCGACCCCCCTGGCCGCGGCCGAGCCACGCGATCGGCCGATGGGCGCGGTGTCCTACTTGGCGAGCTTCTGGGCGCGCGCAGCGAGCACGAAGTGCAGCACGCTCTCCCGGTCCGCGGGCTCGATCTCCGCCTTCTTCCCCATGCGGTCGACGATGGCCGGCCACTCCTCGGCCGGCTCCGAGGCCACGTCGGGGTGCTCGTGACACTTGTTGCAGTTGGCCACGAAGAGGCCGTGCCCCTTGGCGATGCTCTCCGTGGTGGCCCCGGGCACGCCGGGCGCCGACGCGGGGGCCGGGGGGACCGCGGCGTGGGGCGGGTAGCCGCCGCACGCGGCGAGGGAGACGGCGACCGTGAGCGATGCGACCAGCAGGGGCATCGAAGGCAGTCCGGTCGAAGCACGGTGCGCGAGGGCAGCTCTCATGCGCGCACCCTTGTGCCGCGCACACCGGAGTGTCAATCCGGCAGTCCCCGGAACGTGCAATGGTGACGCTGGCGCTCAGCGGGGCGCAGGCTGGCTCGTGGCTGGCGCGGCGGCGGGGTCCGTGACCTCGACCGACTTCGGCGCCTCCTCGAACTGGTACACCAGCCCGAGGCCGAAGACGTCGGCGCGGGCCTGGTAGTCGCCGCCGTTGATGTAATTGGGGCGCTCCGCCGGACGCGCCACCAGCGGCGAGACCTGGGTGGCGCGCGCCTGCTCCGGCTCCACCGTGCTGTCCAGCCCGAAGACGTGCGCGTAGACCACGTCGAAGCGGAACTTGCCCACGTGCACGCCGAGGCCCAGGCTCATGGTCACCTTGGCCGCGTCGAGGGTGAGCACGGTCAGGTACTCCTGGGGGATGGCGCTGGTCTCGTAGGACAGGCCGGCGCGCCCGTCGAGCTGGTACCCCCCGAGGGTCAGCGCGTACTCGCCGCCGACCCGGGCCGAGAACGAGTCCTGGAAGTTGCGCGGGAAGCGGACGTTGGGCAGGTTGTACCGCTCCGGAAAGCCGGCCACGTTGGTGAGCGCTATGCCGTCCGGGTCGACGACGATCTCGTCGTGCATGCCCCAGCGCTCGTAGCCGAAGCCCAGCTCGAGCCGCAGGTTCTCCACGGCCCGCATCTCCACGCCCGCGCGCACGTTCCAGGGCAGATCGAAGGAGACGTCGACGTCCTCGCCGTCCTGCGCGGCCTCGGCGAAGACCGGCGCCGAGGGCAAGCGCGTCTTCACCGTGCCGCTGGCGCGCACGTACACCGGGCTCTGGAAGGAGAGGCCGAAACGCCAGTCCTTGCTGGGGATGTAGATGGCCCCGATCTCCCCGGCGGGCGCGACGATGGGACCGACGGACAGCTCGCTGAGCACGTCCCACGCCGGCTGCTCGGGAGCGCAGAAGAAGCGGTCCGGCACGCACCCGGAGAAGACCACCGTGCTCTTGAAGGTGCCGGCGAGCACGCCGATGGCCGCGCCGATGCGCCACTGGTCGTTGGGGGCGAACGCCGCGCCTGCGCCGAGGAAGGCCAGCGCCGAGCCGTCCAGGGTGAGCAGCGAATAGCGCTGCGGCGCCGGGCCCCCCTCGACCTCGCTCGGGTAGCTGGCGATGGCGGCGTACGGCGCCCACATGCCGATTGCCACCACCCACTGGCGGTGCGGCTGGAAGGAGACGGCGATGGTGGGGATGGGCAGGACCGGCGAGCTGCCGTGCACCGACGGGAAGGTTCGCTCGAACTGCGTACCTGTCGGCTCCCCGGTGTTCGGATCGACCTGGTCGACGAGCGAACGGCGCGTGTAGTCGCTGGTGAAGTTCAGCCAGGAGGCGTCGATGAGCAGCTGCGCCCCCGACTCGTAGAAGCCGGCCGGGTTGTAGGCGATGGCGCCGAGGTCGTCGGCGCCGGCGATGAAGGCGCCGGCGCGGCCGGCGGGACGCACGCCGCGGTCGGCGAAATAGAGCCCGGCGCCGTGCGCGCTCGAGGGGAAGAGCGTGACGGCGAGGAGTGCGGCCAGGGTGCGGCCGCGTCCGTGGGCCGTTGCCACGGCTGTGGATCGAGGGGTGGTCACGTTCCGGGGGCGCTCACTCCGGCGGCGCGCGCTGCACGATGTAGTAAAGCTGCTCGAGGCCGCGGCGCTCGTCCCCGAAGAAGTCGCGCACCGTGCCCATCACCGCCTGGTAGTCCTCGGCGTCCAGCGGCCCGTCGCTGGCGGCGTCGATCCGGTTCACCTCGGCGATGGTGTCCGCGAAGACCTCCACCGGGCTCGTGCCCTGCCCTTCGTCCATGGGCGTGACCAGGCGCGGCAGGATGTGATCGAGGAGGTGGTAGCGATCGTACTCGTCGCTGGTCAGCGCCTTCATCACCTTGATGGTGGTGTCCGCGCAGCCGGCGCCGGCCTTGTCGCCGCCCGGGTTGGCAGCGGTGGCCGCGGCCCGGAAGATGGCGCTCATCTCGTTGTCGTTGGCCAGCACCTGGAACAGGTCGGAGATGCTGGCCAGGGTGGCCTGCAGCGAGTCGTCGGCGCTGGCCGCCTCCAGGATGTAGGCCAGGAAGCGCTGCATCTCGCGCCGCGCCGGCTCGTCGAGGCGCACCGCCTCCTGCGTGTCCATCATGGTGGCGAAGAGCGGCCCGCTCATCGTCTCGCCGAGCTTGTTGCCGAGATCGGCCTTGGCCCAGGTGCAGGTGCCCTTGCCGGACTCGCGCTCCGGGCAGTTGGCGTTGAGCTGCTCGCGCAGCACGCGCAGCGACTGCAGCAGCATCCGCGGGAAGGAGCGGTTCTTGAAGCGCGCCTCGGGACCGCTGCCCTCCACCGCCAGGAAGCGGTCGACGAACTGCGAGCGCCCGCGGCGCCACTGTCCCTTCTCCGGGCAAGCCTCGCGGCAGTCCTCCAGCGCCTGGCCGACCTGCCCCTCGCACGCGCAGCTGGCGTCGAACACGGCGTCCATGCGGTGCAGGGCGTCGGCGAACATCGAGTAGACGGTTGCCTGCTCCTGCGGCCGCCCGTCGACCCAGCTGGTGCTCGCCTTGCCCTGGCGATCGACGATCTTCGCGTCCTTGGCCCAGGCCGGATCGAAGAGCATCTGCACGAGCATCTCCACGATCTCTGCGCCGCCGATCTGGGTGCCGGCGTTGGGGCCGCGCTCCACCGTCACCTGCAGAGCGACCGCGGCCTTGGAGAACTCGTGCAGCGCCGGGATGATGTCGCTGCCGAAGGCGTCGCCGAGGATGGGGCCGTAGTTGGCGACGCCGGCTTCGGAGCAGTAGCGGAGGTTGGACTCGGCGTTGCCGGTGTTGCTGCACTCGGCGCCGTGGTCCTTGGTGTCCCAGTGCCGGTAGAGGGCGCCCTGGAGGTCGAGGAACAGGTTCTCCCCGGTGAGGTCGTTGACGTCGCAGATGGTCTGGTCCTCGCTGCACGCCTCGTTGGCGAAGACGGTGAGCACCGGCGCCAGATACTCGAGGAAGCCGATGCGCTCCCACGCGAACATGGTGCCCCGGTCACGCAGGCGCAGGAGGTCGTCCTGGCTGGCGCAGGCGCGCACGCCGTTGGCCTTCGGCGGGCAGACCGCGGTCCCCGCCGGCTCCATCATGCTGGAGATGAAGTCGTTGGTGTCGCTGCCGGAGTTGACGCTGTCGAAGTCCGGCAGGTTGCCGTACTGGTCGGAGCTGGCCCCGAAGAAGACCAGCCGGTTCAGCGCGGCCGGCGTGGGGTGCAAGGTCATGCCGGTGATGCCGCTCGAGTCCTCGAACATGCTGTCGGCGCTGCTGGCGCCCAGGAAGTCGAGCAGCGCGCCGAGCGTGTCGGACTTGATGTTGACCTTGCTGCGCTTCTCGTGGTTCGCCGGGAGCACCGAGCCCAGGTAGAAGGCGGCCAGGTTGTCGATGGTGAACAGCTCGCACTCGTCGTAGCTGCCGGTGAGCGGCCAGTGCACGCCGCCGAGCAAGTTGGCGTACACCTTGGCGCCGGGCTTGTTGCAGGAGCGCACCCGGGTGGTGTCGGAGATGGCCTGGATCGAGCGGTGCAACAGGGATCGGTTGTCGCCGCTCAGCGGGGCCAGCCAGTCGACCGGGTGCTTGGGGTCGGCGGTGGAGTTGGCGCCATCACTGAGGTTCAACGCGGGGCCGTTGAGGTTCTGCGGATCGTAGGTCAGGCGATCGCGCATGGTGGCGAACGTGGCCAGCGTCTGCCCGTAGTGCTGCGAGCTGCCGATGGGGCTGACCATGATCGGGTCTGCCAGCGCGGCCACCAGCTTGCTCAGCAGGCCGGGGCGCTGCGCCATGCGCCCCACCACCTCGGCCACCTCGTCCCAGATCGGCGTCTGGTAGGGCAGCGAGGCGAAGCGCTCCTGGCCGGCGCGGGCCTTGGCGTCGTGCTCGTCGGCGATCTCCTTGATGCGCAGGGAGGCGCCGATGAGCCGGGCCATCACCGGCTCGTGGTTCTCGATGAGATCCATGACACCGAGCAGCACCATGTCGGAGCGCGGATCGGCGAGCACCTGGCCGGCGGCGTGCGCCAGGTCGGGCAGCGGTGACTCCTCCGCCTTGAAGCGGAGGTACGGCGCGCAGCGCTGCGCGTCGGCGATGCCGTAGGCGTTTTCGTTCTTGGTGTTCTTGGTGCAGTCGCTGCCGGCGGGCAGGATGGCGGAGTTGGCGAAGTCGTAGACCGCCTCCTCGCGACCGCCGTAGAGGCGGTAGGCGCCGGCGAGCAGGTACATCAGCGATTCGTTCTCCGTCTTCCAGGCGTCGGGGTCGCCGGCGTCGCCGTACTGGGTGGCGTCGAGGAGCGGGACCAGGCCCCGCGCCATGGCGCCGGTGAGCGCGCGCGAGGTGTCGAGGTACGCGTACGGTGCGCCATCGGGGCGCCCGAAGGCGTCGGCCGGCGTGGCGGTGACGCCGGGGATGACGAAGGGGGCGTCGAGCAGGAGCGGCGCCCCGCCGGCGTCGGTGAAGCGCCCGAAGGCGTCGACGTCGGCGAAGCCATCGCCGTCGATGTCGGCAAAGGGGCCGTTCACCGTGCCCGGCACACCGGGCGTGTTGCCTGCGGGCACCACGAAGCCGCGCCGATCGCGGAGCGAGATGAAACGGGCCGGCTCGTTGTCGGAGGCGGCGAACGACGGGTCCTCGGCGAGCATGAGGGCGGAGATGACCTCCACGTTGGTCCGGGGGCGGTTCGGCTGACCGCCGGCGGCCACCGCCAGGCTGGGCAGCGGCTGGGCCACCGGGACCGAGGTGAGCATCTCCCGCTTGGAGATGGTGAGCAGCTGCTGCAGCTGGGGCACGGCCTGCCCTTCGGGGCCGAGCACGCCCACGGTGGCCTTGGTCAGTCCGCGCAGATCCGGATAGGCGAGGCTGGCGCGGATGGCCCCGAGCCCGACCTGGGACGGGCGGTAGCCCTGTCGGCCCCAGATGTGAGCGAGCGCTCCGCGCGCCTCGTCGCTGTCGGCGAGCGCGTCGAAGAGGCGGGCCAGCGACTGGGTGGAGTGCGGGAGCAGCGGCTCGCCGCCGAAGGGGTTGTCGTCGTAGAGCTTGGCCATCGTCTGGCCGAAGCTCATGAGCGCGTCGTGGAAGCGAACCTCGTCGCCCTTGGCGTCGGTGGAGACGTCGTCGATCTCGATGTCCGGGAAGACGGTGTTGAAGGCGCGCACCAGCTGCGAGCGGCGGCGCACCAGGGCGTCCATCTTGGCCAGCCCCAGCTTGCGCGCGCGCTGGCCCTTGTCGTTGTCCTTGCCGATGGGCGCCAGCAGGTCGGCGTCGACCTGGTCGCCATAGCTGCCGTCGGCGGCGTAGTGGCAGACGCGATGGTAGGAGGCGCCGGTGAGGTCCTCCGTGAAGACCGAGGCACCCACGCGGTCGCAGAGGAGC
>JBBJMR010000153.1:0-20299 GCA_037720395.1 Polyangiaceae bacterium
GGCGCCACGCCGTTCGACGGCGCGCCGCCGCGTGGGGGTTGGCCTGCGTGCGCCGCGCCGTCGCCCGGCTCGAGGCCGATCTCCACGCCCTCGCCCGCGCCCACGCCGCCATGCCGCGCTGCGGGCGAGCTCTGCGCTTGCGGCGGGACGGCGACCTCGCTCCCCGCCGCGCGTCGGGGCGTCTTCGACGGCGGCACGCGCGGGGCTTACACCGGCCGCGCGCCCCGGGCTACCCGACGCCGACGCGGCCACCCGACGCCGACCTGGGCTACCCGACGCCGACCTGGACTTACCCGACGCCGACCCGGGCTACCCCACGCCGACGCGGGCTACGCCACCGGAGAAATGGCGGCGCGGCGCGCGCTCAGAAGTAGGTCCGGGACTCCTCGAGCGTGCCCGAGCTGACCAGGATGAGCCCCTGGAAGCTGCCATCGGTCACCGCAATCTGACCGTTGGATGGGTTCACGGTCATGGCCTCCGGCAGGATGCTCGGATCCTGCGACAGGCTGATGAACAGGGCATTGAAGCCCCCGCTGGTCCCCCACTCGAAGCGCGTGTCGCGGGAGATCACTGCAGGGGCCTCGCAGGCCGGGGCGTCGCTGGGGTCGCCCGGAGTGGGTGTGCAGGCGCTGATGTAGAACCGGAACATCGGGTTCATGAACACCGTGCCCCACTCCGCCCCGGGGTTCATCAAGAACTCGGGCGTCACGTCCTGCCGCACCCTGGCGTCCTCGGTCAGCCGCACCCGGCCGTTGCGCAGGGCCAGACGCGTATCGCACGAGCTGCGGCACTTGCCGCTGATCGGATCCTCGATGACCCGGTGAAGGAAGCCGGAGCTCGAGCCAGACACGACCCACTGCTGCGCCGGCCGCACCTCGAAGCTCACCACGCCGGGGAAACAGCACTTGATGAGGTCGTCGGTGACTCCATCCTCCTGGTAGTCGGAGGTCCCGAGGATGAGGTGGTCCTGGTAGGCCTCCTCGATGGGCAGATCGCGCGCCAGCGTGCGCACCTCGCTCGTACCGAAGGTGGCGGAGCAGATCTGGAAGGTGCATGCGGCGACGTCCCAGTGCGGGCTCGCCTCCGACGGGAGCTCGGACGCGATCACCATGCGATCGGCGTACTTTGCGGCGTCCGCCTGGGCCTGGTCCGGCGCCACGTCGCCGAGCATCTCGACGATGGCATCGCGGCTCTGCACGCCGGCGTCGCAGAACCGGCTGGTAGCGTCGTAGAGGCCTTCCATCGGGAAGGTGTCGCCGATGCGCAGCTCGGCGAAGCGGTTCTGGAACCCCGGCAGTGGGCCCTCCCAGATGGCGTTCCAGTCCTGGGCACGGTGGACGTGCGGATCCTCGAGGTTCATGACCAGCGTGTCGTGGAGCTCGTCGCCGGCGACGGTGACCAGGCCGCTGTTGAGGTCGATCGGAAAACGATCGCTGCCGACCGTGATCCCGAAGCCGGTGTTGCCGATGCTCTCCGCGTACTCCGTCGTCTTCGGGTCGGTCGGCAGCGGAGCGCTCATGCGCGGCCGGATGGGCTCATCGTCGCCGACCGACTTGCCGTCCCCATCGGTGAGCCTCGGGTACGTGCTCAGGCCCGGCTCGCTCGAGCCCGCCTCGTCCTCCCACGTGAAGAACGCCTGCGCACGGGGCGAGTGCGCCGTGACCATGTTGCAGCTCGACTCGTTGGTGGCGTACGGGAGCGGCGAGCTCTCGATCTCCTCCAGGCTGCAGCCCAGCAGGGGCTCCGGGTAGCGGGGCTTGCGACACTTCTCGTCGAAATCCTCGATGTCGACGATGGCGATCTGCCCGCTGGACAGGAGCAGGAACGCGAACGTGCCGCGCAGCTTCCCGGGGCGGGCGCCGGTCTCGTAGCTCGAGTTGCTCTGGTACTTGGCGCCGAGCGAGTCCTTGTTCTCTGGGTCGCACTCGATGCCCGTCAGAGCCACGCCGTTGTCGTCCACCTCCGCCGTGTCGCGCTGGACGAGGGCCACGTCGCGCACGGGCACGCTGAAGCTCACCCGATCCGGGAACGTGAACGGATCGAGCTCGTCGGTGGAGCGACGCACCGGCGTGCGCGGCGCCGCGCCCTCGTCGCTGATGTCGAAGGCCATCACCGAGCCCGCGACCTCGTCGATGGCGTAGAGGTAGCGCTTGAAGTCCGAGGTCAGCCCTGGTGTGGCAGCCAGTCGCGAGGTCGTGATCGGGCGGTCGGGCTCGCGCATCGAGGTCGGCAGCAAGGGCTCGCGCTCGCTCATCTCGCAGGGGGATGCGATGTCGAGCACGTGGATCACCGGCGCCTCGAGATCGGCGACGTAGAGCCGGTCACCGGCCTGGGCCATCCCGGCCGGCCGCGAGGACGTGCCCAGCGGCTGGGGCTCGGGCTGCTCCGGGTTCACGCAGCCGCCGACCGCCGGGAACGTGTCGGGTGCCGGAACGGTGCCCGCCGCCACCTGCAACGGGATCCAGCGCTCGATGGTGCACGGCTCGAAGCTCCCCGGCGGGCGAGCCGCCAGGCTCTGGGCGTCGATGACGGCGATGGCCGCCTCGTCGGGGAGGGTCACCAGCAACTTGTGCCGGTTCACGAAGTCCGGGTTGCCGGCCGAGCCGCCGCCCGCGGGGCCGTAGGGCGCGTCGCAGCTCTCGCGCACGCCGCCGTCGGGACCGGGGCGGTCGGCGACCACGAGCATGTTGCCTGGCGTCAGGGACCCCAGCGAGCACGCCGGCCAGGAGCTCAAGGTGGGCTGGTCGGCGCGGCCCTGGGGGCGAATCTGGGTCGAGGGGATGGCGAAGATGCCCTGCCGCCCCACCTCGGCCACGGCCACGAAGGTGGCGGTGCTGCCTGGCGTCGAGACGATGTCCACGGGCTGCGCGCCGACCGGCAGGAAGTTGGCGCCGGGGACGCGCGTGTTTTGATCGATGACGTCGTCGACCTCGCTGGTGGTGGTCAGGTCGATGAGCGCCACCTCGCCCCGCGTCAGCTGGGTCACCGCCGCGTAGAGGTGGGGCACGCTGTAGTCGTTGGCGGCGGCGGTGGAGGTGGCCTGGCAGTCGCTGATCGGGTGCGCCGCGTCCGCGCCCTCGGCCGGGTCGTCGAGACAGAGGAAGGACACCCGGCCCGAGCGACCCAGCGAGCGCACGTCGACCTCGATGGTGTCCTCGGTGCAACCCGCTCCCATCGCGGGCGCGAGCAGGAGCGCCAGCGCCGCAGCTCGAAGCAACCAGCGCATGCTCAGTTCATCTCCGGCGGCGGGTTGGGCACACCGACCGCCGCGAACATCTGTCCGAACGTCTTGGGGTGGCGCATGTCGAGATCGACGACCCCCAGGAACGAGTCGCTGAAGTGGCCGACGTAGAGGAGAGAGTATCCCTCGTCGCCCTCGCGCGTGTCGGTGGCCAGCGCGTGCGGCCCGCGGCCGGTGTGGATCAGCGACTCGACGCGGCGCGCCTCCGGGTCGTAGCTGACGATCTCGCGCGCGTCGAAGGAGACCACGAACACGCGCAGCTGCTTCTGCCCCTGCTCGTCGAGGACGTGGCCGATGTGCACGCGCGAGGCGCCGAAGCTCAGCGGGATGTTCTGGAAGACCCGCACCGAGTCGACGGCGCCGACCGGCGTGTCTCCGTCGAGCACCACCTGGGTCCGGATCTCGCCGATGAGCAAGCTCGGCGGCGCGCGGTTGGCGATGAAGGCGCGGAGCGGAAAATCCTCGGCGCAGGCGACCAGGCAGCTGGACTGGCCCGCGCTGCAGGTGGCCTCGCAGGCGGCACGGGCGCTGCCGTCCACGGCAGCGCCGCGGGAGTCGCCGCCGTCGCTGTTGACGCTGATCGACGCGCGGCTGGCCTGGGTCAGGAAAGGGCGCGAGGGGCTGGAGCCGCTGTCGCTGTTGAAGCGCACCAGGTCCACCTCCGGCGCCTCGCGGAAGGTGATCAGGAAGCTTGCGCCGTAGTCGAAGGAACCGGCGAGCGCACGCGCGATGCCGGGGGTGGGCAGCCGCGCCACCTCGGTGGGACCCGGCGGCAGGCCGGCCAGCGGGAACTCCAGCTCGGGGGCACCGCTCCAGGCGTTGACCAGCAGGCTGGCCTGGGAGCTGGTCTGGTGGGCGACCACCACGACGCGCGCGTCGTCGCTGGCGGCGATGCCCACCGGCTCCACCGGCAGCACGATGCCGCGGGTGGTGAGCGAGGCGTTCTCGCCGACGCGGTGCTGCGGACCGCAGCGCCGCGTGTCGCCCTGCGCCTGGCACTCCAGGCAGAAGGGCCCGGTGCAGGCGCCGCTGCCCACGGGCTGCGACAGGGACTCGGCGGAGCCGTCGTTCACCACGTCGAAGAAGGTCACCGAAGGGTCGCCGCGCACCGTGAGCAAGAGGCGCGCGCGCCCGGTGAGCGCGCCGTCGGCGTCGGGCTCGATGGCCAGGGTGGCAGAGGAGGCGAAGGCGCCGATGGTCGCGAACTGCTTGATGTACGGCGAGGCCGGGAACGACCTGCAGGGCCCGGGCAGCAGCACCGGGTTGTCGTTGGTGCCGAGGCCGAAGTCGCCGCACACCGAGGCCTCGCCCTGCGTGGCGCCCTCCAGCGCGTCGCGCAGCGCGAGCGCGTCGGTGCGCATGCAGCCGCGCGTGCCCGGGCCACAGGTGCCGAGGTCGAGCACCTGCATGGTGCCGCCGCTGAACTGCAGGTCGAAGTCGGAGTTGGCGACGTAGAGGACCGTGCCCCCGGGGGAGACGGTGAGGGTGGTCGGGTAGTTGAACTCCCGGGCCGGCGGGACGATCTGCTGGTCGTTGTTGAAACACCCCGTCGCGCACAGAGCTGCGCCCACCGTGGCGGAGAGCAGCGGGCGCAGGCGGGGGGCGGGCATCGCGGGCGCAGACTAGTCAGCGGCCCGTGGCGAGGCAACCGCCGAGCACGCCTCGGCGCTTCGCCGCGCCAGGCGCGCGCGGCGCCGCGCTCACTCGGCGTCCGGCGGGACGAGCAGCACCGGCCGCCCGGAGCGCCCCATGACGGCCGCAGCGACGGAACCGCCCAGCGCGCGCACCACCCCGGCGCGTGCCTTGACGCCCATGACCAGCACCGCGGCGCCCAGGCGATCCGCCGCGTGGCACAGGGCGTCGGCGGAGAAGTGCGCCTCGAGCGCGTGCACCTGGGTGTCGATCCCGGCGGCTGCGGCCTCGGCCGGCACCAGGGCGCGCAGCCGCGCCTCGAGGGCGGCCTTGTCACTGCCGCTCGGCGCCACGTGCACCAGGTGCACCGTCCCGCCGCCCCGCAACAGCGCGTAGGCGTACATGGCGGCGGCGTTCGCCTCGCGGGAGAAGTCGGTGGCCGCCAGCACCGAGTCCACCCGCGGCAGCGCGCGGCGCAGCGGGGCCACGGTGCGCTCCGGGACGCAGGCCACGCTCATCCCCGCTTGCTCGAGGACGCCCTCGGAGACCGAGCCGTGCCACAGCCGACCCAGGAACCCCCGCTGGTGAGCGCCGACGACCATCAGGTCGGCGCGCTCCGCGCGGCCCAGCTCCACCAGCCGATCGGCGATGTTGCCCAGGCCGGCCACCGGGCGGACCTCGAAGCTGTGCGCCCCGGCGATGCCACCGATGCGGGCCAGCAGGTCGCGCTGCAACGGCTGCTCGATCTCCGGGTGGGCGCCGTCGAGCGACGACGGCGTGGTGACGCCGAGGCGGCGGCGCTCGCCGGGCGGGAAGTAGACGTGACCGGCCACGACGTCGCACGGGCCGAGCGTGCACAGCCACTCCAGCCAGGCCTTCACCGCCGCGGTGGTGGTGGTGAAGTCGGCCCCGAAGACCACGCGCAGCGGGCGCTGCGCCGACCAGGCCGTGAACGGCTCGCTCCCGCGCACCACCAGCACAGGCACCGGCGACGTCTGCGCGGTGCGATCGGCGGTCGACCCCAGGCGCCAGCGCGAGCCGGCGCGGCGCCCCAGCGAGCCGAGCACCACCAGCCGGCTGCCGGGCTCCTTGGTCTCCTCGACGATCACCTCGTCGGGGACACCGGCGACGAGCCGCTCCTCGACCTCGGCGCCGATGGCGCGCAGCCGATCGGCCTCGGCCTTCTCGCGCAGCTGCGCGGCCTCGCTGGCGGCTGCCGCGGCGCCCTCGAAGCTCGAGGTGGGCTCCACCGCGAAGACCAGGCGCAGGGTATCCTTGGCGCGGGCGGCGAGGATGGCGGCGACGGTGCCCGCGTGCGTGGCTGGCTCACTGAAATCGGTGGCGCTGACGATGGTCATCGGTGCGTGTTCTCCCTCGCCCCTGCCGGGCTCGGTCGTGGCTTAGTGTCGGATTGCGGCCCGGTTGCGCCGCGCAGCCGCTGCCGTGATTCTTCGCGGCGCAGCATAGCCCGAGCGCGGCTCGCCCGGTCACGCTGCGGCAGCGGCGAACCCGGGAGCTGCCGGGCGCGCTAGCATCGTCGCCCCTTGGGCCGCAATCGCCGCACCACCATCGCACCGCCGGCCTCGCTGGAGCTCGAGCCCGACACCATGGGCGCCATGGTCGAGCTGACCATGGACCGCATCCAGCGGCACCTGGCCACGCTGGACAGCCAGCCGATGCACGCCGTGGCCGGCAAGAAGAAGCTGGCCCGCGCGCTGCGCGAGCCCATGCCGGAGGACGGCGTGGCCTTCGAGCGGCTGCTGCGCTTGCTGTTCGGGCGGGTCATCCCGGCCAGCCTCAACACGGCCTCTCCCGGCTACCTGGCCTACATCCCCGGCGGCGGCATCTTCCACGCGGCGGTGGCGGATCTCATCGCCAACGCCACCAACCGCTACGTCGGCGTGTGGCAGGCGGCACCGCTGCTCACCGAGATCGAGGCCAACGTCATCCGCTGGTTCGCGTCCATGCTCGGCCTCCCGGACACCGCCGGCGGCGTGCTGACCACCGGCGGCTCGCTGGCCAACCTCTTCGCGGTCATCGCCGCGCGGCGCCTGCGGCTGCCCGAGGACTTCTCGCGCGGCGTCGCCTACACCTCCGACCAGGCGCACCACTCCGTCCTGCGCGCCGCCGTGCTGGCCGGCGTCCCCGCGGGGCAGGTGCGCGAGATCGAGAGCGACGCCTCGCTGCGCCTGGACGCCGCGCGGCTCGATGCCGCCATGCACGCCGACCGCGCCGCCGGCCGCGTGCCGTTCCTGGTGGTGGCCAGCGCGGGCACGACCAACACCGGCGCCGTGGACGACCTGGGCGCCGTGGCCGAGGTCGCCGCGCGACACGGCGCCTGGTTCCACGTCGACGCCGCCTACGGAGGCTTCTTTGCGCTCACCGAGCGCGGGCGCCGCGCCCTGGCCGGCATCGAGCGCGCCGATTCGGTGACCCTCGACCCGCACAAGAGCCTCTTCTTGCCGTACGGCACCGGCTGCCTGCTGGCGCGCGACCGGGACGACCTGCGCCGCGCCTTCGCGCACCACGCCAACTATCTGCCGCCGATGCAGAGCGAGCCGGACCTCTTCGATTTCTGCGACATGTCTCCGGAGCTGTCGCGCGACGCCCGCGGCCTGCGCGTCTGGCTGCCGCTCAAGATGCACGGCGCCGGCACCTTCCGCGCCGCGCTGGACGAGAAGCTGGACCTCGCGCGCCATGCGGCCGACGCGCTGCGCGCCATGCCCGAGCTGGAGATCGTCGCTGAGCCGCAGCTGTCGCTGTTCGCCTTCCGGGTCCGGCCGCCTGCGGGGGCAGGCGCAGACGCGGCCCAGGTCGCCGAGGAGCGCACCCGCCGCCTGCTCGTCGCCGTGAACGCACGTCAGCGCGTGCTGCTCACCGGCGCCGTGGTCCGCGGCCGCTTCGTGGCGCGCATCTGCGTGCTGTCCTTCCGCACCCATGCCTCGCGCATCGAGGCCTGCATCGACGACGTGCGCGCGGGGCTGCGGGAGATCCTCGACGGCTGACGCGCCACCGCTCCGCCGACGAACGAACAGGGCGCCGCCCGCGCCGGCTGCGAGGCGACGCCGAGCGACCAGCCTCGCAGGTCGAATTTCGCCGCGTGATCGCTGGCGACGCCGCGCGCTTTGCGCTTCCATGGGCAGCCATGGGGGCTCGTGCTCTGACCGTGATCGTGCGGCCGCGGCTGCCGACCGACGATTCGTTCCTGCTGGAGCTCGGCGGCAAGGCCTTCGCCAAGTATTCGCGCGACGCGCCCAGCTCGATGTTCGGCATGCTCGGCGAGCGCGGCGCGGAGGCGGTGGTCGCCGAGCTGGCCGGTGTGCCGGTCGGCTTCGCGCTCCTCGGCTATCAGACGCTGCCGCGTGACTACGGTCCGTGGAAGCGCCCGGTGGCGGCGCGCCTCAACGCCATCGCCGTCGTCCCCGAGCGCGAGGGTCGCGGCATCGGCCGGCGTCTGCTCTCGGCCGCCGAGGAGGTGGCGCGCGCCTCCGGCGCCGTGTCGGTCTGGCTCCTGACGGCCGAGACGAACCGGCGCGCGCGCACGTTGTTCTCGTCTGGCGGGTTCCAGCCGGTGCTGCGACTGCCGCGCGCCTACGTCCGCGGGCAGGCCGGCGTCACCATGTTCAAGCTCCTCGACGCCTGAGCCCGGCGCTTCCTCGAGCGGCGGCGCGGCCCGCCAACCGGAAGTGGCCCCCGCCACCCTTCATGAGGAGAGGGGCGAAGTGTGGGGCCGCTCACCCGCGCGGGAAGCGCCTTCGCCGGAGGCCGGGAAACCGGCGCCAAAGTGTAGCCGACGACCGGAACCCGTAGACAAGTTACCTACATTTGGGCATAAGAGCCGACATTCACCTCATGGAGGTCGTCATGCGGCTCTCGTCTCGCTCCGTTGTCCTCGCTTCCCTCATTGCAGTCGGTGCCACGGGCCTGCTCGGTTGCGGCGGCGACGACGCCGGCAAGGGCGAGAGCGACATCACCGATGTCCCGCAGACGCCTGTCGAGCGCCAGTCGATCGGCAACTGCTGGCTGTATGCGCAGGCGAGCTGGGTCGAGTCGATGCACCTCACGGCCACCGGCGACGAGCTCGATATCTCGCAGTCGTACTGGACCTACTGGCACTGGTACGGCGAGATCCTCGAGGGCTACGGCGACGAGATCGCCACCGGCGGCAACCAGGGGACGGCCAACGAGATCGCCGCCCAGCGCGGCCTCATGAACGAGCCGGACTTCGTGGCCGAGGACGCCACCAGCGAGATGTCCAGCCGTCAATCGAGCGCGCTCGAGGCGGTCAACCGCGAGCTCGCGGAGGGCGGCCGCCTCTCCACCTCCACGGCGCGCAACGATGCCGCCCTGGTGCGCCAGGTCCTCGACGAGGCCTGGCAGCTGTCCGCCGATGTGAAGGAGCAGCTCGATCGCGTCTTCGGCAGCGACGGCAGCCAGACCCTCGACCGCGGCGCCTCGGTCGAGGGCACCTCGATCATCAGCGCCGACGACCTCCAGGTCGCCTACACCGAGCGCCAGACGGATCCCGACGCGCCGACGAGCAAGACCACCAACCTCACCGAGGCCATGGAGGACTGGCAGAACGCCAGCTACCCGAGCAGCGGCTCCAACCTCGACTCGCGCCGCCGCCAGCTCCAGATCCGCGTCCAGAGGGCGCTGCACGACCGGCAGCCGGTGGTGGTCACCTGGAACGTCGACTTCAACGCCATGGAGTCGCGCATGAACGAGCTGCGCGGCTCGTTCAACATGACGACGCTCGGCGAGCTCGGCCCCGGCCGCCAGGGCGGCCACATGACGGTCATGGAGGACTACCAGGCGGAGACGGAGGACTTCGGCACCCTGGCCGCGGGCGTCACCCTCGATCCCGACAACGAGGAGGACGCGGCCAAGCTGGAGGCGGCGCTCCTGCCGTCCACCACGCTGAGCTTCATCCGCATCAAGAACTCGTGGGGCGGCTTTCGCGACGACCGCGCCTCCGCGCCCGGCTTCCCCGGCTACCACGACCTCTACCTCGACTACCTGAACGGTCCGCTGAAGTGGTGCCCGGACGTCACCGCCACCAAGACGGACTCGAACTGCACCGGCCGCCAGCCCGGCCTGCGCGCCGTCGCGCTCCCCCCCGGCTACTGAGCCAATGCGCTGGGTCGCAGCGCTGGTGGTGGCGGTGACGCTCGCGGCGACGGCCTGCAATCGCGGGCCGTCGCTGGCGCCGGACCCGCCCGAGCTGGTCATCGAGGAGCGCGCACCCGGCAGCGGCGAGCCGGCCAGGGAGGGCGATCACGTCGCCTACTGGTACACGGTGCGTCTGCTCGGCACGACCGAGGCCATCGACTCCAACGTGGGCAAGGTGCTCTACGAGGTCGACATTGGTCAGCACAAGGTCATCGCCGGCATGGAGCAAGGGCTCACCGGCATGCGCCCCGGGGCCAAGCGACGCCTGCTGGTGCCTTCGCGCCTGGCCTACGGCAGGGCGGGCAAGCCGCCCCGGGTGCCGCCCGATGCTCCGCTCGACTTCGACGTGGAGATGGTGACGGTCGCGCGCTCGCCGCCCCCCGCGCCCTAGGAACGACGGAAAGACGACCGGCAGGCGATGGCCGGCGGCGGAGAGGCTGTGGCCGCGCGGCGGCCGCCGGGTTAGTCGGGACGCTCCCTCCCCCTTCACCCGCAGTCGAGGCTTCCTTGCGTCGTTCCCACCTGTTCGCGCTCGTCCCCACGGCCGCGCTGGCCCTGGCCACCTCCCCCGTCTTCGCCGAGCCGCCGCACGGCCTGTACGTCACCGAGCCGGTGTCCGGCTCCGTGGCCAGCATCCTGTCCGGCGGCGACTTCACCGGCGCGGTGCGCTTCGCCACCGGGCTCACCAACCCGTCCGGCATCTGCATCGGCCCGGGCAACCAGCTCTACGTCACCGAGCTCGACACCGGCGAGATCACCATCGTCGATTCGGGCGGCGACATGACGAGCAAGAGCCCGTTCGCCTTCGGCCTCGAAGGCCCGAGCGCGCTGTACTGCACCAGGACCCAGATCTGGGTGGCGGAGTACGACAGCGGCGAGGTGACCGACATCACCGCCGGCGGCAACGGCATGATCGCCAACCACGCCAACAACCTGCCCAAGGTGCTGGGGCTGCTGCGCGACTCGATGGACGTGCTCTGGTCGGCGCAGCCCACCGGCGTCACCGACATCACCGCCCCGGGCAGCTACGGCGCCGTCGCCAAGTACGCCACCGGTCAGGCCGGCGGCATCGCGCAGCTGCTCGGCCAGCACCTGGTGACCGACGTCGTGGCCGGCGCGGTGCTCGACTGGACGCCTGGCGGCGACTTCGCCCAGCTGCCCAGCTTCGCCACCGGGCTGGAGGCACCGGCCGGCATCCTGCCCACCGAGGTCGGCCTCTTCGTGGCCTCCCCGGCCACCGGCGAGGTGTTCGACGTGACCGGCGGCGGCGACTTCTCGGCCGCGGCGCCCTTCGGCAGCGGCCTGTCGAACCCGGTCGCCCTGGCGTACTGGGCTGGCTGCGGCGACACCGTGGTCGGCCTCGGCGAGGACTGCGACACCGGCCCGGCCAGCGCCACCTGCGACGAGGACTGCACGGCGCCGGCGTGTGGCGACTGGACGCTGAACGCCGCCGCAGGCGAGCAGTGCGACGACGGCAACGCCGCCGACGGCGACGGCTGCAGCGCGACCTGCCAGAAGGAAGCGAGCGGCAGCGGTGGCGCGGGCGGCGGCGGCGGCTCCGGGGGCGGCGGCGGCAGCGCGGGCGGCAACGGCGGCGCCGGCGCGGGCGGCGAAGGTGGCGCGCCGCGCGCCAGCAGCTCCTCGGGCACCGGCAACACCGGCAACGGCCCGGTCACCGGACCGGTCCCCGCCAACGGCGCCGGGCAATCGGCGAGCAGCGCCGGCGGCGGCTCCGCCGACGAGCCCGACGGCGAGGACGATGGGTGCAGCTGCCGCGCCGCGGGTAGACCGGCGGTCGGCACGCAGGCCTGGCTGGCAGCCGCGCTGGCGTTGCTGGCCACCGCGCGGCGCCGTCGCCGCCGCTGATCGGCGGGCTCGACCGTCGCCCCGCCGCGGCTAACCGCGAGCACAGATCGAGCAGGTGCGGTCGCCTCGCGGAGGCCGCACCTGACCCGCGTGCGCAGCGATCAGTTGCAGGTCTCGCTGCAGACCGAGGAGACCTCGTTCACGCACAGCCAGTCCCAGTTCGTCTCGCAGCAGAACGGATCGGCGTCGCAGACCTGCGACACGCACCCGTCGCAGGTGGGGTCGAGGAAGCCGCCCTGATCGCACTTGTCGTGCACACACTCCGCAGGATCGGGCTCGCAGCTCTGGCCACAGACGCTGGCCACCTCGCCGACGCAGAGGCTGTCCCAGGAGACCTGGCAGCAGTACGAGTCGACCGCGCAGATGTCGGCCACAACGCGCCACACGCCGACGATGCGTGAACCGCCTCACCTCGATCGATCGCGCCGCTCGGCCTCGTTGCGAGCGGAGGCGGATACCTCCCGCTCCACCTCTCTGCCAGGAGGTCGCGGACGCGGCTCTCGTCCGGCCTCCCGGCACGAGCAGGTCCGCGCGCCGTGAGCCGCCGGCTGCGCCGCCCGGACGCTCGACACCATGGGGGAGCGCTCGGTGGGCGTATCCGCCCGGCATGCGCGTTGCTGGTCGGCGGGCGGAGGCTCGCCATCGTGAGGACACTGCCCAGATCGGCGCCGATCGCCGTGTTGCTTGTGCTCACCGCCATCGGACTGGGCGGTTGTGAGTCACTGCGGGCGGTGGATCAGGCGGGCATGCTGGGCACCTCGCTCCTGGCGGCCGTCGTCGGCATCGCCGTGATGTGCGCCTACGCGATGATCACCCGCAGCGTCTGAGCGGGCACGCCGCCGCGCGGCGCAGGGCCGCCTGACATTGCGACCGGGCGGCCACGGCCGCCGCTTTCCAACGAGATCGGCCGCTGGCTATCATGGTCGGCCCCGTGGCCCCCGCACCGTTCACAGACTCGGCCGCCAAGCAGGCGCCGGTCTCGCGCGCACCCCGTGCCCGCGAGGTGCGCGTGGTGCGCGTCCCGCTCTACGGGACGGTTCGCGCCGACGACGCCGTGCGCCGCCGTGTCGACCGCTGGTTCCAGTGGCCGATGACGGTGCTGTCGCTGATCTTCCTCGCTCTCATCGGGGTGGAGTGGCTGGGTGCCGACGACGGCACCCTCGCGCGGGTGGTGGATGTGGGCTTCGCCATCATCTGGACCGCGTTCGTCACCGAGCTGCTGGTCAAGCTGGCGATCGCCGATTCGCGCTGGCAGTACCTGAAGAAGAACTGGCTCGACCTGGTGATCGTGGTCGTGCCGCTGCTGCGGCCGCTGCGCGTGGCCAGCTCGGTGGCCAAGATGACCCGCGTGGTCCGCCTGCGCGGCGCCGCGGTGAAGACGGGCCGCGCCGTTCTGCCGGCGGTCATCGGCCTGCGCGCGACCAACGCCGTCATGCAGCGCCTCGGCGTGCAGCCGCGCAACCGCAAGGCACCGGAGCAGATGACGCGGCTGGAGCTCGAGGACGAGGTCATCCGCCTGCGTCAGGACCTGGACGCGCTCATCGGCCCGCCCTCGCCGGGCCGCGGCGACCTCGACTCGTCCGTGCCCGCGGTCGCGGGCGAGGTGGTGGTGATCGGCACGACGGAGCCCGCCGCCGTCGATGCCGCCCTCGGCGATCGCGCGCCCTAGCTGCCTGCGCCGGCTCCTCGCGGTCACTGCTGCTGCAGCTGGTGGTGACCTTCCATGAAGGCCTGCCACTCGCGCACAGAGGTCATCTTCTCCGTGTTCTTCTTCTTGCAGCTCGCCGAGTCCGCCAGCGCGCCCGTGGGGCACGCCGCGTCGACCCAGGCGCACGTCCCCTGCTTGGGGTAGCCGTTCGGCGTGGCGCAGCGCAGCTCCTGGTCACAGCCGTTCATGTCGCACTCCAGCGTGAAGTCGCGCGACGACTTCATGGTCGCGTAGCCGGCGTTGGCGGCGACCGCGGACCGCAGACCGGAGGCGCACGTCTCGTAGCGCGTGGCGTCTGCTGCGGCGGAGCAGAACCAGTCGACGAGCACGTCGCCCACCGCCGCGTCGGATGAGCCGGGCGTGAGCGCGTGGATGGAGGGCCAGGCGTACAGGGACTGGATCATCCCCTTCTGACAGGTGCCGTCCGCGTCGTCGTAGCGGCAGAAGAACTTGTAGTGGCTGAGCCCGTACTGAAAGCCGGTCTTCGGGACCGCCCACACGCCGCGGTACGGCGAGTCCTGCGGCTTCATGCGCGTGCACGAGCCCTTCCAGCACGCCGGCTGCGCCCAGTCGGCGGCGAAGGAGACCAGGTTCTTGGTCGCGCGCTTCAGCCCAGCCGGATAGAAGGCCGGGTCGTCGAAGTACCAGTGGCCGTCGCTCATGATGGTCTGGAACATGGTGCCGGTGAGCGCGCCGGCGACTGGCAACTCGAGGAGCGCCGACAGCTCGGGCGCGGTCTCCGCAGCGCCGTTGCAGCCGTTGAGGGTGATGTACGGGTGGCGGTCGCGGGCAAAGTTGTCGTGCAAGCGCGCCAGGTCGTGGGGCGTGTCGGCGTTGAGCGTGTGATCGGGCGTGGAGGTCTCGAGCAGCACGCCGAACGGCGAGGAGTGGCCGTAGAAGTCGATGCTGGCGATGCGATCGAACCTGTCGAGTACCTCGACCAGCTCGGCGGCCGCCAGCGCCTGGATGTCGCCAAGCTCGACGCCGCCCAGGTCCTGCTCGGTGACCAGCTTGGCGCCGGTGCCGGCCAGGTCGTCGGCGGTCACGTCCTTGGTGATGAACAGCACCACCTGGTCGTTGGGGAAGACGGAGAGCTGCTTGCGGGCGCGGGTCAGGGCGGCGTGGAGCGGAAGCTCGCCGAGCTGGTGCGAGTCGCCGACCAGGAGGATGTGGGTGATGCGCGAGGGGTCGACCTCGGTCCCCGGCCCGAAGAGGGCGACCATCTCGTCGTGGCGCGCCTCGGCGTCGTCGCCCTCGGGCGCGGAGGAGATCGGTGCGCAGGCAACCAGGGCGGAGAGCGCGGCCAGCGGCAGCGCGCGGGAAGGTCGAATCACGCGGCGCGCGAAAGCAGTACCCGTGCCAGACACTGAGCGCCCGCGCATGTGCGGAACTCATCGATATCGTTACCGGGACCCGTCGGGGGCGGGCATCCGACACCGTCCGACACCGTGGACGCCGTCCAGACGCCGGCGGTCCCGTCAGCCGACGAGCGGCCGCGCGACGGCCGCGGACTGGACGGCGCGCGCAGCGAGCATGGCGTCCGCCTCGACGTGGACCGCCGACGGGTGCCACTCGCTCAGGGCGAGGACGAAGCGCTCCACACCCGCGCCGCCGGCGAGCGCGAGATCGGTGGCGGCGGGCAGCTCGCTCCTGCGCATTTCCCTGGGCGCGCCCTCCAGGCGACACCACCCGGCCCGACCCGGGTGCGCGCGCAGCCACGCCTCGAGCGCCGCCTCGTACGAGGCGCGCGCGTCCGGCGGAAGGTACTCGGCCATGAGCGTCTGATAGGCGAGCACGAAGGCCGCCGGGTGTGCCGCCGAGATGCGCGCCAGCGCGGCGGGCATGGCGGTCGCCTCGCAAGCCTCCACGCGCATCTCGGTTGCTGCTGTCGCCGCGCGCGCCAGCCGGACCGCGGCGTCGAAGCGCACCAGGCGGTCGTGCTGCCCGGGCCACAGGCATGCGCGCAGCCAGGTCGTCTCGGTGGCGTCGTTCACGTCGACCGGCGCTCGATCGAGGCCGACCCGCGCCTCCACCGGCCCGACCGGCGCCAGGCAGAGCGGTGCGCCGGCCGCGTCGCGCCACACCATCGGCAAGCGGTCGCCGACCAGGTTCAGCCCCGCGCTGCAGCCGAGATCGACGAGCACCAGCGGCGCGTGCGCGGCGCCCGCCGGCCACAGGGCGGAGACCGCCAGCCTCCAGGCGACGGCGCGCGTGGTCTCGTTGGTCTGCACGTAGCGTGCGGCGAGCCAGCGGAAGGCCGGCGCGCCGTCGGCGAGCGCGGCGTCGAGCGCGCCGTCCGGGAGCGGCGCCTTGCCGTCCGCCTCGTCGCCGAGCACCGCGCGGAGCGGATGGCCGGCGTCGAGCAGCGCGCCGAAGCGCAGCGAGGCACAGACCAGAAGCGGCCTCTCGTAGAGCGAAGAGAACGTGCGCGCGGCCCAGGCGGCGTCCAGGCGCGCGCGCAGGCCGTCGTCCGCGGCGACGCGCGCCTTCACCGCGGCCAGCAGCGCGGCGTAGGTCGCGTGGCCACGCTCGGCGAAGTACGCGCCCTGGGCGTCGAGGTCGTCGTCGAAACCCTTCAGGCCCTGCCGCGCTTCGAGAGGCATTGCGGCAAGGTAGCGGTGCGGCGCCCGGCGCGCGCGCCCCGGCCCGCTCGACTTCGGTCCCGGTCCGCGGACCACGGGCTCGCCGCGCTCTGGCCGACGCCCGCGGCGAACAGGCGCCCCGGCGCCGAGCTCGCCGGCAGGGCGCCGACCCTTGCCCGGCGGCACGACGCCCCCTACCCATCGCCGCACCTCCAGGAGATCGACCGTGCGCGCCGAGATGCTCGGACCTGCCTCGACCGCCGCGACCGTGGCCACCGGGCGCGATACCCTCTCCGACGTGCCCGGCCCCGTCGCCGTCCGTGCCCCCGATGCGCCGTCGCCCCTGCAGCGGCTGCGCGCCTTCGCCGGCGAGGCCTTCGACGGCGCTCGCTCCACCGAGGGCCACGGCATCGCCGACGTGGCCACCATCACCCAGGTGAGCACGCGCACGCGCCAGTCGGTGCGCACCGAACGGCACCCGCGCGCCATCCTCGTCGCGGTGCTCGAGGGGCAGAAGCGCATCCAGGCCGAGAGCACGACGACCGTCGTGGGACCGGGCGATCTCGTGGTCATGCCCGCCGCCAGACCGCTCTGCCTGGTCAACTGCCCCGACGCGCGCAGCGGCCGATACCGCGCGGTGTGCATCGATGTGGGGCCGCGTGTTGCCGCTGGCGTCGCCGCGCGTCTCGCCGAGCTGGCCCTGGCCTCACCGGCGTGGCTCGCCGAGGGCGCGCGCCCGGAGGTGGTGCGCATGGACGCGCCGCTCTGCGAGGCGCTGCTGCATTTCTGCCAGGGCCTGCTGGCCGCCGAGGCGCACCCTGCCCTGCACGCGCACCGCCTTGCGGAGGTGCTGCTGGCGCTGGCGCTACAAGGCGGCGCGCTGCGCCCGGCACTCGATGACGATGTGGTGCTGGCCGTGCGGCGGCGCGTGCGTGCCGCGCCTGCCGGGCCGGTCGGCGTGGAGCGGCTGGCGCGAGACCTCGGCGCCAGCGCGGCCACCCTGCGGCGGCGGATGGCTGCGCGGGGGCTCTCCATCGCGCGCGTGGTGCGCGACGAGCGCATGGCCATGGCGCGGCTGCTCATCCTGGACGACGCGCTCAGCGTGGCCGAGGTCGCCGCGCGCTGCGGGTACGCGTCGCCGTCGAAGTTCGCGCGGCGCTTCGCCGAGGCCACCGGCGCCGCGCCGCTCGCCTATCGCAAGCGCGCCCGCAGCGCCTGAGCGCCGTCGATCCTCAGGCGGCGCCGCGGGTGGTCGCCGCCTCGGGCATCCAGAGCTCGGCCAGGCGCTCGTAGGAGGCGATGCGTTCGGCGCACACCGGCGTCACGGTGGAGATCATCAGCTCGTCGGCGCCGAGCCGCTCGACCAGCGCCTCCAGACCGGCGCGCACCTTGGCCGGGCCGCCGATCACCGCGCCGGCGGCGAAGCGCGAGATGGCCATCTCTTCGGCGGCGCTGAGGCGGTGCGCCGCGGCCTCCTCCACCGAGGGGATGGGGCCGGGGCGGCCGGTGGCCATGCGCACGAACGCCAGCCGCAGCGGCGCCGCCAGGCGCTCGGCGTGGGCGTCGTCCTCGCCGCAGACCACGTTGACTGCGAGGATGAACTTCGGCTCGGCCAGCCGCTCCGACGGCTGGAAGAGGCGGCGGTACGCGGTCACCGCGTCGAAAGCCTCGCGCATGGCGAAGTGCCCGGCGAAGGAGAAGCCCACCCCGAGCGTGGCGGCGATCTGCGCGCCGGCGGTGGTCGAGCCGAGCATCCAGATCGGCGGCAGAGGGACGTCGGAGGGCATGGCCTGGATGGCCGCGAAGGGGTGCGCGTCCGGGAAGCCTCCGTCGGCGAAGGCCAGCATCTCGGCCAGCAGCTCGTTGACCTCGGCGCCGCTGCTGCCGCGCCGGCGCAGCGCGGCCGAGGTCACCGGATCGGTCCCTGGCGCGCGCCCCAGGCCGAGATCGATGCGGCCGGGGTGCAGGGCCTCCAGGGTGCGGAAGATCTCGACCACGCGCAGCGGCGAGTGGTTGGGCATCATGATCCCGCCCGCGCCGACGCGGATGCGCCGGGTGATGCTGGCGACATGGCCGATGAGCACCTCGGGCGACGAGCTGGCGATGCTCGGCATGTTGTGGTGCTCGGCGATCCAGTACCGGCTGTACCCGAGATCGTCGACGCGCCTCGCCAGCTGGAGCGACTCGGTGATCGCCCGGCTCGGCGTGTTGCCGGCGCCGACCGGGAATAGATCGAGGACGGAGAGCGGGATGCGCGCGGTCACGGCGTGGTCTCCACCGGCGGCTGTGCCTCCGGCAGCGCGGCCTCGACGGGGACGCCGGCGGGCGACCGCAGCGCCTCCGCGCGGCGGGGCGCGTCGAGGCTCCGCGAGGAGACCTCGCTCCTGTCGAGGCTCCGCGAGGAGACCTCGCTCCTGTCGAGGCTCCGCGAGGAGACCTCGCTCCTGTCGAGGCTCCGCGAGGAGACCTCGCTCCTGTCGAGGCTCCGCGAGGAGACCTCGCTCCTGTCGAGGCTCCGCGAGGAGACCTCGCTCCTGTCGAGGCTCCGCGAGGAGACCTCGCTCCTGTCGAGGCTCCGCGAGGAGACCTCGCTCCTGTCGAGGCTCCGCGAGGAGACCTCGCTCCTGTCGAGGCTCCGCGAGGAGACCTCGCTCCTGTCGAGGCTCCGCGAGGAGACCTCGCTCCTGTCGAGGCTCCGCGAGGAGACCTCGCTCCTGTCGAGGCTCCGCGAGGAGACCTCGCTCCTGTCGAGCGCGCGCCACCAGGGGTCGATGCCCTCGACGCGCGCCGGCTCGAACGGCCTGCCGAGCCGCGGCGTGAGCAGGTGCACGCCGCGCGTCCCCGCGCCCTCGGCCAGGCGCTCGATGGGATCGTCCCAGGCGTGCAGCGCCAGATCGAACGTTCCCCAGTGCACCGGCAGGAAGCTCCGACCGCGCACCATCTGGTGGACGATGAGGGCGTTGTCCGGCCCGAGGTGGATGGAACCCCAGGACGGGTGGTAGGCACCGACCTCGAGCATCACCAGGTCGAAGGGGCCGAGGCGGCCACCGACCTCGGCGAACTCCTCGGTGATGCCGGTGTCCCCGCTGAAGAACACGCGGTGGCGCTCGCCGCGGATGGACCACGAGGACCACAGGGTGCGGTTGCCGGTGCGCGGGCCGCGCCCCGAGAAGTGACGCGCCGGCGCGGCGGTGAAGGTCAGCCGACCGCCGGCGACGCGCGCCTCCTCCCACCAGTCGAGCTCGACGATGCGCTCCGGAGCGATGCCCCAGGCCTCGAGGTGCGCCCCGACGCCGAGTGAGGTGACGAAGGGCACGTCGCGGTCGCGCAGGGCGAGGATGCTGGCGTGATCGAGGTGGTCGTAGTGATCGTGGGAGACGAGCACGGCGTCGAGCGGCGGCAGCTCGGCGATGGTCGCCGGGACGCGGTGGAAGCGCCGGGGCCCGGCCCAGGCCATGGGCGAGGCGCGCTCGGCGAAGACCGGATCGGTGAGGACGCGGACGCCATCGATCTCCAGGAGCACGGTGGAGTGGCCGAGCCAGGTGGCGCGCAGCCCGGTCTCCGCAGGCCGCGCCCAGGGCTCGAGCGGGCTCTCCACCGGAATGACGCCGTGCGGCCGGCGCGCCCGGCCACCGAAGAAGAGCTCGCCGCTGGTGGAGAGCAGCTTGCCTGGGCTCATCAGCGAGCGGACCGGCACGGTGTTCTCGAAGCGGCCATCGGCCCAGCGGGGCGAGGCCTCGACGCGCTCGCGGCGGAGGCCGGCGGCGCGTGCGCCGAAGGAGCGGAGCATCGGAGCAGGGTGACCATCGACCGGCCGACGATCAATGGGGGACGCACGGACTTCGCGATACTTCGCGAAACGCCGGCAGGCCATCTAGCACGACTGCCCGAGGCTCGGCTCAAATCAGGGGGCGTGGTCGTGCCACGTAACCCCACTCGAGTCCGGCGAGACCGGTGCATGATCTCGTCGCCCGTCGAGTCGGCCGCCGAGCGATCCGGAGGGCCAAGCCTTCTCGATCGTTGAGCGATGCGTGCCGTGAGCGGCGGAGCCGTTCACCGGTCTCGCCGGACTCGAGTGGGCCTCGCCGCATGCGTGGA
>JBBJMR010000406.1:0-6401 GCA_037720395.1 Polyangiaceae bacterium
GGTGGTGGTGGCCTGCGACGCCGCTTCAGGCGCCGAGACGGACGAGGTCCGCCAGGCCGTGGCCGAGGGCCGCGCGCTGGCCTGGGGCACGAAGATCACGCTCGGCGCTGCCTGTCGCGGCGGCGGGCCCGAGGGAGTCGCGGTGGTGGGGATCGAGTCGTCCCAGCTGGGTGCGGCGGTGAAGGCTGCAGTCGCAGTGGTCACCGCGGCGTCGACAGGCGCAGGGGCGTGCCGCCCCTGTGACCCCGCCGGAGGTACGGGCGGGGGTACGGCCAGGGGGGCATTGGACCCCGCTGGGAGCACGGAGCGCCGGAACGGGCCGCGCGCCGAAGACAAGGCGCGTGACGTGAAGGGCGGTGCACTGTGCGAGAAGTCGGACGAGACGTCGGTATCGAGTCGCGCCGGCGGGAGAACCCCGCCGAGGCAGAGCCGTACGGAGCGAGGTTCATGAGCAAAGTCCGGGTCTACGAAGTCGCCAAGCAGCTGAACATGGACCAGAAGTCCCTGGTCAGCCTCTTCCAGTCGATGGGCATCGGCGATGTGCGCAACCACATGAGCTCGGTCGAGTCCGACGTGGTGGAGCGCGTCAAGCGCCACCTCGAGCGGCAGAAGTCGCCCGAGGTCAAGGAAGAGCGCATGCGTGCCGACGGCCGCGTGGTCAAGCGCCGCGCACGCGCCGTCGATCCCGGTGAGAGTGCGGCGCTGTCCGCGCCCGCCTCCGTGCCCGGCGCCGAGCCGTCTGCGCCGCGTGCGGTCCCGCCGCCGCCCCCGTCGAGCCATGCCGGCGACCGGACGGTGCCCGCCGCCGCCGCTTCCGCCCCTTCGGCAGCACCACGGTCTGCCCCTGGCGGAGCCGCGACCGGTGCGAGGTCTCCTGGCGGAGCCGCGACCGAGGCGAGGTCTCCTGACGCCTCGACCGGTGCCAGGTCTCCTGGCGGAGCCGCGACCGATGCGAGGTCTCCTGACGCCTCGACCGATGCGAGGTCTCCTGGCGGAGCCGCGACCGATGCGAGGTCTCCTGGCGGAGCCGCGACCGATGCGAGGTCTCCTGGCGGAGCCTCGACCGATGCGAGCTCTCCTGGCGGAGCGTCGACCGATGCGCGGTCTCCTGGCGGAGCCTCGCGACGCGGTGACCCGGAGACCTCGGCGCCGGCCGTGCCGCCGCCGCCGGCCTCGAGTCGTCGCGCCACCGGCGCCGCGGTGCCCGCTTCGCGCGGGTCGAGCGAACGCGCCACGGAGATGGCCCACGGCATGCCGACGCCCGAGGTGGAGATCCCTGCGGCACCGCCGAGCAAAGAACGCCGTCCCGCGGCGCGCTCCAGCCAGGTCGGCGCCGGTCGAAAGTCCGAGCCCGGCCCGGCACGCGTCAGCGAGACTCAGGCTTCCCCGCGCAGCGCGTGGAGGCCGCCGACCGAGCTGGGACGCGCCGGCCGAGACGCGTCAACCCGCGGTCGCCGCCGCGCCCGCGGTGAACGAGCCCCGGCTCCGATCGCGCCGCCGCCCTCTCCGCCGCCCCTCCCGCCGTCCAGGCGCGCAGCGCCGTACCGCCCGCGCCGGCGCCCGCCGCCGCGCAGCCCCCCCCGCCCCGCCGCCCGTCGGCGCCGCCACGCACCGGCATCGACGTCTGGCAGGGGCGCCCCGGCGTGCCCATGCCGGCTCCCCCGCGACCCAGCGCGCCGCCCGCGCGCCGGACCACCTACGACCCGCGCGCCGGCTCGGCGCCGGCCCGTCCCGGCGCCGGCTTCGGTCCGGGCGGTCGCCCGATGATGGGCGGCCGTGGTCGCCCCGGCTTCCGCCCTCGCCCCGGCATGAACATGCCGCGACGGCCGACGATGGTCTCCACCCAGGAGATGTCGTCGCACAAGAAGGTCATCCGCATCGAGGAGCAGGTCAGCCTGCAGCAGCTCGCCGCGCGTATGAGCCTGAAGTCCACGGACGTTCTCATGCGTCTGCTCTCGATGGGCATGACCGGCGTCAACATCAACACCACCCTCGACGCCGACACCGCCAAGCTCCTGGCCAGCGAGTTCGGCTGGAGCGTGGAGGACGTGGCCATCAGCGAGGAGCAGAACCTCGCCGCCGCCACCGGCAACGAGACCCAGATCGACGTCGACTTCGAGATCCGCCCGCCCATCGTGACGGTCATGGGTCACGTCGACCACGGCAAGACCAGCCTCCTCGATCGCATCCGCAAGGCGAGCGTGGCGGAGGGCGAGGCCGGCGGCATCACCCAGCACATCGGCGCCTACCGCGTCGAGACCGCCAAGGGGACCATCGCCTTCCTCGATACGCCGGGCCACGAGGCCTTCACCGCCATGCGCATGCGCGGCGCCTCGCTGACGGACATCGTCATCCTGGTGGTCGCCGCCGACGACGGCGTGATGCCGCAGACGCGCGAGGCCATCGCCCACGCCCAGAGCGCCAAGGTGCCGATGATCGTCGCCGTGAACAAGATCGACAAGCCGGGCGCCGACCCGGACAAGGTCAAGCGCGACCTGGCCTCACTCGGGCTGCAGCCGGAGGAGTGGGGTGGCGAGACGATGTTCGTCCACGTCTCGGCGAAGACGGGCGAGGGCGTCGAGCAGCTCCTCGACAACGTCCTGTTGCAGGCCGAGGTGCTGGAGCTGAAGAGCTACCCGGCACGTCGCGCCAGCGGTGTGGTCATCGAGGCCCTCCTCGATCGCGGCCGCGGCCCGGTGGCTCGCGTCATGATCCAGGACGGCACCCTGCGCGCAGGCGACGTCATCCTCGCCGGCGCCGTCTGGGGCAAGGTGCGCGCCATGACCGACGAGGCCGGTCGCACCGTCCTCGAGGCAGGTCCGGCCACGCCGGTCGAGGTGCTCGGCCTGGCCGAGGTGCCCAGCGCCGGCGATCCGATGCACGCCATCAAGGACGCCAAGACCGCGGAGGAGATCGCCGAGACGCGCCGCAAGAAGGCGTCGAAGTCGCTCATCCCGCAGGACTCGCGCGTCACCCTCGAGGGCCTCACCACCCGCCTCTCCGAGGCGGATCAGCTGGAGCTCAAGCTCATCGTCAAGGGTGACGTGCAGGGCTCGGTGGAGGCCGTCGGCCAGGCGCTGACCAAGCTCAGCACCGCCAAGGTCAAGGTGACCATCGTCCACGCCGGCGTCGGCGCGATCACCGAGGGCGACGTCAACCTGGCGGTGGCCTCCAGGGCCATCATCACCGGCTTCAACGTGCGGCCCGCCGGCAAGGCCAGCGCTCTCTCCGAGAGCGAGGGCGTCGAGATCCGCCTCTACAACATCATCTACAACGCCGTCGACGACATCCGCGCGGCGATGGAAGGCCTGCTCCCCGCCACCAAGGTGGAGAAGCCGCTCGGCAAGGCCGAGGTCCGTCAGGTCATCCGCATGAGCAAGGCCGGCCTCATCGCCGGCTGCATGGTCATCAGCGGCGTGGTCAAGCGCACCGCCGATGCCCGCCTGGTGCGCGACAACGTGGTGATGTGGACCGGCAAGCTCGCCGGGCTGCGCCGCTTCAAGGACGACGCCAAGGAAGTCTCCGAGAACACCGAGTGCGGTATCCAGCTCGAGGGCTACCAGGACATCAAGGAGCGCGACATCGTCGAGAGCTTCGAGATCGACGAGGTCAAGGCCCGGCTCTGAGCACACCAGGTCACGGGGGCACCCGGCCCCCGTGACGGCGCGAGATGTCAGGTTTCTCGGCGCCGTCCGTCTCATCCCGCGCGCGTCGACCGCAGCAATCAAACATGTTCGTCGGTGTCTTGCGTCTCCAGCTCCAGATCGTCGGAGCCCGCTCGCTCAAGGACAAGCGCAGCGTGGTGCGCTCGCTGAAGGAGCGCGCCCAGGCCAGGCTGCGCGTCTCCGCCGCGGAGATCGGCGACCTCGACAACCCACGCCACGCCACCCTGGGCTTCGCGGTGGTCTCCAACTCCGCCGCCGTCTGCGACGAGGTGCTGGCCAACGTGGCGAGCATGGCCAACACCCTGCCGGATGCCATCCTCGCCGACCGGGCCACCGAGATCGTCGCCTTCGGTGAGGGCGGTCGCGGGGTGCGCGGCGGCATCGAGTCCATGCTCGGCGGCGCGGGCGGCGCGGGCGGCGACGGCGACGGCGATGGCGATGGCGACGACGGTGAGTGGTCGGGTGACGACGACGGCCCCGGCTCGCCCGGCAAGTCGGGGAAGGGAGGCTGAGCCGTGCCTGGTGAGGTCAAGCGAGCCGTACGCGTATCCGGCAGGCTGCGCGAGGAGATGAGCCGCCAGCTGGCTGCCCTGCGCGATCCGCGGCTGGCGGGCGTGGTGGTGACGCGCGTGGAGATGACCGACGACCTGCAGCTGGCGCGCATCTACGTGCGCGCGTCGGGTGCCGCCGGCGAGGGGACGCCCGCCGGAGACGACGATCGCGCCCAGCGCGCCGTGCTCTCCGGCCTCGGCGCCGCCGGGCCGCGCCTGCGCCGCAACGTGGCCCAGGCGGTGGGGCTGCGCTACGCGCCCAACCTCCGCTTCTTCTGGGACGAGTCGCCGGAGGCCGTGAACCGCATCGAGGAGCTCCTGCGCGAGATCCACGCCGAGCGCGACGATCGTGACGACGAGTAGGTTGGCCGGGCAGCGCGCCGCCCGGACCGCGCGCGGCGTGCTGGCGGCGCTCGCCCTGGCGGTGGCTCTCGGCGGCGCCGCGGCCGGTGCGGGCTGCGCGCTGGAGACGCGCGGTCCGGCGCTGGCCGAGCGCGCCCAGGCGCCGGACTTCTCGTTGCCCAGCCACCTCGGCGGCAACGTCTCGCTGGCCGACGTGCTGCGCCGCGGGCCAGCGGTCCTCGTCTTCTACCGCGGGCATTGGTGACCGTTCTGTCGTGACCAGCTGGTCCAGCTGGCAAGCATCGAGGCGCAGCTGGCGACCCGGGGCGTGACCCTGGTGGCCATCAGCGCCGATCCGCTCGAGGACTCGGTCTCCCTGGCCTCCAAGCTCGGCCTCGGCTTCCCGCTGCTCTCCGACACCGACCTGGCGGCGGCGACGCGCTGGGGCGTGGCCATGAAGGGGCAGGACATCGCGGTGCCGGCGACGTTCGTGGTCCTGCCCGACCGCACCATCTTCTGGCGCAAGATCGGCGAGCGCATGACCGACCGCCCCGCCAACGAGGAGGTGCTCGAGGTGGTGGAGCGGGCCCTGGCCGCGCGCTGACCGCGCCCGCTGCTGGCGACGGCCCGCCGAGGCGCGGGTCCGCTCTGCCGGCGCGCTACTTCTTGAACGGCAGGAGGTGGGTGATGTGCCAGGCGCCTTGCCAGGTGATGGTCACTCGCACCTCGAAGCTCTCTTCCTTGCCGCCCTGCTCGAAGCGCACCTTGCCGCGGAACGAGCGCCAGTAGCCGATGCTGTTCCCTTCGTCGCCGGGCTTGACCCAGGTCGGCGCCGAGCCAGGCGTGTAGCCCAGGAAGCGCGCGCCCTGCCAGCTCTGGCGCGAGCGGTGCAGCTTGTGGACGTCGGCCTGGTAGGTGGCGTGCAGCTGTGCCCAGTACTTCTCCGGCTTGTCGATGGCCTTGAGGCGCGTGAACGGCTCGCGTGGGAACCAGAACGGCTCGGCCAGCGCCGGGTCGTCGGCGACCACGCCATCGAAGAGCGCCTGGGCCCGCGCCTGCAGCGCCGGCCCCGCACTCGGCTCTGGCGGCGTGAGGTTCCTGGGGTCCTCCGGCGCGGCCGGGGGAGGCGGCGCGGACGCGCTGGCCGCAGGCGCGGCGGTCGTGGAGGAGGCGGCGGCGGCGGCTGCGCTCGCGCTCGCCGCGCCCGGCGAGTCAGCGGCGCTGGTGGCAGGCCTGCCGCTGCCCTGCGCGCCGGGTCCAGCGGCGCGGCTCGACGAGGAGGCTGCCCCGCGCGCGTCGGCTTCGGCGGCGGGCGCCGTGGGCTGAGCGCAGCTCGGGGAGGCGACGGCGAGCAGGAGCAGGACGAAGGCGCCCGCCGCGCGGGTGCACGGCGGGCGGCTGGGTGACGCGGCGGCACGGTGCGCGCGCCGCCAGGCGGACGCGATCACTTCTCGAGGATGATGAACTGCACGCGGCGGTTCTTGGCGCGATTGGCGGCGGTGACGTTGGGGGCCAGGGGGCGATCTTGCCCGTAGCCCTTGGCCGTCAGGCGGCTGCCGTCGACGCCGGCGCTCTGCAGCCAGGCCTTCACCGAGTTGGCGCGCTGGTCGCTGAGCGTGGCGTTGTGCTCACGCGTCCCGGTGTTGTCGGTGTGGCCCTGGATCTCGATCTTCTTCAGGTTCGGGCTGCGCTGCATGGTGTCGGCGATCTCCTCCATGAGCTGGTTGGAGTCGCCCATGATCTTCGCCGAGTCGGTCTCGAAGTGGATCTGCTTCGAGATCTTGATCTCGTTGCCCTGGATCTTCACCAGCGCCACCTTGGGGCGCTTGTTGACGCTCAGGGT
>JBBJMR010000407.1:0-6371 GCA_037720395.1 Polyangiaceae bacterium
CCACCGCGGGCGCCTCGAGGAGGCGGAAGAGGGTGCGTTTGTCGGCGTGGTCCGGGCAGGCCGGGTAGCCGAACGCGGGGCGGATGCCGCGGTACTTCTCCTCGATGAGGTCCTCGGGTGAGAGCCGCTCGCTGGCGCCGTATCCCCACTCGCGACGGACGCGCTGGTGGAGCAGCTCGGCGAAGGCCTCGGCCAACCGATCGGCGAGCGCCTTGACGATGATCGAGGAGTAGTCGTCGAGGTCCTTCTGGAAGGCACCGGCCAGCTCGTCCACCCCCAGGCCGGCGGTGACCGCGAAGCCACCCACGTGATCGGGCAGGCCTGACTCGCGCGGGGCCACGAAGTCGGCCAGCGACACGTACGGCTTGTCGTCCGTCTTCACCTGCTGCTGGCGCAGCATCGGGAAGCGCGCCAGCTCGGCCGTGCGCGCCTCGTCCTGCCAGAGCACGATGTCGTCCCCGTCGCTGTTCGCCGGCCACAGGGCGTAGACGGCGCTGGCGCGGAGCAGCTTCTCATCGACGATGCGCTCGAGCAGGGTCGTGCCGTTCTCGAACAGATCGCGCGCTGCCTCGCCGTACTCCGGGTGCTGGAGGATGGCCGGGTAGCGGCCGCGCAGCTCCCAGGCGGTGAAGAAGAAGGTCCAGTCGATGTAGGGGACGATCTCCGAGAGCGGGAAGTCGACCAGGGTGCGGCGGCCGGGGACGGGCGGCTTCGCCAGGTCGGCGGCGCGCCACTCGATGCGCTCGCGGTTCTCGCGCGACGACTCCAGCGGCAAGAGCTTGCGCCCAGCCTTCTTGCCGTGCAGCACGCGCAGGCGCGCCTGGTCCTCGCGGTTCTTGGCGTCGACGGTGATGCGCTGCCTGGGATCGAGCAGACCGGCGACCACGCTCACCGCGCGCGAGGCGTCGAGGACGTGCACCGTGGAGTGCTCGTAGGTCGGGGCGATCTTGAGCGCGGTGTGTTGCCGGCTGGTGGTGGCGCCGCCGATGAGCAGCGGCATGGTCATGCCGCGGCGCTGCATCTCGCTGGCCACGTGCACCATCTCGTCCAGGCTGGGGGTGATGAGGCCCGAGAGGCCGACCATGTCGGCGTGCTCGGCCAGGGCCGCGTCGAGGATCTTGTCGCAGGGGACCATGACCCCGAGGTCCACCACGTCGTAGTTGTTGCAGCCCAGCACCACGCCGACGATGTTCTTGCCGATGTCGTGGACGTCGCCCTTGACGGTGGCCATGACCACCTTGCCGTTGGCCTGGGCGACGGTGCCGTTCTTCTTCTTCTCCGCCTCCATGAAGGGCATGAGGTAGGCCACGGCGCGCTTCATGGCGCGCGCGCTCTTCACCACCTGGGGCAGGAACATCTTGCCCGCGCCGAAGAGGTCGCCGACGGTCTTCATCCCGTCCATGAGCGGCCCTTCGATGACGTCCAGCGGGCGCGCCGCCTCCTGCCGGGCCTCCTCCACGTCCTCCTCGATGAAGTCGAGCATGCCCTTGACCAGGGCGTGGGAGAGGCGCTGGGCCACGGTGCCCTCGCGCCAGGAGAGGTCGAGCTCGCGCTTCTTGCCGCCGCCGGTGATGGTGCCCGCCAGCTCGACCAGGCGCTCGGTGGCGTCGGGGCGGCGGTTGAAGATGACGTCCTCGACGCGCGTCAGCAGCTCGGGCGGGATCTCCTGGTAGACGGCGAGCTGGCCGGCGTTGACGATGCCCATGTCCATCCCGGCGCCGATGGCGTGGAACAGGAACGCCGAGTGCATCGCCTCGCGCACCACGTTGTTGCCGCGGAACGAGAAGGAGAGGTTGGAGACGCCGCCGGAGATCTTGGCGCCCGGGCAGGTGGCCTTGATGACCCTCGTCGCCTCGATGAAGTTCTTGGCGAACTCCGCGTGCTCCTCGATGCCCGTGGCCACGGCCAGGATGTTGGGGTCGAAGACGATGTCCTTGGGATCGAGCCCAGCCGTCTCGGTGAGCAGCTTGTAAGCGCGCTGGCAGATCTCCACCTTGCGCTCCACCGTCTCGGCCTGGCCCTTCTCGTCGAAGGCCATGACCACCACCGCGGCCCCGAACTGGCGCACCACCGCGGCCTTGGCCAGGAAGTCGGCCTCGCCCTCCTTGAGGCTGATGGAGTTGACCACCCCCTTGCCCTGCACGCAGCGCAGGCCGGCGGTGATCACGCTCCACTTGGAGCTGTCGATGACGATGGGGATGCGCGAGATCTCCGGCTCGCTGGCCACCAGGTTGAGGAAGGTGGTCATGGCCTGCTCGGAGTCGAGCATGCCCTCGTCCATGTTCACGTCGAGGAGGTTGGCGCCGCCGCGCACCTGGTCGAGGGCCACCTCGAGGCCGGTGGCGAAATCTCCGGCCTTGATCAGGTCGGCGAAGCGCTTGGAGCCGGTGACGTTGGTGCGCTCGCCGATCATCAGGAAGTTGGTGTCGGGCCGGATGGTCAGCGTCTCCAGGCCGCTCCACACCGAATAAGGCGCAGGCTCGCGGGGGATGGCCCGCGGCTTGAGGGGGCGCACCGCCGCTGCGATGGCCTGCACGTGCTCCGGCGTGGTGCCGCAGCAGCCGCCGACGGCGTTCACCAGCCCGCTCTCCGCGAACTCCCTGAGCAGCGCGGCAGTCTCCTCGGGCTCCTCGTCGTACGCGCCCATGGCGTTGGGCAGGCCGGCGTTCGGGTAACAGGTGACCGGGATGCCGGCCAGCGCCGCCAGCTCGGCCACGTACTGGCGGATGTCGCGGGCGCCGAGGGAGCAGTTGACGCCGACGCTCATCGGCCTGGCGTGGAGCACCGACGCCCAGAACGCCTCCACCGTCTGCCCGGACAGGGTGCGGCCACTCTTGTCGACGATGGTCACCGAGATCATCAGCGGCAGGCGCACGCCGCGGTCGGCGAAGGCCTCCTCCATGGCCACCAGCGCGGCCTTGGCGTTGAGGGTGTCGGTGATGGTCTCCAGCAGCAGCACGTCGGCGCCGCCGTCGATGAGGCCGCGCACCTGCTCGCCGTAGGAGCGCACCACCTCGTCGAAGGTCACCGCGCGGTACGCCGGCTCGCCGATCTTCGGCGACAGCGAGAGCATCTTGTTGAGGGGGCCCATGGAGCCGGCCACGAAGCGGCGCTGGCCCGGGGTCTTCGCCGTCCAGGCGTCGCACGCCTCGCGCGCCAGGCGGGCGCCCTGCACGTTCATGTCGTAGACGTGCGCCGTCAGGTCGTAGTCGGCCTGGGCGATGCTGGTGGCGGTGAAGGTGTTCGTCTCGACGATGTCGGCGCCGGCGGCCAGGTACGCGTCGTGGATGCCGCGCACCACATCGGGCCGCGTCAGCGAGAGCACGTCGCTGTTGCCCTGCAGCAGGGTGGGGTGGTCCAAGAGCAGCGTGCCGCGGAAGTCGGCCTCGCCGAGCTTGTGACGCTGCAGCATCGTGCCCATGGCCCCGTCGAGGACCAGGATGCGCTCGGCGAGCAGGCTTTCGAGGAGCCTCGCCGAGGAGCCCTCGGATTTGTCGAGGACCGGGCGGATGTCGGGGCGCGCCGTCATGGTGTCGGTACGTCTCTCGTTAGTCGCGATGCGCCGTGGAAGCCACGGCGAGATCAGTGGAAAGGGCCTTGGCACTCTGCACGCTGCGCCGGCACCGTCAAGCTCCGCTTGGCCGGTCTTCCGGCGCCCACGCGCGCGAGATGGGCGGCCCGCTGGGCCGCGAGGCCCGCGCGCGCAGGGGCCGGCGCTACCCTGTGGCGATGACCCCGGCCCGCTGGCTGTCGGCCTGTGCCGCGCTGCTCGCCTGCGCTTGCGGCGACGCCGGCGTGCCGGGCCCCGCCGACGGCACCGGTCCGGCGGATCCTCCGCCACAGCCGGAGGCTCTCGTCTACGAGGCCGGCTTCGTGGACATCGCGCCCTACGGGTATGCCATTCACCATCAGGGCCAGCGCGCACCGCGCTTCACCGGACGCGCCCGGCTGTTCTGGTCGTTCCAGCCGGCGGACGAGTCGCCGGCAGACCGGCCGTTGCTGGTGGTGTTCAACGGCGGCCCCGGCGCGGCCAGCGGCCTCCTCCTTGGCCTGTCCACCGCGCGCAGCACGCTCGACCCGGCGCGCACTGGCGGCGCGTCGGTGGCCCCCAACCCGGCGAGCTGGACGCGCTTCGCGAACCTGCTCTACGTCGACGCGCGCAACACCGGCTTCTCGTATCTGATGGCGCCCGATCCGGACGACGCCGCGGCCCGCGCCGCGGCACTGGAACGTCGAGCTTCAACCCCTTCGTCGACGGCGCCGACCTGGTGCGCGTCGTGCTCCGCTTCCTGGCCGCGCACCCACCGCTGCGTGGCGCGCCGGTGGTCATGGTCGGGGAGAGCTACGGCGGCATCCGCGCCTCGGTGGCGCTGCACATGCTCCTGCAGCACCCGCGCTACGCCGACGGCAGCGCCGGGTACGAGGACCCCGCGCTGGTGGACGAGGTGCGCGCGCACCTGGACGCCGTGCTCGGCCCCGGCTCGCACGCGCCGGGCGAGGTGGCGACGCAGTTCGGTGCGCAGGTGCTGCTGCAGCCCCGCATCTCCTCGGTGGACCAGAACGAGGTGGCCGGCGCGCTGCTCGAGGGCCCGGACAGCCCGCTCTGGGCGGTGGCCGAGGAGACCGGCGTGCCCTTCGTCCCGTGCGTGGAGATCGGGCCATCGTGCGAGCCCTACGCACACGCGCTGGACTTCGTGAGCGCGGCCGGGCGTGACTACTACGACCTGCGCCACCCCCTCGGCTGGACGCTGGCGCGCTACGCCGAGCTCGAGCCGGCCTTCCAGGACCGCGCCGTCCTCGAGGTGGCGCTCGGCGTATCGCCCGGGGTCATCGAGGGGCTTGCCGCGGACGAGCGCGGGGGGTCGTTCCGGCTGCCCGACGAGGCGCCGGAGACGGAGCCGCTGGCCGCACAGCTGGGCGCGCTGGGCGCTGCGGATCGCTACCACCGCGTGGAGCTCTTCGACCTGCTCGGGGCGCCGTTCGTGTCCGCGGAGGCGCAGGCGCTGGGGGTCGATCGCCGCGACGCGCGGTGGGGCGCGCTGTTCCTGGAGAACCTGCGCGAGGTGCGCACCTTCGTCAGTGACGCGCCGAACGACGTGGTGATCTTCAGCGCGGCCCTGCCGCAGGCGCTGGCGCGCTACGACGACATCGTGGCCGAGGTGGTGCCAAAGATGGGAAGGATGGGGGCGACGCAGGGCGTCACCGTTCGCTACCAGGACGGCGCGGAGCGCGAGGTGGTCAGGCCTCGCTACGCATCGTCCGGGCACTCCGTCTCCCTGCACGAGCCGGAGAAGCTGGCGGACGACATCGCCGCCTGGCTCGCGGGCGGCGCCCCCTGACCGGCGCCGCCGTGGCCTGTGGCCGGTCTGCTCAGTCCTTGCCGCGCTCCTTCGCTTCCTTCTCGGCGCGCCGGAGCTCCTCGCCCTCGGCGCCTTCGAGCGCGCGGCGTGCCTCGTCCGCCTTCTCCGGGACCTTGCCGCTCTCCACGGTGGCCTTGACGCCATCGTTGTAGTGGTGCGCCGCGCTGGGGCTGCCCTCGCCCTCGACCTGGCTGTCGCCGTCCTGCTTCTTCGCCGCGTCGGGCTTGCCCTTGGTATCGCTCATATCCGTCTCCTCTCGTCGTTTTGATGCTCCCGGAGGGCCCACGGTGGCGGGCGCCCGGTCGTTGATGCGACGATGCGGGGATGTTCCGCGGGCTTGCGCTGTCCTCCCTGCTTGGTGCGTCCCTCGCGCTCGGCGGTTGCTCCGACCAGGCGTGCATCCAGTGGTCCGAGGCCGAGGGCGCCTGTCCGGCTCAGGCAGACGCCATCGACTACATGGGCGGGGGTGGCGCCGCCTGCGGCCTGGTGATCTCCGTCGACAGCGAGGGCGACTTCGACGGCTCGGCGTGCTGCTACGACGTCACCGAGCACGACCCGGACGAGTACTTCGACTGCATTCCGTCCGCCGGCACGGTGGGGCCTGGCGTGAGCGCGGTGTCCTCGTCCTCGTCCTCGTCGTCGTCGTCGGGAGGCGGCACGCCGACGTGCAGCGGCGATTCCTGCCTGCCCGCATGCTTTCCGCCCATCCAGTCCCCGAGCGGCGCGTCGTGCTTCGCCATCGACTCGCTGAGCACCTTCTGCAACCCGATCACCAACGAGGGCTGCACCTCGCTCGAGACCTGCGACCTCTACATCGACGATTTCGGCGTCAACTTCCTCTGCTATCCGGCGTTCGTCTACGGCAGCGCCTGCACCTTCTGCGGCGCATGGGGGGACTGCTCGGTGGGCTACGGCTGCTTCGGCCAGTGCGCCAAGTACTGCTGCGACGACAGCGACTGCGGCGAGCTTGCGCGCTGCTACCCCGACCAGCTCGCGGCCCTCGGGATGTCC
>JBBJMR010000408.1:0-6364 GCA_037720395.1 Polyangiaceae bacterium
ACACGGAGACACTGAGACGTGATGGAGTCTCTCCTTGTCTCCGAGGTGATCTCTGCCGGGACGCAGGAGCTCTCGATCACATGCGGACCGCGCGGCGGCGGCGCTATCGCCACCACGATCCGCGCAGCAGACCGAGGGCCGGGTGCCCCGGGGCCAGGGCCTCGAGCGCGGCCAGCGAGGCATCGAAGCGCGGGCGATCATGGACCGCGAGCGCCCCGCACGCCGCGAAGAAGGCGGCGCGCGAGCTGGTCGGATCCTGCTCCAGCGCCAGCGCACCGTCGTGGTCCAGGTCCTCGGCGCGCTCGCCGCCGCGCGCCGCCTGGAACCAGCGGCCGGGATCGGTGAGGTGCCGCAGTACCCGGTAGCCGTCCGGGACCAGCGGCGCGTTCGGCCCGTCGCGGCGCACGTAGACGGCGGTGATGTCGTCGAGGTGGACCATGACGAAGGCGCGGCTGCCTGCCAGGCCGATGCCGTGCCCCTCGCCCTCGGTGGCGCGCGTCACGGCCCACTGCACACCGAGCTCTTCCGCGAGCGCGTCGAAGGCAGCGACGTCGACCTCGCTCTGCCGCACCCGCACCACCAGCGCCGGGTCGTGCTGCCAGCCGGTGCGTCCGTCGACGAGCACCTGGTAGCGGGGGTGCAGCCGCCACGCCAGCCAACCGCCGTACGGCAGGAAGTTCCACATGCGACCGGCCGGTGCGGCGCGCTCGATCCAGCGCACGGCGCGCTCCGGGTAGTTGCGCGCGTAAAAGCCGACCCCGAGCTCCGTCCCGCCGTGTGCGGCGGCGTACCCGGCAAAGCCGAGCGTCGTCGCCGCCGCGAAGCCGGCCACCAGCACGCGCAGGCGCGGCGCCCGCTCCAGGAGCAGCAACCACCAGCGCGCGGTGCGCCGCGCCACGATGGGGGCCACGATCACCGCCGCCGGGGCGATGAGCCGGACCGCCGACGCCGCCAGGCCCAGCGCCAGGACGGCGAGGCCGATGTCGAAGAGCGGCGGAACGCGCGCCCCGGATCTGCCCACCGACCCCTCCGGCTCCCGCCCGAGCAGCAGAGCCACCGCGATCAGGACCAGCAAGGCCAGGGCCGCCGGCTCGTCCTGGGCCAGGAAGCGCGCGTTCGGCGGCATCCACTCGGCGATGTGCCCGACGTCGGCCGCCGCGCGCGCCGGGCCCAGGAGCAGACGCGGGCCGGCGCGGTTCACGAAGCTGGCCAGGACTGCGGCGACGCACGCCGCCACGGTGAAGGCCGCGTCGTCCCCGTGCGCGCGCGGCAGCAACGCCGGCCATCGATCGTGCGCCAGGCGGCAGAGGCCCGCGTACCCGGCGTAGAGGACGAGCGTGACCACGCCGATGACCACGAAGCCATGCACGTTCGCCCAGACGAGCGCCAGCGGCGCCGCCCCCAGCAGCCAGCGTCGCGCTCGGGTGCGGCGGTCGAGGCCGAGGAGCAGCAGCAACGCCGAGAGCAACGCCACCGAGAGCACCGCCGGCCGCACCAGCAGCCAGGGGCTGGCCGCGGCCATGGCCACGGCCCGCGCCGGCGAGCCGGCGCCCGCCGGCGCGGCGCGGCGGGCGCGCAGCATGGCGAACGCCGCGGTCGCGGACACCGCCACCGCGCCGAGCAGCTGCAGCGCGAGCGGCCCGCCGGCGCGCGCGCACAGGTAGAGGAGGACGTCGGAGATGGGCTCCGCGGCGAGGATGGGCCGCCCGCCGTAGGCCAGCGGATCGGCGTCCGGGATGCCGTGCTCGGCAACGAAGACGCGCCCCAGCGCCAGGTGCCAGGGGAGATCGAAGTCGCCGAGCTCGCGCAGGGCGACCGTGACCAGCGCCGCGACGCCGCCGAGCACGCCGAGCACGCCGGTGACCACCCGGATCCAGCGATCGCGGGCGAGCGGGTCGCCGGCGGCTGGCAGCTGCGACACGGCGGCGACGATATCGGAACGACCACCGCTGCTCCAAGCGGCGCGACCGCACCGGGCCGGCTCGGTCCGCACGCGTGGCGACGCCTGTGCTAGATCGCCGCCATGTCCGAGGGGCCACGCATCACCCCCGACGAGGTCCGCGCCGTGGCGCGTCTCGCCCACCTGGAGATCGGCGACGACGAGCTGCCCCGCCTCACCCGCGACCTCGGCCAGATCCTCGGCTACGTGGCGCAGCTCTCCGAGCTCGACGTCTCCGACGTGCCACCGACGCTCGGCGGACTGGCCACCGGCGCCTTGCACCCCCGCGCTGCGACAGGAGCGATGTCTCCTGGAAGAGACTCGACAGGAGCGAGGTCTCCTGGCGGAGCCTCGCTGCCGGAAGGCGGCGTCGCGGCTGCGGAGAGCCTGGTCGCGGCCGGCAGCGGCGCCGACCTCGGCGCCCTGCGCGCCGACACGCCCGTCCCCTCGCTGCCCGCCGAGGAGGCGCTGCGCGAGGCGCCGCGCGCGCGCGATGGTGGCTTCGCGGTGCCTGCCTTCGTCGACGAGGGATGACGTGTCCGGCGCCGAGCTCCTCGACCTGAGCATTCCGGACATCGCCGCGCTGTGCGCCGGCGGCCAGGTCAGCGCCGAGCAGCTGACGCGCGCCGCGCTGTCGCGCATCGAGGCGGGCAACGCACGCCTGGGTGCCTTCCTCACGGTGCAGGGCGAGACGGCGCTGGACGCGGCGCGCGCCATCGACGCACGTCGCGCGGCCGGAGAGGCGCTCGGCCCGCTGGCCGGCGTGCCCATCGGCCTCAAGGACGCGCTGTGCACCCGCAACGCGCCGACCACCGCCGGCTCCAAGATCCTCACCCGGCGCGCGCGCGCGGGCGAGCCGCCGCTCGACGCCGGACGCGGCTGGTGCCCGCCGTACGACGCCACCGTGGTGGCGCGCCTGCGCCGCGCCGACGCGGTGCTGCCGGGCAAGACGAACCTCGACGAGCTGGCCATGGGCTCCTCCACCGAGAACAGCGCCTTCGGCCCGACCCGCAACCCGTGGGACCCGACGCGCACCCCCGGCGGCTCCTCGGGAGGCAGCGCGGTGGCGGTGGCCTCGGGCATGACGCCCGGTGCCCTCGGCTCGGACACCGGTGGCTCCATCCGCCAGCCGGCCTCGCTGACCGGCGTGTTCGGCATCAAGCCGACGTACGGCCGCGTCTCGCGCTACGGCCTGGTGGCCTTCGCCTCCAGCCTCGATCAGGTCGGCTGCTTCGCACGCGACACGCGCGGCGCGGCGCGCCTGCTCGGCGTCATCGCCGGGCACGACGCGCACGACGCCACCAGCCTGCAGAGCCCGGTCCCCGACTACGAGGCGATGTGCGGCCGCGACCCCAAGGGCATGCGCATCGGCGTGCCCGAGGAGTACTTCGCGGCCGGCGGGGACCCCGCGGTCGAGGTGCGGGTGCGCGAGGCCATCGAGGCGCTGGCCGGTCTGGGATGCGAGGTGCGCCCGATCCGCCTGCCGCACACGCGCTACGCGGTGGCGACCTACTACATCGTGGCCACCGCCGAGTGCTCGTCCAACCTGGCCCGCCTCGACGGCGTCCGCTTCGGGCTGCGCGCCGAGCCCGCCGGCAAGGCCGACCTCGCCGCCATGTACAGCGCCACGCGCGCCGACGGCTTCGGCACGGAGGTGAAGCGCCGCATCGTGCTCGGCACCTACGTCCTGTCCGCCGGGTACTACGACGCGTACTACCTGCGCGCGCAGCGCGTGCGCACCCTGTTGCGCCGCGACTTCGAGGATGCGTTCCGCGACGTCGACGTCATCGCCGCGCCCGTCTCTCCGACCGTCGCCTCCCGCTCGGCGAGCGCGTCGACGACCCGCTGGCCATGTACCTGGCCGACGTCTACACGCTGCCCGCCAGCCTGGCCGGCGTGCCCGCGCTCTCCGTGCCCTGCCCGCCCACCGCCGCCACCGCGGGCCAGCCGGCGCTGCCGGTCGGGCTCCAGCTCATCGCCCCGCACCTCGCCGAGGAGCGGCTGTTCCAGCTGGCGGCGGCCTGGGAGAGCGTGCGCCCGACCATCGGCGCGCCGCTGGCCATCGACACGCCCGCGCGCGCATCGGCCCAGGCATGAGCGATCCGCTCGAAGGCCGAGCCGAGGGTCACGGCCCCGCCAACGCGGCCGGCGCGCCCATGGCGGACGTCGAGGTCGTGGCCGCGGCGCCGATGGCGGACGTCGAGGTCGTGGCCGCCGCCGCCGCGCACGCCGCCGGGCTGACCGCCCTCTTCGAGGAGGACGGGTCGCCGTGCTACTGCCGCTTCTGGCACTTCTCCGGAGACAACAACGCCTGGCTCGATCGCTGCGCGAACGCGCGCCAACAGAACCGCGACGAGCTGGTGGCCGCCCTCGGGGCCGGCAGCGACGAGGCCCGGGGGGTGGTGGCGCTGGGCGGCGCGGAGCGAGGCGTCGTCGGATGGCTCAAGGTCGCGCCGGTGGCCATCATGAGCAAGGTGTACGCGCGCCGCCTCTACCGCCGCCTGCCGTGCTTCGACGGGCCGCGCGACGGCGTGTTCGTCATCGGCTGCGCGCTCGTCGCCCCGAGCTGGCGCCACCGCGGCGTGACCACGGCCATGGTCGGCGCGGCGGTCCGCCTGGCGCCGAGCTGGGGCGCCCGCGCGCTCGAGGCCTTCCCGCGGCGGCCGCGCGAGCCGGTGGCCGACGGCGAGATGTGGACCGGCCCCGCCTCGGCGTTCACGGCGCACGGCTTCGTGGAGGTGAACGCCTTCGACCCTACCCCGTGATGCGCCGCGAGCTGTGAGCGTGCGACGACCGGCACACGCCGCCGCCTGGCTGGCCATCGCGCTGGCAGGCTGCGCGCCGCGCGGCTGCGGCGAGCAGCGCGATCAGGACGTCGACCCTGCGCCGCCGCCGCCACCCCCGGCGCAGCTGCCGAGCACGCCGCAGCCGCTGCGCTTCGGCGCGCTGCGCGGGCGCTCCGAGCTGGCCGTCCCGGCGCACTGTCACGAGCGCGCCCCGCCGGTGCGCGCCGATGTGCCGGCCAGCGTGCGCGTCGTGGCCGAGCCGAGCAGCCTGAGCGCGCTGCTGGTGGCCGAGGCCTCCGGCAACCCGCCGCACCTCGACGCGGCGGCGGTGGTCGATCTCGATCCCGAGGGCGCCTCGCGCCCGGTGGCGGTGGTGCCCTGGTTCGAGACCACCGAGCTGCCGCGCCTGGGTCGCACCCGCGACGGGCGGTGGCTGGCTGCCGTCGCGCAGAACGGAGACGGCGGGGCCACCGCCGGGAGGTGGCGCGGCCTCCGGGGCGCGGCGACACCCGCCGAGGTGGTGGGCAGCGGCGACGGCCTGCAGGCCATCGACCTGGCCTGCGGCGTCGACCGCTGCGCGCTGCTCACCACCCGCGTCTCGCGCGTGGCCGCGCCCGGCGCCGAGGTGCGCATCGGCGCCGCCGGTTCGGCCCTGGCGGAGTGGCGCCGCGTCGAGATCGGACCGGCCGCCGGCAGCCACGCCGAGAGCAGCCCCTTCGCGCTCTGCAGCGTGGAGCCGAACGTCACCCTGGCGACCATGGAGGGCGCGCAGGTGGCGCTGTGGCGCGTGGACGGCGACAGCGCGTCGGAGGCCTGGCGCCTGCCCGCGCCCCACGGCGTGGCCGAGGTGCTCGACGATCCGCCGCTGGCGGTGACGTTCTCGACCGCGGTCGATGACGACGGGTGCGCGCCCGCGGGCGCCAACCTGCGCATCGAGCGCCCCGGCAAGGCGCCGCTGGTGCTGGCCTCGCCGACCCCGCCGGTGTCGACCTCGCTGCGCCGGCTGGGCCGCGGCGCGCTGCTCACCTGGATCGCGCCGCTGGCATGTGGGGCAGAGCGCAAGGTGGTCTTCGCGGTGGTGCTCGACGCCGCCGGAGCCCCGCTCGGCGAGGTCATGCCCATCGGCGACGCCACCGGTTTCGCGGTGGCCTCCGAGGGCGCCTCCGTGGACCTCTGGGTGCACCGTGACGCGGAGGTGGCGTGGATGCGCCTGGCCTGCGCCGCCCCGTGATCCGACCGCCTTCTGCCGACTGCAGTGGGCATGGTGAGCGATGCAGAACGGATGATGATAGTGTCCCGCCGCCATGGCGACCGGCAGCGCTGTACCCGTCAAGCAGGGGCGCGTGGTCGCGCTCACCGGCGCCACCTCGTTCCTCGGTCGCAACCTCATCGGCGTCCTCGAGGAGGACCCGCGCATCGCCCGGGTCATCGCCATCGACGTCAAGGCGCCGGACACCGGGGGCACGAAGACGCGCACCTACCAGGTCGATCTGACCGCGCCCGCCTCCGAGGAGCGCGTGGCGGAGATCCTCGCTGCCGATCGCGTCGACACCCTGGTGCACCTGGCCTTCCTCAGCTCTCCCTCCCACGCCAGCGCCTGGGCGCACGAGCTGGAGAGCGTGGGCACCATGCACCTGCT
>JBBJMR010000154.1:0-20176 GCA_037720395.1 Polyangiaceae bacterium
GTTCCACACGTCGATGCTGTTCTGCATGAACGGCGTGTAGTCGCTGTTCAACCAGCGCCAGTACTCCAGGTAGACCTGCCCGGGCGCGGCGCTGACGTCGATGGCCGGGCTGGTCAGGTAGTAGAACGGGTGGAGCACGTCGCTGGTGATGCCGCCGATGAGCACGCCGGCCACGCCGTTGTCGCCGGTGAGCGTGTGGTCCATCGCCGGGTCCTGATTGAAGACACCGCCCACCGACGCCGTCGCCGAGCCGATCTGCCAGTCGGTGTCCAGCGTCCAGCCGGCGCTGTTGCTGGCGAACGTCTCGGTGAAGTACGCAACGTACTGGCCGACCTGGCCGCCGGTGCAGGCCCCGGCGCTGCACGTCTCGCCGGTGGTGCACGAGTTGCCGTCGCTGCAGGCGGCGCCGTTGTTGGCGGCCATGGCCACGCACACGCCGGCGGCGCTGCAGACGCCGTTGTTGCAGGCGTCGGTGCCGCTCGGGCAGGCGATGCCGGGGATGGGCACTGGCTGGCACTCGCCGCTATTGTCGCAGACGCCGGTGTTGCACTCGTCGTTGCCGTCGAGGCAGGTGTCCCCCTGCATGAGCGGCTCGGTGACGCAGAATCCATTCGCCGGCTCGCAGATGCCGTTCACGCAGCCGATGCTGAGGCTCGAGCAGTCCTTGGGCTCGCCGCCGCCGCAGACGCCGTTGGTGCAGGTCTCGTTGACCGTGCAGGGGTCGGCGCCGCCGCTGCTGCAGGCGTTGCCGTTCTTGTTCGGGTCGGGCGTCCCCTCGCATTGGCCGCTCTGGGGATTGCAGGAGACGGCGTTGCACGCGGCGAGCGGCGAGAACGTGCAGTCCTTCGGCGCGCCGATGCAGAGGCCGTTCTGGCACTTGGCGTTGATGACGCAGGGGTCGATCTCCACGCAGGGCACCCCGTCGGCAGCCGGGGCGGTGCCGCACGCCTGGGTGGTCTCGTCGCAGGTCAGCGCCGTGCACTGCTCGAGCTGCAGGCCGCAGGTGTTCTGGGCGCTGCCGAGGCACACCCCATCGAGGCAGGTGTCGCCGAGGGTGCAGAAGAGCTGGTCGTCGCAGGCGGTGCCGTTGTCGGGGACGACGATGCACGCGCCGATCGGCCCCGGGTAGCGGCCGTCGTTGCAGACGGTCTGGTAGCACTCGGGTGCATCGATGAGCGCGCAGTCCTCCGCGCAGGGCCCGGCGTTGCCCGAGCCTCCCGGGCCGGACGAGGCGGTCGCGCCGCCAGCGCCGCCCTCGGCTCCGCCGCCACCCGCCGAGGACGACGGGTCGGGGGTATCGGTGTCGTTCGCCGAGCCGCAGCCGAGGAGGGCGGTCAGCGAGAGCGAGAGAACCAGGTTCGCGAGAAGGATGGCTTTCATGTACACCTTGGTATGGCGCGCCCTGTATCCCATGGTCGCGCCGGGGAGAACAGCGCCACCCGGCGAGGGTGAACCGCGAGGTTCGTGCTGGCAGGTGGACTCCGGGATGCAGCGCCAGAGCGGCGCCCGCCGCGACAGGGAGAAGGGGTGGCCGAGCGCCGTAGACCCAAGGGCCGTCGCTCGAGGCGCGGGTCTTGCCGTAGATGGCGGTCACCCGCATGACCTCCTCGCTGGAGGCGCTTCCGTAGGCGACGCTGTCGATGCTGGCCACGGCGCAGCGCTGGAAGACCTGACCGTCGCGGAGCAACGTCCGCACCTGGCCGCCGCCCTTGCTGGTCGTCACGCCGTCTCATCGCACCGATGTCTGGGCGCTCGCCGTCGTCGCCTGTTTGCTTCTCTACCGGCAGGATTCTCGGTGTGATCCGCGTGATGCGATCGGGCGATCGCAGCCAACGCGACGACGGCATGCGATCGCCGGCGCGGTTGGGTTGGCTCGGCACGTGCCTTGGTGACGACGATGCTTTGCGAAGACCGCCGCGGCGGCACGCTCGCGCAATACGTCATCGTCCTCGGGCTCGTCGCCTTGGGGGCGCTCACCGGCGCCCGCGTGCTCGGTGCCGCGGTGCGCGCGAAGATCGAGGCGCAAGCCGCCTGCCTCGACCGTCTCGATTGCGACGGCAACCCGGCCCTCGGTTGGCCAGCACCCCCGCCACCGCCGCAAGGCGCCATGGCTGCGTTGCCCGCCCCGGCGGGAGACGTCGACAGCACCCGGCTCGCGCTGGCCCAACGCCTGGTCTCGCCCGCCGGGTCGGGCACCGACAGCGATGCGGCGCTCGTCGAGGCCGAGCTCGCGCGCCTCCCGCTCGAAGTGTTGCAGTACATGGAGCGCAACGGCATCACCGTGAAGGTGGGCCGCGGCTCGGTGGTCGAGGTCTACCCCGAGCTGAGCGGAGTGCAGGTCCTCGGTTGGCCCGAAGGGGAGACCTGGGATCGGGTGCCCGGCGTCGGCTGGAATCCGGTGGCCATCGCCATCCGGGATGGGCGTATCCCGCCCCAAGGGGATGGGCACAACTCGACGAACCTCGTCCTGCACGAGACCTTCCACGCCATCGACGAGAGACACAAGTTTTCGCAGACGGAGGCGTTCCTCGCCGCGTATTCGGCCGATTTCGCGAAGCTCGAGCCCTACTACCAGGAGGAGCGAGAGGGCATGGGCGCTGGCGAAGCGTTCGCGGAGAGCGCCGCGCGTTACTACGCCGGAGACCCGACACTGCGCGAAGAGCTGCCGCACCTCTTCGCTTACTGGGAGGCCAACCATGACCAGATCTTCCCGAAGACTCCTTGAGCTCCGCGTGCCCTCCGGCGCTGAGCTGGCGCTCGGGCTCTGGCTCTGTGCCTGCAGCAACGACCCGCCGGCGGGCGCGACTGCGGTACGATCGGCAGCCGTGACGGAGACGCGAACCAGGCCGGACACGACGAGCGATGCGGATGGCGAGCGGCCACCGCCGAAGAGCATCGGCGTGGCCAGCCGGCGCCCCGATGGCACCATCGTGCTCCAGCTCCGCGCCGAAGGCCCGAACGGCCTCATGGGCGAGGGCCTGCTGACGTATCCACCCAGCCACCCGCAGCACGCCTCGGTGCTGGAACATCTCGGCGGCCTCGAGGTTGGCGAGACGAAGTCGGTGCCCCCATGGCCGACGCGCTGACTTCCGCGACGAGCTCTTCCACCGCCTCATGGTGGCTCGCGTCGAGCTGCGGCCGCTGCGCGACCGCCACGGCGACGGCACGGTGGCAACGTCTCGCGCGCCGCCGCGGTTTCGCGGATCGCCTGACGCACGCTGCAGCTCGTCCGCGGGCGGATCGCGTCGCAGTGAGCGCACTGCGATCGGGCGATCGCAGGCAGGTGGCGAGCGATCGCGGGCGGGTGCGCCCCGCCGCGTGTTTCTGGCCGCCGCGCCGTCGCTTCATGCCTCGGTGCCACGGAGGCAATCGGCCCCCTTGTTGCTTCGACGCCGCAAGCCATGCGGACCCCGGAGGAGCAGGTGGGACTCGGCGTGACGACGGCTCGGCCCCCCGACTGCGCACCTGGCACCGCGGTACGCAGCATTGGCGTTGCTACCCAGCGTGATAGCCTTCGTCGCATGCTGCGCTGCGCGCTGATGTCGAGCGTGGTGATGCTGGCCACGGCGTCGGCGCTGCGCGCCGAGGCCCAACCCTCCATCGCGCCCACCGCGGAGCAGCTCGCGGCCGCAGGGAAACTGGCCGACGAGGGGCTGGCGGCCTTCGAGACGGGGCACGATGAAGAGGCGTTCGACCGGTTCACGCGCGCCGAGGCCTTGGTTCACGCGCCGCCGCACCTGCTCTACCAGGCGCGCGCCGCGGCGCGCCGCGGACGGTTGCGCGCAGCCAAGGCGTTGTACGCGCAGGTCCTCGCCGAAGTGCTTTTCGATACCGCGCCGCCCCCGTACTTTCGCGCGCAGGCCGAAGCGAAGCGGGAAGCCGCCCTGCTCGAGGAGCGCCTTCCGCGCATCCGCATCGACGTGCGGCGCGAGGGGACCCTGGACGCGAGCGTCCGCGTGGACGACGTGCCCTTGCCGGCGGCGTCCTGGGGACAACCGCTGGAGCTAGACCCGGGCACCCATCACGTCGTGCTTGTGTCGCGGTCGGGGCGTTCCGTGTCGCAGCCCATTGTTGTCGCCGAGGGCGAGCGACGCACCGTCGAGCTGCGCCTGCCCGGGATGCCCGGCCGTGCGAACACGGTGCGTCCATCGGCAGGAGAGCCGAACGGGGCGTCGTCCGATCGTCCAGGCGTCCGCGGTCGAGACGCGCGGTCGTTCGTGGCGGCGACGGTGACAATGTTCGTCGCGGCGGGTGTGGCCAGCGCGGTCAGCGTGACCACCTTCGCGCTCGCCGCCAGCAAGCAAGGCTCGCTCTCGGACGATTGCCTCGCGGGGCGAGTCTGTTCAGAGAGCGAGAGGGACCAGGGGGCCAGCTCCAATCTATTGAGATACGTATCCTTCCTCACGGGCGCGGCGGCAATTCACACCGGTATCTCGGGCGGCGTCCTGGTCTATGTGGGTACCCCCGCGGGCAGCGAGACGGCCTCTGGGCGCCGCTCGCACGGGGCGACGGTCCAGCTGAGGCACGTCTTCTGATTGCGCATGCCATCGTCTCGCACCGCGGAAGGCGTGGCGCGCTCCTGCTCTTCATGCTCTGGCCGGGCCTGGCGCCCGCGCTCCGCGCCGGAGGCTCATCCATGTTGCGCATCCGTGGACCGCTCGCGGCGCGATCCTACGATCGCACCTTGCGCTCGAGGATCGCACGCGTGGCGCGGTCCGGAACGGCCCAGGGGCCCGGCTCGGCCAGCACCCGGCAGGGCAGGCAACCGGTAGGAGCCTGGAGGCTGCATCATGCTGCGATGCACCACCGGCGCGAGCGCACGAACAGGCGGGCGCCAGGCGCGCCGGTACGTCGCTTGCAGCCGGACGTGGTACGAAGCTGTGACCCCTACCCGCCCGAGGTTTGAACGATGCGTTTGCAAGCATGGATAGCAATTCTGGCGGCTGCCGTGTGCTCGTGTGACGACGACCCGGCCAACCCTGGCGTAGCGGCGGCCACGTCGGGCGCCGGTGCCGGCGGCGCAGGCACGCCCGGCCCTGGCGGCAGCGCGGGCGAGGGCGGCGCGGGCGACGGGGCCGGGGGCAATGGCGCAGGCAGCGGGGGCATGGGTGCAGCAACCGTCGGGGGCGGGGGCGCGGGCGGGTCGGGCGGCGCGCCGAAGGACATCGGTGCCTCCCTCGATGCCGACTTCGCTCTCCGCGCCGCCGTCTTCATCGGCAGCTGTATCCCCGACGACGGGATCAACCGCAACCTGCGCAACATGTACAACGACGCCGCAGCCGGGAGCTTCTACCACTACTACCGCAATGAGGTGGATTGCTTCGCCAACAAGGCGAACGGATGCGCCGCGGTCGAAGAGTGTCTGGGCATTGCGGTGGACAAGGTGAGCGCGGGTTGCCCCTCGAGCTGCAACGGCGACGTCTACACCGGCTGCGACAAGACGCTCCAGTTCACTGCCGATTGCAGCGTGCTCGGTCTGTCATGCGACGAGGGCCTGTCCTGCACCGAAACGGTGCCTGGTCCTGCGTGCGATCCGGGCTCGTTCGCGAGCGCCTGCGACCAGGGCGCTCTCCTCTATTGCGCGGGCGGCAAGGAGCGCCACGGTATGCTCTGCGCGGAGTATGGGTTGTCGTGCCAGACTGTCTCTACCTCTGCGACCTGCGTCGGCCCGGGACCCGCGTGCGTGGGCGGGTCGACTAGCGGCACGGGCGCGAGCCTCGACTCTGGTCTCGCCTGCGCCGGCGGCGACCTGGTGGCCTGCGTGAACGGCGGTGAACTGCAGGTGGCGTGCGAATCGGTCACCAAGGGCAGCACCTGTCAGAGCGCCAGCGGCGAATCATTCTGCGCGCTTGCCACCGAGTGCGTGCCGCCAGGGGGCGATGCCACCTGCCAAGGTGACAGCGTCGTCGTCTGCAACGCGGGCCGGCTCGACGTGGTCGACTGCACGGCGCTCGGGTTCACCGGATGTCTGAGCGGGGTGTGCATCCCCACCGGGTACTATCCGTGATCACTGCGCCTGGCGCGGCGAACGGATGCGAGATCGCCGCTCAGTAGCCCCATTTGGTCTTGCGCCTGCCAACTTCTGCCGCGCCACGGGGCGCGTCCGCGCTCTCGGTGGGCGCACCGGGAAGCAAAGGCGCGCGGGGGGACGATGTAGCGGCGAGGGTAGGCGCGCCGGTGGCGGGCTCGGCTGCGGCGTCAACGACAGGTTCTGCAGGGGTTACGCCGGGCGGCACGGGGTCCGCGTCGTCTGCGGACGCGGCGGCCGCGCCCGGGCCGAGCGGCGGCGCTTCCTTCGCTTCGTTCACCGCGGCGGCGTAGCCACCGCTCGCCGCGGCGCTGGCAGTCGCCGGAGTCGAGCGCGCGAGTGACGCACGGCCGGGCATCGACGCCGAGAGCCCTACCCCCGCGGCGATCAACACCGCCGCGCCGGCGGTCATGAGCGCATGGCGTGCGCGGCTGGGGACCGTCGCTCGAACGAGGGGAACGCCCTCCGGCAGGCCGTCCGCCGGGGCCGACCGAGCGGGGGGCGCGTCGGCCGAGCAGGCGTAGGCGACGCTGGAGGCGGTCGCGCTGGAAGCGGTTCCGCTCTCGGAGCCTAGCGCCTCTCGTGGCTCTTCCGCCAACGCCGCGCGCAGCGCCCCGCACATCGCCGCTGCAGACTGGAACCGCGCCGCCGGCTCCTTGGCGAGCGCGCGCTCCATGAAGGCATCGAGTCGCGAGGGCAGGCCGGGAACGAGCTGCGAGGGGGGCACAATGCTGGCGGTGCAGATTTTGTAGACGATGTCGCCCGCCGATTCGCCGACGAAGGGTCGTTTCCCGGTCAAGCATCGGTAAAGAATGACGCCGAACGACCAGAGATCGCTGCGCAGGTCGACGGTGCGAAGACCGCGCGCCTGCTCCGGGCTCATGTAATGGACCGACCCGATCACCTCGCCGGTCTTCGTCGCCACCAGGTCCTCGGCAGCCAGCCACTTGGCGACGCCGAAATCGAGCACCTTCACGATCTCCAGGTCGTCTTCACGCGCGACGAAGATGTTCTGCGGCTTGAGGTCCCGGTGCACGAGGGCTGCTTCGTGGGCGTGGCGCAGCGCCCGTGCCACACCGCTGGCCAGGCTGGAGACCTCCCACACGGAGAGCCGGCCTCGGCGACGGAGGCGTTTGCCCAGGTCCTCCCCGTCGAGCAGCTCCATCACCATGAACGGGACCCCGGCCTCCACCCCATGCTCGAACACCTGAACCACGTGGGGTGTGCGCAGCTTGGCGGCCGCCTTGGCCTCGCGCTCGAACCGGGCTCGGCGGTCGCTACAGCCGGCGGAGTCGCCGATCATGAACTTGAGCGCCACCCTTCTTTCCAGCGAGATGTCCCAGGCCGCCCAGACCGAGCCCATCCCCCCTTGGGCGAGGTGGCGCTCGAGCCGGTAGCGGCCGCGCACGATGGCGCCGACGAGGCAGGGCAAGGCGGGCGATTGCGGGGGAACCATCGCGGGACCGGGGCGGGCGCGGCGCGGGCCGGCCGCGCTGGAGGTTAGGTTACACCCGCCGTTCACCCGAGCCTCACCGCAAACAGCAGATGGTCAGCGGTTCGGACGGCTCAACCTGGCCCTCGGGGTCGCCGCCCGACGCCAAGCCCGAGCAGCCGCCCGGCGGGGTTGCAGGCACCTGGAGATCAATCACCTCGAGCGACTCCACGCCGTCGCTCACTTGGGTGCAGCCGTTCACCCCGGTGGGCACGAAGCCGCCTGTGCAACCTAGGTCCGCGTACAAAGCGACCGTGGCGGCGCAGCCACCGCCGGATGGCCCGGGCAGCAACTGACCGCATGTACACGCGGTGCACGTGCGGGTATCGGCTACATCGCGGAACGCTGTGGTGGGCACGGGGTACGCATCTGGACACGGCATATTGCCCTCCCCGCTGATGCAGGCCCCAGTGCCGAACGGCATAGCGATGGGCGGCGCACAAACGCTACCCGCCGCGCACCCCGCCCCCAGTCCGCCGGCACAGGTCGTCACGTGCTGGGCCCACGTCGCCACGACGCGATCGCCTCCGTCAAAAGCGCAAGTGCCGGCGACGGTCGCGGGGGGCCCGACCGAAACGCTCAGCGCGGTCGCATGGGCCGACCCGACGCAGCTTCCAGCGACGACGTTCTCGGCCGCTCCGGTCAGGCTGCAGCTCTCGTCGACGTAGAAGACCAGTGGGGTTAGCCCGCAACTGATCGGGGTGGCGACGGTGCAGGTGCAGTCCGTACACGCTGGCGCCGGAACCTGGAGCTCCATGTGAGCCACGGGCTTTGGAGCGGGCCACCCACCCGGACACGCGACGTCCGCCATGGCGCCGACCGCCACCGCGAAGGGCCCGTCCCAGCCGGCAGGGGCTTCGGGGATGCACTGGTGCTGTGCGCAGATTGTGTCCTCGCAGTCGACGGCCCCGTCTCCATTGTCGTCCGTGCCGTTGGCGCAGTCCTCCTCGCACGGGGGGCACGGCCCACCGCAGTCGATGCCGAGCTCTTCACCGTTCTGCAACCCGTCCTGGCAGCCCGCCGCCGGGCCGGCATCCGCCCCCGCGTCCGGCCCGGGGTCCTGGACCACGTAGTCGTCCACCCCGAGGATGGTGGTGCACCCGAGCTCGAGGGCAGCCCAGAAGATGAAGAGCGAAGCGGTGATCGCACGCGACATCAGAACTCCTTCTCCACGCGAAGGGTGGCCGTGTAGGCGCCCCGCGCGCCGCCGGCCGTCCCGCGCGCGCGCGCGCGTGGCCCGTCGAAGAACACCCAGACGCCTCCGGCGACGCCGGTACCCGCCGCGATCGCTCCGCTCCAGGTCGCCACCTCGCCGAGGATGTCGACGCGATCGAGGCGCGGCCCCTCGGCGCCAGGGCAGTTGCGGCCGTCACAGCGCTGCTTGAGCTCTGCGGCGTCGCCAGCGGCGAGGATGCCCGTCACCACGCTGATTCCGGTGGCGATACCGGCCGCGCCGAAGGCCAGCACGGCCGGCAGCAGGAGCTTGCGAGGGGCCGGGGGCGGCGTGCCAGGGGGCCGTTGCAGGGGCCACCCGCGGGTCGGTCGCGCGTCGGGAGCGGGAAGCCGCAGCTCGACGACAAGCCGATCTCCTTCGGAGGCGACAAAGCTCCGTATGGCGCTACGGCCGGGCCCCGCCTCGACGGCCACGCGATGCTCCCCTGGATCGATCTCGATGGGGTCGCCGGGCGTCGGTCGCGCCAGCGGCACTCCATCGAGGAAGACGTTTGCGGTCGCGCTGCCTGCTCCCGAAACCTGCAGCGTCACCCGAGGAATGCGCTCTTCGAGCGCGGCGAGCTCGGCCGTTGCATCGACCCGAGCGCGCGCGAAAGCGGCCGGCACCGCAGGCCCCCAGGGCTCCAAAGGCTCCAGCGCTATCCGCTGGTAGACGCCCTTGGCCGCGCGCATCCGGCCCAGCCGCCTCGCAGCGCGCGCCAGATACAGCAGGTGCGGCGGAGCATGCACCAACCCCTCCGCGCGCGCGAAGCGGTCGAGCGCTTCCTCGTCGCGACCTGCCTCGAATGCGGCCAGCCCCTCGTCGGCAAGCCGCCCCGCGAGAGCGCGCTCCTCCGCTGTGGGCGGCAGCGGCTGCGCCGCCCCCGGTGTCGCCGGCGCGCTCGCCAACCCGAGCGCGCAGAGGGCCCCGACCAAGTGGCGCCTCGCCACGCACCCACGTGCATGCGTGCGCCCCGCGCCGGCCATCTCGGTGTCCGCGCGCGCGCGCCGGTGAGCTCCGCATCGCACCTGCATCCGCATGACGCCTCCGCACCCAACGCCAAGCTTAGGTCGAGAGCCATTTTGCAACATCGAGGCCTCGTGCGGATAGCACGGACGCCCATGCTCCGGCGGTCCAACCCGTGCGGCGCCAGCGGCCCCCGCCCTCAGCAGTGCGATCCAGAGCGCCAGAAGTGCGATCGTTCGATCGCGGTGAGGTTCAGCGAACGCGGCGATCCGGTCCGGGGCCGGAAGCGCGCGGCCCCGTGGGCTAGGTCCGGTGACGCCCGTTGAGGCACGGTGCTCAGCGCGGGCCGGTGCGGCGGCGGACGATCTGGAGCGTGCGCCGCGCGATGCCTGCGGCTGCGGCGGCGCGGGAGACGTTTCCTCCGTGGCGTTCGAGCGCGCGCTCCACGTAACGCCGCTCGAACTCGTCGACGACACGCTGCCGCGCCGGTACGAAGGGAAGATCCTGCTCCAGGACGTCGGTCATGAAATCCGCGGAGCGCTGGGAGGGCCGCGACGAGACGGTGGGGCCCGCTAGGTCCCCGAGCGCGAGCCGGCGAGCCACGGCGTTGCGCAGCTCGCGGACGTTGCCGGGCCAGCTGTGCGCTTCGAGGCGCTGCAGGAACACTGCCTCCAGACGCGTCGGGTCGCCGCCCATCGCGGCCCAGAAGTGCCGAGCGAGCACCTCGACGTCGCCCTGGCGCTTGCGCAGAGGTGGCAGCTCGATGCGGCCGACGGCGAGGCGGTGGAAGAGGTCGTCGCGGAACCTGCCTTCCTGAACCTCCCGATCCAGGTCGCGCCGCGTCGCTGCCAACAGGCGCACGTCGACGCTCCAGGTTTGCGAGCCACCGATGCGGCGCACCTCGGCGCGCTCGAGCAGCCGGAGCAGCTTCGGCTGCAGAGCGGGTTCGAGGTCTCCGATCTCATCGATGAGCAGCGTGCCGCCGTGCGCCTGCTCGAAGAGACCCTTTCTGGTGCCCACCGCGCCGGTGAACGCGCCGCGCTCGTGGCCGAAGAGCTCCGCCTCCATCATGGTGGCAGGTACGGACGTGCAATCGAACACTACGAATGGGCCTTGGGCCCGCGGGCTCGCCTCGTGGATGGCCTCGGCGAGCAACTCCTTACCGGTACCGGTCTCCCCTTCGATGATGACTGGCACGGTGGACTCGGCCAGCCTCTCGCAGAGCGCATAGAGCGACTGCATGGCTCGACTCGAGCCGACCAAGCGGCCAAATGCCAGCATGCGCCGCGAGGGCATGGGCGACGACGCGGCCGTTCGATCGATGCGCAGCGTGGTCTCGCCCACGCGCATCGACTCTCCGCCTCGCAGGAAGACGTCGGAAACGCGCAGGCCCGAAACCCAGGTTCCATTGGTCGAGCCGAGATCGGTGAGCCTCACTTCGCGACCGGAGAGCTCCAGACGCGCGTGCCGGCGGGACACCTGACGGTCCGACAAGCGCACCTCGCAGACCGGACTCTGCCCAACCAGGACGCCAGGGGGGAATGCGCGGAGGTCGAAGAGCGCGGCGGCCCCTCGGTCCGGGCCATCGACGACGGTGATGGTCACCGAACAGCGTTCTCCCTCGCCGGCGGGTTCCGCAGCCGGGGCCAGGCGGAATGTCGCCGCGTCCAGCTCCGCATCCGGCAGTTCCGACGACACCCCCGCAGGTTACCATGGCACCTGGCACTTCGATGGGCGCACTGCGGCGCACGCGCATCCGGCGAGCCATGTGGCGGAGCCATCCATCCAGGAGGCCAGGAGATCTGCGACGGGTGCGCCGTGTCATGCGCGTCTCGTCGTTGCGGCGTCAGCAGGTGATTCCGTCCCAGCAGACGCCGTACTGCACCGCCCCCACGAACACCGAGGGAAACACCGGCGTGCATGCTTCGGCCCCCCCGCAGTCCAGGTTCGAGGCGCACCAGCTCATGCAGCAGGCAGCCGCTCCGGCCGCCACGCACTCGAGCTCCGCGCCGCAATCGGGGCGCGCGACGCACGGGCTGTGCGGCGTGCCGCCACCCACCGGGCCCTCACAGACCGGCATCGCGTCCACCGCCGGGACGCAGTGCGCGTTCGGTCCGCAACCGGGCTCCGGGTCGGTCGGATCGCAGAGCGGGCTCATGCCGCTCGATGAAGACGCCGCGCTCGACGCGGCCGAACTGGCCGCGCTACTCGATGGCCCGGAGCTCGCGCTCGAGGCGCTCGAGGCGGCCGACGACGAGCTGCCCGACGCCGATACCGAGGCCGATGCACTGCCGGCCTGGCCTTCGCCTCCCGCCCCCCCGGAGCTCACCGCGCTTGGTTGTGCCGGGACGCCGCCGCCGCCGGCGTCACCGGACGATGGCCTGCCGCTCGACTCTTCTTCGTCGGAGAGTCCGAGTGGGCTGGGTTCCATGGCTTGTGCGCAGCCGGCGAGCAGGAGCAGGCTGGCGATTGCGATCATGCACGGACGCTGGTTCGACATGGTGCTTGACGTGATTCTCCGGAATCGACTCGGGCCATTCGTCAGCAGTGACCGCACACCTGGCAGGAGCTGCCGTCAGCGCAGCAGTCTCCGTATTCCAGGCACTGGGCGTCGCACCAACAGCCGGTTGCGCTCTGTCCGTCGCAGCTGCCCTCGCACGCCGCGGGAGGGGGCGCGGCGCCACCGCCTGCCCCGCAGTTGCCGCAGGTCTGGCAGGCGCTTCCATCCGCGCAGCAATCCCGTAGCCGGCGCACTCGGCATCGCACCAGCAGCCCACTGCCGCTTGGCCCCCGCAGACGCCTTCACAAGCCGGAGGCGTTGCGCCACCGCTGCCGTTGCTTCCGCCTGTCGCCCCGCTCGAGCCGCCACAACCGCTCGACACGCATGCAAGCAATGGATGCGCCGCGAGCGTCGGGAGCTCGCTCGGCAAGAAGCCGTTGTTGGGAAAGTGCCAGTGCTCGGCCATCAGGCTGAAGGCACGGTTGGCAATGCCATCGGGAGGATGCGGAAGCCCAAAGGCGTGACCAAGCTCGTGGGCAATCCCCCCGGTGACCCCGTCGCCGTCCGCGCCGCCGACGGCGCACGTGCCCGGAGCACAACCCGCGGCGATGACCTGCGAGAACGAGTCGGCGCCGACGAGCGCAACACCGCCCATGGTGTCCGGGCTCATCGCCGCGGCGTAGTGCTCTGATTCCCCCTGCATGGCTACCAGGAACGTCGTCTGCGCAGCCCAGAGCGGGTAACCGAGCTCGATGAGCTGCTCGTCCACACGCCCGGCGCAGTAGTTGTAGTCGCCGCCCGGCCCGCAGCCGAACCAGTCGACGGGGTGATTCGCGTAGAGCACGTCCTGCGTCCACTCGAAGGTGCGACCGGCGGCTTGGGCGTAGAACGATCGGATGACGCCCATAGCGTCGTGCATGAACCAGTACTTCGCGCCGTCTGCTTCTTGCCCCGCGGGCACCAGGTAGAGGACGGTGACGCGCCCGGTGAAGCCGCTGCCGTCGAGCGGCCTGTGCGAGGTACGCGAAGGCGGCTCGCGCTCATCGGAGGGTGGCTCGGGCGTTGCGCTGCAGGCTGCGGCAAGGAAGAGCATGCAGCCGACGAGAAGGGCATTGGTAACTCGCATCGCGGTCTCCTGGTCCTCTCCGCCTCGGCGGCGCGAAGACCGAACCCCCAGTGGCAAGATGCGGTCCAAGCACAGGTCTCGCGAAACCGGCGCGAGGCACTGCTGCGTGCGATCGCGGGCGACACGGCCGGCGCCATGCCGGTGGATGTCCATGCCCCGCCGACCCGATCTCGGACCTCGAACCAGGAGGCGCGGACGAAGTGTGCACCGGCGCCGTCGTCAACACGCTGCTCGCGCCCGTTTCCGCTTCGGTTGGGGGGCTTTCCCACTCGAGGCACCGCCCGGTTGGCGATGCCTCGCCACCATTCTCGGGTCGGTCGATTCAGCACTCGTCCGCGATCGCTGGCGGCACTGCGATCCGGCGATCGCACCCCGCGCTGCGGTGGTGCACCCATCGCGTGCGCCAGCCAGCAACCACGATCCTCCCGCGCTGCTACTGCAACGGATCGATGTTCACGATCCCGTCGATGGCCGGGCCGGTGTAGAAATCCTGCACCCGGCGCATGTCCCCCTTGGCGACGGCGTAGGCCACGGCCGCGCCGGCGGCGGCGCTGGTGGTCGACGCCGCCTGGTTGGGCACCGTGGCGCCGGTGGTCGGGTCGAAGCCGTCGGTGTTGCCGTTGGCCTTCACCCCGCCGTGCCAGCCGGTCTTCAGGTAGCCGTTGCCCATGGCGTAGATCCAGTTCGAGTCGCCGGGCGTGCCGTCCGGCCAGGCGCTGCGATCCAGCGGCGTCTTCGGTGTGTCGCCATGGACGGTGATGACCACGTTGTCGGCGAGCTTGCGGTCGCCGCACGACGGGTCGGCCGTGTCGGCCAGGTCGGCCATGAACGCATCCATGATCTTGCCCAGGCTGGCCACCGTGGCCTGCAGCGTGCCCATGTTTCCGAAGGCGTCGTGCGGGTCGTCGCGCAGCGCGGGCGTGATCACCGACTGGGTGAGGTTGAGCTTGAACGCCTTGACGGCCACGATGCAGGCCTTGGCGATCTCGGTGAGCTTGCTCGGGGTGCCGCCGTCGATGCCATAACGGAGGAAGTCGGCCTCCTGCGGGGTCAGCTCCTTGGCCAGGTTCTGCCCCAGGAAGCCGGCGGCCTGCTTGCCGATGCGCAGACCGCGCAGCTGGGTGGGGCGCTCTGCCGCCCTGTTCAGGCCGAGCAGCGCCTTGTAGTAGGCCTCGTAGAGCGCGGCGTCCTCGGGGACGTCGAGGATGGCCTGCGAGGCGGCGCTGTTGAAGAGGCCAACCATGCCGTCGGCGCTGTCGACGGTGGTGATCGCCGGGGCGCCGGCGGCGTTGCCGAAGCTCACCGGCTCGATGCCGATCACCGGCAGGAGCGAGGGCGTGGTGCGCTGGATGGCGGCGCAGACGGCGAGCAGGTCCTGGTTGTTGCCGAGCGTGGCGGAGAGCGTCGGCGTCGGGGTGTGCGCCACCGGGCTGCCGGCCATGAAGGCCGAGACGCGCTTGCTGCGATCGAGGTCCTGCCAGGGCGCCTCGGGGCCGTAGTAGAGGTCCTTGTCGGTGTCGGTGGCCTTGATCTGCTGCCCGGGCGCGTGGAAGGCGAAGGTGTCGCTGTTCGCGGTGGCCACCTCGGTGTGCGGCCAGAGCAGCTGGAACCAGGCGAAGCCACCGTCGCCGGCGACGATGTGGAAGGACTTGTTGGTCACGGCGCAGGCCGCCTCGTCGGCGAGGGCGCTGCCGCCCGAGCCGCTGAGCGCGTCGAGGAAGCGCGTGCGCTCCAGGGTGAGCAGCGCGCCGCCCGCCGCGGCGAAGCGGAGGAAGCGCCGGCGAGAGGCGCCGCGGAGGTTCTTCAGGGTGTCGATGGCCATGGTGGTGTCCTCCGGGTCACTCGCAGGAATGGGCGGCGGCGAGGAGCGTGGCCACGGCCATGCTCTTGCCCTTGTCCGGGTTGCTGGCGCTCGCCACCAGGCTCTGGCAGATGGCCAGGTGGTCGTCGGTGGCCGGGCGGCCGATGAGGCAGGTCACCGCGTCGCGGTTGCAGCTGCCGTCGGCCTCGAACATCTGCGGGCCCTCGGTGGCGCCCTCCTTCATGCACTGCGGCAGCGTGGGCATGGCGGCGATGATCTGCGGCGCGGCCTGCACGAAGATGTCGAACTGCCTGGCGGCGCCGGCGGCCGTCCACACCAGGTCCTCGCCCATGCGCGCCGCGTAGTTGGCCCCGCCCAGCGCGGTGGTGCCCTCGGCGAGGAGCTGGCCGGCGGTCTTCGGCTGGTCGGCGGCGGCCTTGGCCTCCAGGTCGACGCCGAAGTCGACGAGCAGGTTGCGGATGGCTGCGATCTGCAGCTTCTGGCAGGAGTGCAGGCGCGCGCGCACCTCGGGCGTGCCCTCCTCCTCGCGCTGCTTGGCGATCTCCAGCGGGTCGCGCGCCTCGTCGGCGCCGAGGTTCGGCATGTGATCGAAGGTGGTGTCCTCACCGCCCACCGTGTCCTGGGGACGGCCGCCTTGCTTGTCGGGCGTGTCGCCGACCGTCTCGTCGGCGCCCTTGCGCGGCTTGTCGAGGAGCGACGTCGGCGGCTCGCCGACACAGGCCACGCCGCCGAGGGCGGCGCACAGGACCATGAAGCTGGGGATGCGGATGTTCATCGTCGTCTCCCTGGTCCTCAGAAGCTCACGAAGTCACGGCTGACCATGATCGAGCGCAGCGTCGCCTTGAGGTCGCCCTCGGCGTCGAACTGCACCACGTGGGGCTCGAGGACCCCGTACGGCACGGTGGCCAGATCGGTCACGATGTCCTCCTTGGACAGCGCCCAGTTCCACATGCGCGCCACCATGCACTCGCCGAGCGCCGGGTCGCCGGCGATGGCCTGACCGAGCTCGGCCAGGTCGGCGACCGGGTTGCCCTTGCGCCATTGCGTGGTCTCGCCGGGCTGCAGCCAGTGCGACAGCTCGGTGGGCACCGCCTGGGGGGCGATGGGCGTGAGCACCGAGACGCCCGCCTGCCACATGCCGTCGGCGTCGAAGTTCCCGAACAGCGGAGCCAGGTGGTTGATGCTGGTGTGGCAGTTGGCGCAGACGACGCTCTCGGTGTCCTGGAAGTCGATCGGCGCGCTGGCGATGGACTCGAAGGCCCAGGGCGAGGTGTAGTCCTTGCCGTCGATCTCCACCGGCTCGTCGGCGACCTCTGCCGGGAACTTGCTGCAGAAGAAGACCTCCTGCACCCAGCGCACCCGACGGAAGGCCATGTTGCCGTAGAACTGCCGCATCACCGCCGGATCGGTGAGCACGCCGGCCTGCACCGGCGCGCCGCTGGCGCAGTCGGCGGCGGCGAAGGTGTGGGTCTCGGCGTCGTAGGTCGGGCAGTTGCCGGTGGTCGCCGTGAAGAGCTCGGTGAAGGGCCGGTTCTCGACCATGAGCTGCGCGGCCAGCACCGGCGCCGAGTCCAGGCCGTCGCCGCCCATGCGCATGGCGTCGCGCCAGAGCTTGACCATGCGCTGCGAGAACGCCGGGCTCTGCAGCATCTGGTCGAGCTCCGCTTCGTAGGCCGCCTGCGGATCGCCGGCCTCGGCGACGCGCCCGATCTGCGCCAGGGTCGGCAGGCGCCGGGTGAGCTTGAGCGAGGCGGTGCGCAGGGCCTCGTTGAAGTCGACGACGCGCGCGGCCAGCGCCGGGTCCTCGGGGGTGGAGGTGGGGTCGGATCCGCGGCCGTCGCCGCCGAGGGTGTCGTCGCCGCCCGAGGGCGTGTCGCTGGAACCGTTGCCCAGCTGCCCTCCGTGCTCGCCGCTGCACGCCGCCATCAGTGCGGTGACCGAGAGCAGGGTGATCATCTTGGCTCGCATGCGTCTCTCGCCTTTCTTGCGTCTCCGCCCACGCTGGGCGGTCACTCCGTGCTCGCTCCGCGTCACTCCGCCTCGATCCAGAGGGTCATGCCGGCCATGAAGGCCTGCCACTTCGCGCTGCTGCCGCCGAACTTGAATGGGTGCGCGGCGTTCCCGTCGGGATTGGTGTTCACGAAGGTCTGGCTGCTCGCCGGGTTGGCGGGGCTGACGCGGTTCCTCACCTGCGCGCAGGCCGCGGCGTCGTCGCTGCCGAGCGCGCTCATGTCCATCGCGGCGTTGGCCTGCGGGTCGCCGCCGCCGTGGCAGCTCTGGCAGTTGGCGGCGAGCAGCGGCATCGCGCTTTCGGTGAACTCGGTGACCGCGTTGCAGCCGCCGCTGGAGCCACCGCCGCCGGCGCCGCCCTCCCCGCCGCCCTCGGTGTACGGATCGCAGAGCTCGAAGCCGATGCCCAGCTTGGCGCCCGCCTGCCAGTTGGTGAGCAGCAACGTGCCCGGGCCCAGCGGCTCGCTGGTGGACTCCGCGAACTCGTGATCGAGGCCGGAGTAGCTGTCCACCGGGTCGGAGTCGGCGTCGCCGCCCTTGGGATACACGCCGAAGACCGGGTGCGCGATGTGGACGCCGGTCTTGGAGGTGGTGTGCACCTCGATGCCGCTGAGCTCGAGCACGTTCTCGGTGAGCTCCTCGGCGCTGAAGGTCAGTGCCACGCCCACCAGCGCGTCGTCGACCTCGTTCAGGTACACGGCGTTGAAGCCGAGGATGGGCGCGAAGGGCGCGATGAACGGCGTGCCCTCGGGCGTCTCCGGGATCGATCCAGCCTCGGCCGCGAGCCAGGCCTTCACGCGGCCGAAGAGCTCGGGCCTGGTGTCGAGGTTGATGCCGGTGTGGCTGCCACCGCTCACCGGATAGGTGGCGAAGAGGCTCTTCGCCGGGTCGGATACGACGACGCCCGGCCAGGACAGGACGCTGGCGTAGCGATCGGGACCGGCCAGGAACGGCGCGTCGCCGATCCCGCCGGCGTCGTGGCAAGTTCCGCAGGCCTCGAAGAGCTCCGGCTCGAGGTCCGCCCACAGCTCCTTGCCGGTGTCGACGAAGGCGCCGCCGGCACCGCCCGCGCCGGCACCGGTCGGCCCGGCGCCACCGGCCAGCTGCGACGGCGGCGCGTCGCTGCAGGCGGCGCCGCCGATCACCAGCGCGACCGCCGCAGGGGCGATCAGGGCGATGGCGAGGAGGTGTGGAGAGGCGCGCACAGGCGTCCCTTGCGCACAGGTCGTGCCACCACGCGACCCCTCGCGGACCGGTGCGCCCACGGGGCGACAACCCATCGTGGACACGGCGCTGCGGCGTGCGTGGAGCGATGCAACCCATGGTTGTCACTGCGATCTCCCGCGACGTGGATCGCGCGCTCGCCATGTAGGCAGATCCAGAATGTGGGGCGCAGCCGACAATTGCTCGGCGCTCGGAGGGGACGGGAGCGCGGAGCTGTTGCCGCCGTCCGTCAGGGGAGGCCGAACGCAAAGCGGAGCGCTGAATCGAGAGCCGTCATCTTCTCCGGAGCGAGTGACGCGATGCGCGATTCGAGCCAGGTCTTGGGGATGGTGACCACGTTGTCCGCGTTCGCGGCACAACGGCGCGGGAGACCGTCGCGCTTGCCGAGCGGCACCTCGGAGGCGATCGCGCGGACGGTGCGGGAGACCTCGATGACGGTGACCGCCGACCGCACCGCGTACGAGGACTCCCGCGAGACGAGGACCACCGGCCGTCGCCCGGCGGGCTCGGGCATACGGGCCCACCAGATCTCGCCGCGCTTCACTCCCAGGGCTCCCAGCTGGCAACCGCGCCGGTCGCCGTGGCCTCGACGTCCGCCGTCCGATCCGGCTGGCGCAGGTAGCCCTGCACGTAGCGCGCGTCATCGTCGCCGACCTCGTCGGTGCGCAGCCAGTTCTCGATGGCCTCGGTGACGGCTGCGCTCCGCGTCTTGCGAAGGCGGGCACGCGCCTTCTCCAGCGACCGCAGGGTGGTGATGGGGATGCTGATCGCCACCTTGGCCACGTTCTTCATACCGCATTCATACCACCGGCGATCCAGGCTTACCACCTGGCCGGCGCTGCGCCGACGGCGGTTCCGTGGCCGGGCCGTGGTGACCTCGCCAGGAGGGGCTATGCTCCGCTCCTGGAGGCTCACATGAATTCTTCTTCGGGACTGACGCGGGTTGCCACGATTGGCTTTGTCTCGCTGCTCGCCATCGCCTGCAGCTCGGAGGAGGACGATGACACGACGTCGGCCGCGACCGGCAGTGGCAGCGGCGCCGGCGCGCAATCGGCCGGCAGCGGCGGAGCCGGGGCGGCCGGTGCGGCCGGTGGCGGCGCGGTGAGGCGCGCCGGGTACCGGCGCCACGGCTGGTGGCGGCGGCACCGCGACCGGCGGGTCGGGTGGCCACGGTGGCAGCGGGGGCGAGGGCGGCAGCTCGCACGTCACCGGGTGCGCGACGCCGGATGGCAAGAAGTGTCCGGGGCTGGAACTCTGCAGGTCTACCCGCCCGAGGGCATCTGCCAGGACGAGTGCAACATGAAGTCCGATCGATTCTCGAAGACCGCTCGAGTCGGTGGACCGCAGCGCTGTGCTCGCCGCCGTGGCGGCGCTCGACGTCTCGCAGTGGAGCTACCTCGAGGAGGGCAGCGCGGTCCGGCACTCGGCCCGATGGCGCAGGATTTCCACGCCGCCTTCGGCCTGGGCAGCAGCGACGAGCGCATCCATCCCGTGGACGCGAGCGGCGTGGCCATCGCGGCCATCCAGGAGCTCGAGCAGCGCGTGCGCGCGCTCGACGCGCAGAACGCGCGGCTGCGCGAGAACAACGACCAGCTCGCCAGGCGCCTCGACCGGCTGGAGCGCACCGCCGTCGGGCGCTGAGCGCAGGTCCTTCGGGTGGCAGCAGTGACCGCGGCTACCTGACGGGCGGCTTCACGTCGTGCCGCGCGGGTGGGTCCGTCCGCTGCGCGCGACGCGCCGTCGCCCTGCGGTCTCGCTGCGCTGCTGCTGCGGCTCCGGCTCGGTGTGCCGAGCG
>JBBJMR010000409.1:0-6308 GCA_037720395.1 Polyangiaceae bacterium
CCGGCGTGGGCCGGCGAGGGGTGTTGGGGTGGTGGCCCGAGGTCGGGTGGTTCGAGCTCGGCCGCGGCGAGCGGTCCGGCGACGAGTACGACGTTCCGCGCGGCGGCGGCCCGCCCGTGGTGATGGTGCAACCGCCCAGCATGGCGGCGAGCAGCACGACCGGCGTCCCAGCGGGAATGCGAAACATTCGAGTCTTTCCTTTCACGGCAGTCGGGAGGTTAGACGTGTCGTCGCGGGCGTCGAAGCACGGTGGCGACGGGCGCCGTTGGGCCCGTAGTTACGCTGGTTTGCAGCGATCGCGGGCGGCGCCACAGGTGGTAACTGCGGTGACCGCCCTCCCTCGGGCGCGGCGGGCCGGCGCTCCGAGGCGCCGCCGCAGGCGCTAGCCCTTGCGCGGATCCTTGACCTGCGGGTGCTCGTTGTAGAACGCATCCAGGCTCTCGCGGCTGATCTCGCACTCGATCTCCGCGTCGCCGCGCAGCACCTTCGCCTGGCAACCGAGCCGGCTGTTGGCACGCACGTCGAAGGCCTTGTCCAGGATGTCCTCCTCCTCTTCCTCGGCGGGCGCGAGGTGCTCCTTGCCCTTGGTCACGTAGACGTGACACGTCGAGCAGGCGCAGACGCCGCCGCAGGCGTCGCCCTCCGGCGCACCCACCGACTTGGAGGCCACGAGCAGGCTCTGCCCCTCGGGGACCTCGGCGTCCCAGGTCTTGCCGTGCGCGTGGAAGCGGACCTTGGCCATGATCGACGGTTCCTCTCTCCCTCAGCGCCCCGGCCGGTTGCCGGCCATGCGCGCGTGCTCGTCGACGTGGTCGTCGACGCCGCGTGCGCCGGTGACGTTCGCCTCCACCTCGTCCAGCACCTTGCCCTCGATGGCCCTGGCGATGGCTCGGTCCATGCGGCGACCGGCCCAGGCATGGGTGGCGTCGTCGAGCGCCTCGACGCGCGCGTGGATCAGCGCCGGGGCCTCGCCGCGCGCCGCCTCCTCGAGCTCGCGAATGGCCACCTCGATGCGCGGGCGCTCGTCGCCCTCGAGCAGGTCCGCGTCCGCGGCCAGGCTCTTGCGGGTAGCCATGAGCACGCGCTCGGCCTCGACGCGCTCCTCGACCAGGCGCCGCTTGAGGAGGTCCTCCTCGCCGTGGTCCAGGGCAGCGAGCAGCATGTTCTCCACCTCCTCGTCGCTGAGGCCGTAGCTCGGCTTGACCTCGACCTTCTGCTCCACCCCGGTGGTCAGCTCCTTGGCGGTGACGCCGAGCAGGCCGTCGGCGTCGACCCGGAAGGTGACCTCGAGGCGGCCCATGCCTGCGGGCATGGGCGGGATGCCCTTGAGGAAGAAGCGCGCCAGCGAGCGGCAGTCGGCGGCCAGCTCGCGCTCGCCCTGGACGATGTGCAGGTCGAAGCCTGTCTGGTTGTCGGCGTAGGTGGTGAAGATCTGGCGGGCGCCGGTGGGGATGCCGGTGTTGCGCGGGAGGACCTTCTCGGCCACGCCGCCCATGGTCTCGATGCCCAGCGACAGGGGCAGGACGTCGAGGAGCAGCACCTCGCCCTCGCGCTGCGCGTCTCCGGCGAGGATGTCCGCCTGGATGGCGGCGCCGAGGGCGACCACCTGGTCGGGATCGATGTCGCCGCGCGGCTCCTTGCCGAAGAGCTCCGCCACGTAGCGCCGCACCAGGGGCACGCGCGTGGAGCCGCCGACCAGGATCACTCCGTCGAGCGCGGCGGGATCGAGCTCCGCGTCGCGCAGGGCGCGCCGGCAGGCGACGCCGGTGCGCTCGACGATGGGGCGGATCAGGTCATCGAGCTGGGCGCGGGTGATGGTCACCGTCTTCGTCTGCTCGCCGGCGCCGGCCACGGGCAGCTCGGCCTCGACGCGCTCGGCATCGGTGAGCCCGTGCTTGATGCGGCGCGCGGCGTCGAGCGCCAGGCGCACCAGCTCCGGCGCCGCGCTCGATGCATCGGGCAGGCCCATCTCGGCGAGCAGCACCGCGGCCAGCGCCCGGTCCATGTCGTCGCCGCCGAGCGCGCTGTCGCCGCCGGTGGACTTCACCTGGAAGACGCCGTTGTCGAGGAGCAGGATGGTGATGTCGAAGGTGCCGCCGCCGAGGTCGTAGACGGCGAAGAGTCCGTTTTCGCGCTTGTCCAGGCCGTAGGCCAGCGCGGCCGCGGTGGGCTCGTTGAGGAGGCGCAGGACCTCGAAGCCGGCCAGGCGCCCGGCGTCCTTGGTGGCCTGGCGCTGGGCGTCGTTGAAGTACGCGGGCACGGTGATCACCGCCGGCCCCACGTTGCGCATCTCGTCCTCTGCGCTCTTCTTGAGCGCGCCCAGGATCTCGGCGCTGACCTCGACCGGCGTCACGGTTCGCCCGGCGACCAGGAAGCGGACGCTCTTGGCCTCCTCCGGCGTCTTCGGCTCCACGAAGCGGTAGGTCCCGAGGCGCCGCGTCTCCGGGTCGTCCGCGCCGCGGCCGACGAAGCGCTTCACGCTGACGATGGTGTCCTGGGGGCGCAGCGCTGCCACGCGCACCGCGTCGCGGCCGACGAGGACGTTGCCGCGGGCGTCGTAGTGGACGACCGAGGGCACCAGCTTGTCGCCGTTGCAGTCGGCGATGATCTGCGGGACCCCATCACGCACCCGTGCCACCAGCGAGTTGGTTGTGCCCAGGTCGATGCCGACCGGCTTGGGGCGGGCCTTGGGGTCGAATATCTCGAGGAGGGTCATGAGGCGTACCGGAGGATGGGGGTTCGGTCGACGGGCGCGTCGGGGTACGTGGCAGCGACCGGCGGCGCGGCGGCGGACAGCGCGGCGAGGCGACGCACCGTGGGGTCGACGGTGCGGTCGGTCGACCGACCCGGCGCACGGGTTAGGCGATCCGCCATGCACTGTCGAGCGAAGGCGCAAGGCCCCCGGGCGCCTGGCCGGGCAGCCGGGCTGGTGGTAGACGGCGAGCCACCATGATCCTGGTCACCGGCGGCGCGGGCTACGTGGGCAGCCACTACGTGCTCCACGCGCGAGAGGCGGGCGAGGAGGTGGTCGTGCTCGACGACCTCCGGCGCGGACACCGCGAGGCCGTCGGCGACGTGCCGCTGGTGGTCGGCGACGTCGGCGACCGTGCCTGTCTGGACGGCATCTTCGCCGCGCACCGCGTGGAGGCGGTGGTCCACTTCGCCGCGTACGCCTACGTGGGCGAGTCGGTCACCGAGCCCGGCCTGTACTTCCGCAACAACGTCGGCAGCACGCTGACCTTGCTCGAGGCCATGCGCGACCACCAGGTCGACAAGATCGTGTTCTCGTCGTCGTGCGTCGTCTTCGGCAACCCGGTGCGCGTGCCCATCGACGAGTCGCACCCGCGCGAGCCGGTCAGCCCATACGGCGAGAGCAAGTTGTTCTGCGAGCGCATGCTGGCGGCATTCGATGTGGCGCACGGCATCCGCTCCACTGCGCTGCGCTATTTCAACGCCGCCGGTGCCGACGAGCGTGGCCGCACCGGCGAGACCCACGACCCGGAGACGCACCTCTTGCCGCTGGTGCTCCAGGCCGCCACCGGCCGCCAGCCCGCGCTGCGCATCTTCGGCGACGACTGGGAGACGCCGGACGGCACCTGCGTGCGCGACTACGTGCACGTCGCCGACCTGGCTGCCGCGCACGGCCTGGCCTTGCAGCGCCTGCGCGGCGGCGCGTCGAGCCGCGCCTTCAACCTGGGCAGCGAGCGCGGCCACTCGGTGCGAGAGGTCGTGGCGGCGTGCGAGAAGGTCACCGGCAAGCGCGTCGAGACCCAGGTCACCGCGCGCCGCGCGGGGGACCCGCCGAAGCTGGTGGCCTCCGCGGAGCGCGCGCGCACCGAGCTTGGCTGGCAGCCCCGGTTCACGGACCTGGAGCGGATCGTGGCCACCGCCTGGGCCTGGGAGCAGCATCGGCGCTTCTGAGCAGCGCGCCAGCGCCGGCTCGGTGACCCGCCACACCGCCCACCCACCTGCGGACGCCAGCGGCGCGCCGAGCGCCATGGCGGCAGGCGCATTGCTCTTGCCCACCACCGCGCGCGCACCGACCGACGCCACCCGGGCGCGCAGCGCCTCCACGTCGCGGAACGCCGACGCTTCGGCCTGCAGGCGTGGATCGGGGCTGCGGTCCGGCACCACGTCCTCGGGGCGGCCGGTGGCGGCGATCACCGCGAGGTAGCCGTAGTCGTCGACCTGGAGCAGCACCTTCTCGCCCGCCGCCACCGCGCCGGCCGCCGCCCGACCGATGGCCACCTCCTGTTGCCGCGGCAGCAGCGACTCGCCCGGGAAGAGCCGCATCAGCAGCACGCCGATCACCAGCGCGGCCGCGCATGCCAGGGCGGGCGCCCAGGCGGCGGCGTTGCGGCGTGCCTCGCGGAAGGTGCGCAGCACGACCACGGCTCCGACCATGGCCACCACCAGCATCGCCGGCAGCAGCGCGCGCTCCGCGTGGTGCGTCGGCGCGCCGGAGCGGCCGCCGGCCCAGGCCAGCGACAGGAGAAGCACCCCCGACACCAGGAGCGGCCGCCGGGCGCGCCCGAGCGCAGCGAGCGCGCTTGCGGCACGGGTGTGCGGCAAGGCGACGAGCGCGACCCAGGCCCCGGTGAAGGCCACCAGGTGCGGCTCGGCGCGGGCGGTGGCGCCGAGGTAGTCGGCCAGCGACCGCAGCGTCCCGGGGCCCGGCGCTCCGACCAGTGCGTCGCGATAGGCGGCGACCCGCGCCGCGAAGTGCAGGAAGTCCCCGTGGGCGTGGCCGTTCCACAGCACCCAGACGAGGGGGCCGGCCAGGGCCAGCGCCGCAGCGCCGGCCAGCGCGCCCGCGGGCGGCCGTGGACGCGGGGCAGGGCTGCCTGGCCACGCGTCCACCGCGCAGAGCACGGCGAAGCACAGGGCCACGGGCCAGGCCTCGTACCGCGACAGACAGGCCACGAAGATGCACGCGCCGCCGAGCAGGCGCCGCCGCGGCGCCAGGCGCTCTGCCTCCACCGCGCCGCCCGCCGGCGGCAGAGCGAGCGAGGCCAGCGCCAGCACCAGGAGCGCGGCGGTGGGCAGCTCGGGCACCGTCGCCACGCCGAGCAGCGCGCTCGAAGGTAGCGCCGCCGCGGCCAGGCCGGCGAGCAGCGCGGCCCGGTCGTCGCCGTCGCGCTCGCCCCACAGCCAGCGCGCCGCCAGCCAGCAGAGCAGGACGGCGCCGACGCCGAGCGCGAAGGCGGTGGCCCGCGCCACGCCGAGGCCGCGGCCGAAGGCCAGCATCGCCGTGCCCGTGGCCCAGAAGGGCATGGGCAGCCAGCTGGTGCCGCTGGGGTCGAGCCGCGGGGCGTGCGCCCAGCCCTGGGCGATGACCACGCGCGCGTAGTCGTCGTCGCTGATGGCGCGGAAGCCCGTGGCCAGCACGGCGGCGGACAGCGCGGCCTTGGCGACGGTCACCGTCAGGGCGTCGCGCAGGCCTCGGGGGCGCAGGGTCCCTTCCACGGCGTCAGGCCAGGCTCTCCTCGATGGCGCTGACCTCCTCGAGGAAACGACGGACATAGCGCAGCTCGCCGAGCAACGACCGCGCGGCGGCAAGCTCCGCGGGCGGTGCGGCCAGCGCGGTCGTCAGCTCGCGGGTGGTCTGCGCCTGACGCTCGCGCATGGCGGCCGCCAGCTTGCCGACCGCGGCCAGGTCCTTGGCCCGCGCGGCCTCGGAGAGCTCTTCGCGCCGCTCCATGAACTCCATCAACAGCTCCGGCGAGGCCTTGGGCTCGGCCACCTCGCCCACCGCCACGCCGGCTCGCCGCAGCAGCGCCTCGGCGCGCTTCACCGGGTCACGCAGGACACGGTGTGCTTCGTTGACCTCGATGGCCTTGCCCAGCGCCATGCGCCGCTCGGCGGCGGGCGCGCTCGCGTAGCGATCGGGGTGCAGCGTGCGCGACAGCTCGCGGTGGCGACGCTCCAGCTCGCCGAGGTCGAGATCGAAGCGCGCCTCCACACCGAGCGTGTCGAAGGCGTCCTTCGCCGCGGGCGGGATCTGGTTCATGGGGTCCGGCAGAGGCTGTCGGGCGGGGCGGGCGACGGGCGCCGGGCCGCTCAGGCGACGGTGAACGAGTGTCCGCAGCCGCAGCGCGTGGACTCGTGCGGGTTCTTGAACTTGAACCCCTGGAACATCAGCGTCTTCTCCCAGTCGAGCACCGAGCCGCCGAGATAGAGGATGCTCTTCTTGTCCACGAAGAAGCGCACCGTGGCCTGCCCTTCGTTCTCGAAGACGTAGACCTTGTCGCCGGTGCGCGGCTCGCCGTCCTCGTACTCGATGGCGTAGGCGAAGCCCGAACAGCCGC